>DASSVP010000165.1:0-18427 GCA_035705985.1 Thermoleophilaceae bacterium
GTTCGAGGAGCTCGGCGGCGCGATGACCCACAACTCGAAGTCGGGCGTGGCGCACTTCGCGGCGGACGACGAGGAGAGCTGCCTCGAGGACGTGCGCTACCTCATGTCGTTCCTGCCCCAGAACAACCTCGAGATCCCGCCGCAGATGGACACGGGCGACGACCCGGACCGCATCGACGAGGCGCTCGACACGGTCGTGCCCGACAACCCGAACAAGCCCTACGACATGCGCGACGTGGTGCACCTCGTGGTCGACAACGGCGAGTTCTTCGAGGTGCAGGAGCACTTCGCCCGCAACATCGTGATCGGGTTCGCGCGCCTGAACGGGCGCCCGGTCGGCGTCGTGGGCAACCAGCCGAGCCAGCTCGCCGGAGTGCTCGACATCAGCGCCTCGGAGAAAGCGGCGCGCTTCGTGCGCTTCTGCGACGCCTTCAACATCCCGCTGCTCACGTTCATGGACGTGCCCGGCTTCCTGCCCGGCACCTCACAGGAGTGGGGCGGGATCATCCGCCACGGCGCGAAGCTCCTGTACGCCTTCACCGAGGCGACCGTGCCGAAGCTGACGGTCATCACCCGCAAGGCCTACGGCGGCGCCTACGACGTCATGAACTCGAAGCACATGCTGGCCGACTTCGTGTTCGCCTGGCCGACCGCCGAGGTCGCGGTGATGGGCCCGGAGGGCGCCGTGAACATCATCCACCGGCGCGACATCCAGGCCTCGCCGACGCCGGACGAGCGTCGCGAGAAGCTGATCGGCGACTACAAGGCGCGCTTCGCCAACCCGTACTCGGCGGCCGAGCGCGGCTATATCGACGACGTGATCATCCCGCACGAGACGCGACCGAAGCTGATTCGGGCGCTGGAGCGGCTGCAGACGAAGCGGGTGGAGACGCCGAAGCGAAAGCACGGGAACATCCCGCTGTAACCACGAGCGTCGCCGCCAGCACGGTGAGCGGCATCTCGAAGCCGCCGGTGGAGTCCTCCGCGATCCCGGTGAAGGCAGGGCCGACGAAGCCGCCCAGGTTGCCCACGGCGGCGACCAGCGCGATGCCGGCGGCCGCGGCGCTCCCGCTCAGGAACGCGGTCGGGAACGCCCAGAAGCGGGGCAGCGCCGACAGGATTCCCACCGCCGCGACGGTGATGGTCACCGTCAGCAGCAGCGGCGACTGCGCATAGGCCGTGCCCGCCGTCCCGGCTGCGCCCACCAGCATGGGGACGACGAGGCCGGTCCCGCGTCGGGACGCGATGATCATCGCCGCCGTGGCGAACCCGTACGGGATTGCCGACAGGACGCCCACCTCGAAGTCGCTGAAGCCGGTCCGGTCCTGCACCAGGTCCGGCACGAAGAAGGTCAGCCCGAAGCCCGCGGCCAGCAGCACGAAATAGACGAGACCGAGCGCCCAGACACGGCCGCTCCCCAGGGCGTCGCGAACGCGGCCCGGCGTCGCCGGGACCTCGCGCGCCACCTCGGCGGCAAGGAACTCCCGCTCGTCCTGCTCGAGCCAGTCCGCGTCGGCGGGCCGCTCGTCCAGGTAGCGGAGCGTCACGAAGCCGAGCACCACCGCCGGGATCCCCTCCACGAGGAAGAGCCACTGCCAGCCGTCGAGTCCGAGGAAGCCGTCGAGCTCGAGCAGCCCGCCCGACAGGGGGCCGCCCGCGACGTACGCCGCCGACACCGCGGTTAGGAACAGCGCGATCGCGCGGGTGCGCTCCCGCTCCGGGAACCACCAGGTCAGGAACAGGATGATCCCCGGGAAGAAGCCTGCCTCTGCTGCACCCAAGAGGAAGCGCAGGATGTAGAAGCTCGCCGCGCCCTCGATGAACATCATCGCCGCCGAGATCACGCCCCAGACGACCATGATCCCGGCGAGCCAGCGGCGCGCGCCGAAGCGCTCCAGGGCCAGGTTGCTCGGCACGCCGAAGATCACGTACCCGAGCGAAAAGATCCCGGCGCCGAGCCCGAAGATCGTGTCGCTGAAGCCGAGGTCGTCCTCGAGCTGGAGCTGCGCGAAGCTCACGTTCACGCGGTCGAGGTACGCGACCACGTAGATGAGGAAGAGGAACGGGATGAGCCGGCGCGTCGCCTTTCGGAAGGCGCGTTCCTCGAGGGTCACGCGCCGACTCTAACCCTGCGCTACTTCACGATCAGCTTGAACGCCGACCTCAGATCGCCGCCCTCGCCGGAGGTGCCGCCGATGAGCGCGTCGAGTGGCTCGAGGTAGGGCTTCGCCTCCTGCCAGTCCGCGTCGTTCGCGGACTCGCTCGAATCAACCAGGTCGAAGATGGGCTGCATCAGCAGGAACATCGAGACCTCGTAGTCGCCGAGCGAGTCCCGTGCCTCCGCGAACTCGGGCGCATCGCCAAGCGTCTCGCTCGGGTCGGCCGCGTCGGAGGCGGCACGCTCGCCGTAGGCGAACACCACGCGCCCGCCGTCCTGGAACGCGTGGATCGGCTGGGGCACGCCCTGGACCGTCGCCGTGAACCCGCCGCCGCGCGGGGCGATCTGGACCTCGCCGCCGCCCTGCGTCCGGGCCAGGCGCTCGATCCCGTCGAGGAAGCGGCCCGAGGCCGCCTCGTCCTTCGTCTCGATCACGAGCGCGCCGTTCAGCTCGGAGACGCTCTCCCCGCGGACGAACACGCCGAAGTCGCCCATCCAATCGATCACGTCCTCCTGGAGGTCCAGGCCGGTGGCGGCCTTGAACTGCTGCTCGATCGTGTCGCGGCCGCCGACCGCGCCGGCGAAGGCCCCGACCAAGAAGTCGAGTGTCTGCCCGAAGTCCGTCTGCGCCGTCGCGACCCAGGAGTCCGCGGGGAGCTCGGTCAGAAGGTCACTGGCCTGGCCGAAGAAGGAGGCGCGGCCGAGGTCCTCCGGCACGGAGCCCTCGAAGGTCACCCCGTCGCGGTCCGCGTCCAGCGTCGCGACGAAGGGCTCCCTGAACAGCCTCTCCAGGGAGTCCGGCATAGGGGCGCCCGCCCGCTGCAGGGACGCCTGGAGTGCCGGTGAGTTGACGAAGAAGAGGCCGAGCCGGTCCTCGGCGGCCTCATCCAGGGCGTTCTGGAAGCCCTCCGCGTCTGAGAGCTTCTCGCCCCCCTCCCTCGTGTCGATCACGGCCTTCACACCGGCCTCAGAGCCGAGCACCACGAAGCCGTCGAAGACCGCCGCGGCCTCCTCGGACTCGTCGGTCATGTACTCGACGTCCTTGTACGTCTTGCGCGAGATCTCGCCCTCGCCGGTCTTCTCGACCGTCTCGAGCGCCGCGTCCTCGTCCTCCGTCGCCACCAGAGCGGCGCCGGCCCTGAAGTCGCCGGCGTTCCCCCCGCTCGCGAAGAAAGCGGCCTCGTCGCCGAGCCACGGCTCGATGTCCTTCGAGAAGCTCACCGGCGCGTCGGACTCGCGGAGCGCCTTGTCGATCAGCTCCTTAAGCTTGTCGCCGGCCTGGCCGCCGCCCGGGAACCTGGCGAGGATCGCATCGATGGCCTCCTTCTGCTCGCCCTCGGGCTTCAGGGTCACCTCGCCGTAGAAGACGGCGCTCGCCGGCACGAGCTCCGAGGCCCCCGAGGCGGCCTCGTCCTCGCTCCCGCAGGCGGTCGCGGCGAACACGGAAGCGGACAGGACGAGCAGCGTGAGAATCAGTTTGCGCATGGCCCTTGGGGGAGTCGGGGGCTAGAGCCGGACGGTGTCGGCACGCACGCGCCCCGCGCGGTGCGCTTCGAGAAGCGCGAGGCAGAGTGCGAGGTCCTGGATCGCCAAGCCTGTGGAGTCGAACAGCGTAACCCGGTCGGGAGCGGAACGCCCCGGGTGGGAGCCGGTGAGGACGGCGCCGAGCTCGGCGACCTGCTCACGCGTCACGAGGCCCGCCTCGACCGCGCCCGTGAGCTCGCCGCCGTGGCTGGCCTGCGCCCACTCGTCGCAGAACAGATCGCAGCGGGCCACCGCCTCGGGCTCGGCCTCGGCCTTGCCCGGCCCGTCGGCGCCCAGCATGTTGAGGTGGAGGCCCGGGCGCAGGTCGCTCTCGCGGACCACGGGCTCGTTGCCGGGAGTCACGCACGTGACCACGTCGCACGCCAGGGCATCCTCGCGCGCCCCGACCTCCCAGCCGAGCTCGCCCGCGAGCCGTCCGGCCCGCTCGGGGTCCGGGTCGAAGCAGATCCCCGGCCCGTACTCGGCGGCGGCGAGGCAGCGGGCGGCCCAGGTCCCGTGCAGGCCGCAGCCGACGATGCCCACCGTGCGCGCATCCTCACGCGCGAGCTCCTGCGCGGCCACGGCCGCGACCGCCCCCGTCCGGAGCGCGGTCACGGCCCGCACGTCTACCAGCGCGAGCGGCTCGCCGTCGACCGCCGACGAGACGCAGATCATCCCCATCACCACAGGCAGCCCGGCGTCGGGATTGCCCGGGAACGAGGTGACCCACTTCAGGATCGCGAGCCCCGCGCCCTTGGCCGGCATCGCGCGGAAGTCGCCGTTTGGCGAGGCGTCCAGGTACACCTTCGGCGGCATCTGCCACTCGTTGCCGGCGTACTCCACGAAGCCGTCGCGAACGCGCTCGATCGCCTCGTCCGGCTCGATCGCCCGCAGCACGGCCTTCTGGGGGAAGACGAGCAGCTCGGCCACGGGCCTTACGCTATCCCGCCAGTGAGCCGAAACGGCAAGCAGAGCCCGGCGCGGCCGCGCATCGAGGTGCGCCAGCCGGCGTCGCCCGAGGAGGCCGCCGCGATCGCCGCCGCGATCGAGCAGTTCATGCGCGACACGGCGCCCGCGCCGGCGTCATCGGGGCCGGCGATGAGCCCGTGGCTGCGGGCCGGCCTGCTCGAGGGCACCAAGCGGGTGAGGGCGGACTACCGCGACTCGCCCTGGTAGTAGTCCACCCCGGACGAGCGCTCGACCATCAGCGAGTCTCCCGGCGCGAGCCAGAGCCCGACCTTGTCGCTGTCGGGGTAGGCGGTGCCGGTGGGCCAGAGGACGTTGGACCACATCAGCACCTTTGCGGGCTCCTCGCCGCGGTTGCCGACCTGGTGCGCACCCTCCGGGCCGCGCTTGAAGAACACGAGGTCGAGCGGCTCGAGCTCCTCGGTGCCCTCGTGCGTCCGGACGAACGGCCGTCCCGCGATCACCAGCAGCCATTCCTCCTCGCCGTACTCGTAGTGGTACGGGCAGAGCAGCTCTCCGGGAGGGAGCTCGTAGAGCGACGCGCCGGTGATCTCCGCGCCCATGTCCGGGCCGAACCTGGCCATGCCGGCGCGGAAGCCCTCCGGGTCCTCGGAGTCGTACTTGAAGGTTGCGTTAGCGAGGTTCACAGGAGCCATATCCGCATCATCGAGGATGCATGAAGTGCCCGCGCCCTGGATCGCTGCATCGGCCACGCGTCTACCGCAACCGGCGCGCGATGAGCCCCTGAGCTGGTCCTGCCGATAAAAGGCACGAATCCCGACTGGCTTTTGGTACTTTCTCCCGATGGAACCTGTTTCGGCGCCGGCTGAGCAGCCGCAGAAGGACAACGCCGCGCACGGGGCACCGCCCCGTGCTGGTGCAAAGCGCAAGGGCAAGCAGGGCTCGCTCGACAACCCCGAGGTGATCGAGAACGTCCCAGGGCACATCATCCCGATCCTCGAGCGCGAGTTCGACGACTTCGACAACGAGGCCGAGCGCTTCCTCGGCGGTGAGATCGCCGAGGACCAGTTCATCGGCTTCCGCCTGAAGCAGGGCGTCTACGGCCAGCGGCAGGCCGACGTCCAGATGATCCGGGTGAAGCTCCCGTTCGGCGGCATCACGCCGGAGCAGATGGAGGCCTTCGCGGACGTGGTCGAGAAGTACGCGCCGCTGAACAAGGGCCACATCACCACGCGCCAGAACATCCAGCTCCACCACATCCCGCTGCGCGACGCCGCCAAGGCGATCCGCGAGCTGTCCGACTCGGGGCTCTCGAGCCGCGAGGGCTGCGGCAACACCGTCCGCAACGTGACCGGCGACCCGTGGGCCGGCGTCTGCGAGGGCGAGCTGTTCGACCCCACTCCGTACGTCGGCGCCTACGTGCGCTACTTCGTGCGCCATCCCACCACGCAGCTGATGCCGCGCAAGGTGAAGACGGCCTTCACCGCCACGGACGAGGACCGCGCCATCACGGGCATCCACGACATCGCCTACATCCCGCGCATCCGCGACGGCGTCAAGGGCTTCGAGCTGCGCGTGGGCGGTGGCACCTCGATCATGCCGCGCGTCGCGCCCACGCTCCGCGAGTTCGTCTCCGCGGACGACGGCGAGTACCTGAAGGTCGCGGAGGCGGTGTTCCGCATCTTCGACCGGCAGGAGTGGCTGCGCGCGAACCGCGCGCGGGCGCGCATCAAGGTCTTCGTCGACAAGTTCGGCATCGAGGAGCTGGCCCGCCAGGTGGACGAGGAGCTCGAGGGCGACTGGGTCGGCGAGCGCGACTTCGACCCCACACCGCTGCTCTTCATCGACGACGAGGAGGCCGGCGCCCCGCCCGCGCCCGCAAGCTACGCGAGCCCGAACGGCGATCTCAGCGAGTACGAGCGCTGGGCGGCCGCGAGCGTGGTCCCGCAGCGCCAGGCCGGGTTCTCGACCGTGCAGATCAAGGTGGTCCGCGGCGACCTCACGCCGGAGCAGTTCCGCGGCCTTGCCGAGATCATGCGGAAGTACTCGGGCGGCCACGCGCGGACGACGGTGCACCAGAACCTCGTGCTCCGCTGGGTGCGCGACGAGACCGCGTTCGAGGTCTGGCGCGCGCTCTCGGAGCTCGGGCTCGGCGACGCGGGCGCGGACGAGATCAACGACGTGATCAGCTGCCCGGGCACGGACTCGTGCAAGCTCGGCATCACCAGCTCGATGGGCCTGAACCACGCGGTCCGCGAGCGCGTGGAGTCGATGGGCATCGAGGACCCGCTGACGCGGCGGATCCACATCAAGATGTCCGGCTGCCCGAACGGCTGCTCGCAGCACCACATCGCGAACATCGGGTTCTACGGAGCGTCGATCAAGGTCGGCGAGCACACGATCCCCGCATACGTGGCGCACATCGGCGGCAACTACGAGGGCGGCGAGGTGGTCTACGGCACGCGCCTGAAGGTGCGCCTCCCGGCCAAGCGGGTGCCCGACGCGGTCGAGCGCTGGATCCGCATGTACGGGGCCGAGCGGAACGACGGCGAGGAGTTCAACGACTTCGCCGAGCGGGTCGGCCAGACGCGCTTCGAGGACGAGGTCCGCGAGCTCTCCATGCCCGTGGAGTTCAGCCTCGACAACATGCAGCACTTCATCGACTGGCAGCGCAAGGAGCCCTTCCAGGTCATCCGGGGAGAGGGCGAATGCGCGGTGTAGAGACCGCAGAGGAGACGCTTCGCACCGCCGTCGAGCGGCATCACCCCTCGCTGGTGATGGCCTGCTCCTTCCAGAAGGAGGAGTCGGTTCTCATAGACATGCTCATGCGGATCGAGTCCACGGCGCGCGTGTTCACGATCGACACCGGCGTGCTCTTCCCCGAGACCTACGAGGTCTGGAGGAAGGTCGAGGACCGCTACGGGCTGCGCGTGGAGGTCGTCGATGCCACGCCGCCGAACGGGACGCCGTGGTCCGCGTCGGCCTGCTGCGGGCAGCGCAAGGTCGACGCGCTCGCGCAGGCGCTCGCGGGCAAGGAGGCGTGGATCACAGGCATCAGACGAGAGCAGTCACCCACTCGGGCGAACGCCGAAGCGGTGGAATGGGACGGGGGGCGCGGGGTCTGGAAGTTCAATCCGCTCGCGGAATGGACGGACGCGGACGTGTGGAGTTACGTCCACCTGCACAATCTCCCCTACCATCCCCTCCACGACAGGGGGTATGAGTCGATTGGCTGCGCCCCCTGCACGCTTCCCGGAAACGGCCGTGAGGGCCGCTGGGCCGGGCAGAACAAGACCGAGTGCGGCCTGCACGTTTGAGCTACGAAATCTCACATCTCCGGGCCCTCGAAGCCGAGGCCATCCACGTGATCCGCGAAGTCGCGGCCGAGGTCGAGCGCGCCGTGCTGCTGTTCTCGGGCGGCAAGGACAGCGCCGTTCTGCTGCATCTCGCCCGTAAGGCATTCCACCCGGGCGGCCTCCCGTTCCCGGTGATGCACGTGGACACGGGCCACAACTTCCCGGAGGTGATCGAGTACCGCGACCGGCTCGTGGAGGAGATGAACGCGCGCCTGATCGTGGCCTCGGTGCAGGACTCGATCGACGACGGCCGTGTGGTCGAGGAGAAGGGCCCGCGCGCCTCGCGCAACCGGCTCCAGTCGGTGACGCTGCTCGACGCGATCGAGGAGCACGGCTTCAAGGCGGCGTTCGGCGGCGCCCGCCGCGACGAGGAGCGCGCCCGCGCGAAGGAGCGCATCCTCTCGTTCCGGGACGACTTCGGCCAGTGGGATCCGAAGGGCCAGCGCCCCGAGCTCTGGAACATCTACAACGGCTTCGTGAAGCCCGGCGAGCACGTGCGCGTGTTCCCGCTCTCGAACTGGACCGAGCTCGACGTGTGGCAGTACATCGCCGAGGAGAAGCTCGAGCTGCCGTCGATCTACTTCGCGCACGAGCGTGAGGTCTTCAAGCGCGACGGGATGCTCTACGCGCTGTCGGACTTCGTGGAGCTGCTTCCCGGCGAGCAGTCGTTCACCCAGTCGGTGCGCTTCCGCACCGTCGGCGACATGAGCTGCACCGGCGCGGTGGCCTCCACGGCCAAGTCGCTCGAGGACGTGGTGGCCGAGATCGCGGCCACGCGGATCACGGAGCGCGGCGAGACGCGCGCCGACGACCGCGTCTCCGAGGCCGCCATGGAGGACCGCAAGAAGGAGGGCTACTTCTAGCCATGGCGCCCGGCGCGGCCACGAACGGAGCGCCCGTGAAGCAGCGCACCTCCGAGCTGGTCCGGTTCGCGACCGCCGGGTCGGTGGACGACGGCAAGTCGACCCTGATCGGCCGGCTCCTGTACGACACGAAGTCGATCTTCGAGGACCAGCTCGAGCACGTCGAGGAGACCTCGAAGCGGCGCGGCGACGGCTACGTGAACCTCGCGCTGCTGACCGACGGCCTGCGCGCCGAGCGCGAGCAGGGCATCACGATCGACGTGGCGTACCGCTACTTCCACACGCCGCGGCGCAAGTTCATCATCGCCGACACGCCCGGCCACGAGCAGTACACGCGCAACATGGTCACGGGCGCCTCCACCGCGGACCTCGCGCTCGTGCTCGTCGATGCGCGCAAGGGGGTGCTCGAGCAGTCGCGCCGGCACGCTTTCATCGCATCGCTCCTGCGCATCCCCCACCTCGTGGTGTGCGTGAACAAGATGGACCTGGTCGAGTACGACCAGGAGGTCTTCGACCGCATCTCCTCCGAGTTCAGCGGCTGGGCGGCGAAGCTCGACATCCAGGACGTGACCTTCATCCCGATCTCTGCGCTCCACGGCGACAACGTGGTCGAGCGCTCGCAGAACATGAGCTGGTACGAGGGCCCATCGCTGCTGTACCACCTCGAGCACGTGCACGTGGCGTCCGACCGCAACCTCCAGGACGCGCGCTTCCCGGTGCAGTGGGTCACGCGGCCGATGTCCGACGAGCTGCACGACTACCGCGGCTACGCCGGCGAGGTCGCGTCGGGCGTGTTCCGCGCCGGCGACGAGGTCGTGGTGCTGCCCTCCGGGCGCACCAGCCGGATCGCGGGCATCGACACCTACGACCGCGAGCTCGACGAGGCCTACCCGCCGCTGTCCGTGACGCTCCGGCTCGAGGACGACATCGACGTCTCGCGTGGCGACATGATCTGCCGGCCGCAGAACCGGCCGACGGAGGCCAAGCAGATCGACGCGATGGTGTGCTGGATGTCCGAGCGGCCGCTGTCGCCCGCGGGCCGCTACCGGATCAAGCACACGACGCGCACGGCGCTCGCGAAGGTCGACCAGGTGATCTACCGGATCGACGTGAACTCGTTGCATCGCGACGAGGAGGCGGGCGGCCTGGAGCTGAACGAGATCGGCAAGCTGCGCCTGCGCCTGTCCGCGCCGCTGCTCGTGGACCAGTACCGCCGGAACCGCATGACCGGCAGCTTCATCCTCATCGACGAGTCGACGAACGACACAGTCGGTGCAGGCATGGTGCTCTGAACCCGGCGCCCTCTAGGCTCCCGGCGTGGATTTCGCCCTCGTAGCGTTCGGCCTGGGCGTTGGCATCCTCGTCGGCATGACCGGGATCGGCGGGGGCTCGCTGATGACGCCGATGCTCATCCTCGTGTTCGGCGTGCAGCCCGTGACGGCTATCGGGACCGACCTCGCGTACGCGGCGGTTACGAAGACCGTCGGCGGCTGGAAGCACCTGCGCCAGAAGACGGTGGACCTGACGCTGTCGAGCTGGATGGCGCTCGGCTCGGTGCCGGCCGCGATCGGCGGCGTGTACGTGCTCACCCTCCTCGAGGACTGGCTCGGCCGCGACTTCGAGGACGCGGTGATCGCGATCCTCGCGGGTGCGCTGCTGCTCACAGGCACCGCGACGCTCGTGCGCGCCTTCCTCAAGCGGATGCACGAGCGCGAGCGCGACACGATCGAGATGGAGCGGCGGCACAAGGTCGCGGCGGTGCTGCTCGGCCTGTGCGTGGGCTTCGTGCTCGGCGTGACCTCCGCGGGCAGCGGGGCGCTGATCGCCGTCGGCCTGATCCTCCTGTTCCGGCTGTCCCCGCAGCGGGTGGTCGGCACCGACGTCTTCCACGCGGCGATCCTGCTCTGGGCGGCGGGGCTCGCGCACGTGACCGCGGGAAATGTGGACTTCGGCCTCGCGGGCACGATCCTGCTCGGCTCCGTGCCCGGCGTGTGGCTCGGGAGCCACTGGAGCGTGCGCGTGGAGCCCGCCGTGCTGCGGACGACGCTCGCGGTCGTACTGATCGGGGCCGGGCTGGCGCTGCTGATCAAGGCGGGTCTGGACATCCCGGTCGGCGTGATCGTTCCGTTCCCGGTTGCCGTGATCGCGCTGCTGATCGTGACGATGCTGCGCGCGCGAAAAGCGCGCACCGAGGTGGGCACATGATGGTGGTGATGACGCCGGAGGCGACGCCGGCGCAGATCGAGGCCGTCGTCGAGCGCCTTCAGGCGGGCGGCGTTCACGCGAAGGTGATGCCGGGTGAGCTCACCACGGCGATCGGCGCGATCGGCGATCCCGAGGGTGTGCTGGAGATGGGCCTGGAGGGCCTCGCCGGCGTGGATCGCGTGATCCCGATCTCGCGTCCGTACAAGCTCGCCTCGAGTGAGCTCTCGCATCACGAGCCGACGATCTTCGACGTCGCCGACCACCGGATCGGCGCCCCGGACACCTTCTCCCTCATTGCCGGTCCCTGCACGGTGGAGTCCCGCGATCAGACGCTCGGTGTCGCCCGAGCCGTGGCCGCGGCCGGTGCCTCGATGCTCCGCGGTGGCGCCTACAAGCCCCGTACGTCGCCGTTCGCCTTTCAGGGACTGGGCACCGAGGGGTTGAGCATCCTGCGCGAGGCGCGCGAGCAGACGGGGCTGCCCGTGGTCAGCGAGATGACCTCCGCTCAGCTGGCGGACCAGTTCGCCGAAGCGGTCGACGTCATCCAGGTCGGCGCGCGCAACATGCAGAACTACGGCCTGCTCGAGGTGGTCGGGAAGCTCGACAAGCCGGTGCTGCTGAAGCGCGGGCTCTCCTCCACGCTCGACGAGCTGCTCCAGGCCGCGGACTACGTGCTCAAGGAGGGCAACGAACGGGTGATCCTGTGCGAGCGCGGGATCCGGACCTTCGACAACGCGATGCGCTTCACGCTCGACCTCGGCGCGGTGCCGTGGCTCAAGCTGCACACGCACCTCCCGGTGATCGTGGACCCGTCGCACGCCTCCGGCGACCGGCGCCTTGTCGGGCCGCTGTCCCGAGCCGCCGCCGCCGTGGGCGCGGATGGGATCATCGTCGAGGTCGCGGAGGATCCCGAGGCGGCCCTGTGCGACGGTCCGCAGCAGCTCTACGCGGCCGACTTCGCGGAGTTCGCCGCCCAGGTCGCGGCTCACGCCGAGCTCGCCGGTCGTAAGCTCGCCTGATCGCAAACCCTCAACCAGCCTCCGAAAAGGGTCGGACCCCTTTGGCAGGGTTGCCGCCCGGGCCGCGCGCGCCGCGCGCGCTCCAAACCGTGCGCTGGCTCACGCGACCGGTGGCGTTCCTCGAGGATGCGCACCGCCGCTACGGGGACATGTTCACGATGCGGATCGCCTACGAGGGCACGTGGGTGTTCACGAGCGATCCCGAGGCGGTGAAGCAGGTCTTCACCGGCGACCCGCGCCTTCTCCACGCCGGCGAGGCGAACATCGTGCTGCTGCCGGTGCTCGGAAGCCACTCCGTGCTCCTGCTCGACGACGACGCCCACATGGCGCAGCGGAAGCTGATGCTCCCCTCCTTCCACGGCGAGCGCATGCGCGGCTACGAGCAGACGATGGCGGAGGTGGCCGTGCGTGAGCTGGAGCGCTGGCCGGCCGGCGAACCGATCCGCGCCTGGCCGACCATGCAGGCCATCACGCTCGAGGTGATCACGCGCACGGTCTTCGGCGTCACCGAGAGCAAGCGCGTCGCGCGGCTCGAGACGGCCCTGCGAGACGCGCTCGGCTGGCTGACGAACCCCCGCAGGCTCGCCGTGCTCGCGGTCATGGGCGCTCGGCGCATGGCCGAGCGCGGGACGGTCCAGCGGGCGCTCCAGCCGGCGGACGACCTGATCTACGACGAGATCCGCGCCCGCCGCGATGCGCCGGACCTCGCCGAGCGCGACGACGTCCTGTCGCTGCTCCTCCAGGCGCGGCACGAGAACGGCAGTCCCATGACGGACAAGGAGCTGCGCGACGAGCTCATGACGCTGCTCGTGGCTGGCCACGAGACGACCGCCACGGCGCTCGCGTGGGCGGTGGAGGCGCTGGCGCGCCATCCCGCGGCGCTGGCCCGCCTTCGCGACGAGGTCGACGCCGGCGAGGACGCATACCTGGACGCGGTGGTGAAGGAGGTGCTGCGGCTTCGCCCGGTGATCGCGCTCGTCCTGAGGCAGCTCACCGAGCCGATGGAGATCGGCGGCCGGCTGCTCCCCGCGGGTGTGAAGATCGTCCCGAGCATCTACCTGATCCACCGGCGCCCGGACGTGTACGAGGAGCCGCGCGCCTTCCGCCCCGAGCGCTTCCTGGAGAACCCACCCGGCACGTACACCTGGATCCCGTTCGGCGGCGGCGTGCGCCGCTGCCTTGGCGCGAGCTTCGCGCAGGTGGAGATGAAGATCGTCCTCCGCGAGCTGGTGGCCCGGCTGGACCTCCGCGCGGCCAGGCCGCGACCGGAGCGCCGAGTGCGCCGCGCGGTCGTGTTCGCGCCCGAGCGAGGTGGCGAGCTCGTCGTGGAGCGCCGCCGCGGCATTCCGATCTCGGCGAACGGCAGCGGTGAAGGGGCCGTCCCTTTGAAGCGTCCTGCCTAGGGCAGCTGTACGAAGCCCTATCCAGGACGCTTAACGCAGGAGCGGCCGGTCGCGGCGCGCCGCGGCGATGGTGGCGACGGTGGCCGCCTGGGGCGCATCCAGCGCCGCCGTTACGCGACGCCCACCTAGGTGCCCGGAGACCGACTGGCCGCGCACCACGAGCCGCCCGCCGGGCCCGGCGCGGCCGCTGATCCGGAGGACGCCCCGCTGGCGGCGCTCGCCGAAGTGCTTCAACCGCCCCGACACCCGCACGCCCGGGACGAAGGCCACGCCGTGCATCCCGAGCGAGTTGTCGCCGTCGATGCGGTAGCGGCCCGCCCGAAGGCCGCCGCCGCGGGCGATGTCCGGATCGTGCGGATCGAAGATCAACTCTGTGAGCGAGTCCTCGGCCACGTCGCGCAGGGTCAACCTGACCGCGGCGAGCACCCGGCCGCTGACGCCCGAGGTGCCGGCCAGCCGGCGCACCGCGCCGAGCTGCCGCGGTGGCGGCGGCGTGGGCACGAACAGGCGCCCCACGCGCGGGCATGTCCGCGGCACCTGCCTGAGCTGGACGAAGCGGGCGAACGCGCGGAGGGCGCAGCCGCTGAAGTCGGCGCCAATGGCGGAGTGGCCCGTGGCCGGCGCCACGACGAGCCGCGAGCGCGGGAAGGACGCCGCGGTGCGGCGCGCGTTCTCGACGGGCGTCCGGACGTCGTCCTCGCCCTCGACGAGCAGCACCGGCACGTTCGGGAGCGGGCCGGGCCCCGGGTCGGGCGCCACCGGCGCGTGCGGCCAGCGCTCGCACAGGGCGAGCGTGTCCGAGCGGAGCATCGTCTCCCTGTCGAAGGGCTCAAACGAGGCATCGGCGATGGTCGCCGCGCGCGCCGCCGCCTGAGCGTGCCGCTCGCCGGGGTCCGGCGGCGTGGTCCGCGCCCACGGCAGCGGCGCCTCCTCGCAGGTGGTGGCCGCGTAGACCGCCGCGCTGAGCAGCCGCGGGGGCGGCGGCTCGCCGTCGACCGCGAAGGCCCGCCGGCGCAGCCGAAGCAGCGGTGCCGGGTCGCCACCCAGTCCCGCACGCACGGACCCCGGGAACGCCGCGCGCAGGGCGGGATCGAAGTCGCCGGCCACGAGGATCGTGAACAGGTCGAGCCGGGTCAGCCGACCGCTGCGGCGGTGCCCGCGCGGATCCACGACGCGGCCCCGCAGCGCGCCGCGCCGGGCGATCCTGTCGACGAGGCTCGCTAGGTCGGCGACCGGGTCGGGTGTCCAGTCACAGCGCCGCCGGCACAGCGAGCGAAGGACGCGCGGCGCCGCCCCGAGCGCGTCGAGGTAGAGGGGGTCCGGGCCGTCCGGCTCCACGACGGAGTCGAGCACCATCCGCTCGACGCGCGACGGGTAGCGGCGCGCATACGCCAACGCGGTCTTCGTGCCGTACGAGGTGCCGAACAGCGCGATCCGCTCCGCGCCGATCTCCCGCCGTACGGCCTCGATGTCTTCCGTCGAGTCCCTGCTCGTGTAGAGGGCCCGCCGCGCGCCCAGCCGGCTCGCGCAGGCGCCCGCGGCCGCGCCGGCCTCGAGCAGGTTTGCGCGCTCGAGCCGCCGACAGCGCAGCAGACCGGAGTGGCCCGTGCCGCGCTGGTCGAAGACGATCAAATCGCGGCTTCGATACGCCGAGTAGAGGAGCCCGAGCGCGCCGCCGCTGAACGTCTCGGTGGCTGACTGGCCGGGGCCGCCGGCGAGCAGGACGAGCGGCGGCCGCGACGCGCCGCCCTGCTCGCGGGCGCGCACCCGCTTCACCAGCAGCGACACGCGTCCGGGCACGGCGCCGCTCCGATCGAGCGGGACGCTCAGCCGCCCGCAGGCAAAGCCGTAGGACCCGCAGCGCTCGAACCGAAGCGCGGCGTCGGCGGGCGCCGCCTGAGTCAGCCCGGCGACGAGGACCGGGAGAGCGAGGGCGGCGCGGCGCACGCCGCCAACCTAGCGCCGCAGCAGCGCGGCGACGACACCGGCTCGGGTCGAGCCGCCGCCGGTCTCCCCGGCGTACGCCCCGTAGACTGCGCTCGGGATGCGCACGGTCGCCCGCACGCGCCGGCCGGCGACCCTGCCGCGGACCCGGAGGGTGCCGTCGTCGCCCTCCTCCTCGATCCGCACGACCGCATCGAGCCCGCCCGGCCCGTCCACCCTCAGCGGGCCCCAACCCGCGCCGTCGATGCCCACGAAACGCCCCGACAGACGCACACCGGGGATGTACTCGAAACTCCTGATCGCGAAGAAGCGCTCCCGGAGCGCATAGCTGCCTCCGCGGAGCCCGCCGCCGCGCACCGCGAACTGGTCCGACAGCAGGGCGCCGGGGTTGGGGAGCGCACGGGCGAAGTAGTCGTCCACGATGTCGCCGAAGGTCGCAGCGATCGCGCGCACCAGGAGCCCGCGACGGCCGGGGATGCCGTTGACCGGCCGCAGCTCGCGCAGCGCAAGCGGGTCGGGCCGGCTCGCCGGCAGCAGCGGCCTTCCAAGCGGGCAGCGGTCCGGCAGGAGACGGTCGCTCACGAAGCGCCGCACGGCGCGATCCGCGCAGTCCTGACTCCCCAGCCTGCCCGGCGTCAGGAGGACCTTCGCGCGCAGGTAGCGCCTCGCGGCGCGGTGCGCCGTCTCAAGCGGGAAGAGCGCCGAGCGCGGGTTGGTCAGCATCAGCACGGGCACGTCGGGCATCGTCCCGGCGGCGGCCGGCGGCCCGGGCGACACGGTCGGCCAGCGCCGGCACAGCCTCATCACGTCGCTGCGCACGAGCGTGCCGGGGTCGAACGGGGCCGCGAGCGCGGGCGCCATGCGCGACTCTGCGTCCGCGGCGGCCGCGTCGCGCTCGGCGGGCGACGAGTGCCACGCCCAGGGGAAGCGTGTCTCCTCGCAGGTCGCGGCGGCGTCCGCCGCGGGGCTCACCAGGCTCGGTGGCAGGCCTCGCCACAGCATCGCCGCGCGCCGGTTCAGGCGGAGCAGCGGCGCCGCGTCTCCACGCAGCGCGGAGACCACGGCGGCTGGGTACTTCGCGCGCGATATGACGTCGCCGTCGCCGACGAGGAACGTGTAGAGCAGCTCCTGGCGCGTCAGCGCGGCCGGGCGACGGCGCCCGTCGGGCCCGAACAGCGAGCCCTGCAGCGGCCCGCTCGCCAGACGCGCCACGAGCCGCGCGGTGTCGCCTGCCGGATCGTGCGTGAAGGCCGCGCAGCGTCTGCGGCAGGTGTCGGACAGGAGCCGCGGCGCGGCGGCCGCGGAGTCCAGGTAGAGCGGGTCCCGCCCATCCGCATCCAGGACGTCCTCGAGCACCATCCGGTCCACGCGGTTGGGGTGGTCCATGAGGTAGCGCTGCGCGACGAAGCTTCCGTAGCCGGCGCCGACGAGCGTGATGCGCTCCACCCCGAGCTCGCGCCGCAGCAGCTCGACGTCCTCGGCGATGTCCGTCGCGCGGAACAGCCCGCGCCGCTCACCGAGCAGGGCGGCGCACGCGGCCGCCTCGCGCCCGGCGTCGGTGCGCGTGGCCCTCTCGAGGTCGCGGCAGCGGAGCGCGCCGCGCCCCGAGCCGCGCACGTCGAGGGTCACGAGGTCGTGGCTCCGCAGCCGAACCGACCACTCGTACGGCGGCTCCCCGGCTCCCACCAGGCCGGGGCCGCCCAAGAGGAGGACCGCCACCCCGCGCACCGTCGGGTCGTCCGCCGGGTGGCGCCGCACGCGCAGGGCGAGTGTGCCGCCGATGGCGCCGGAGTGGTCCAGCGGAACGGAGAGACGCGCGCAGCGATCCGGGCCGCAGGGGCGGAAGGGCAGCTCCGCCGAAGCGGTCGCGGGGAACGCGGAGAAGGCGGCTGCGACGGCGATCGCCGCCAGATAGCGCTCGCGCATCACTTGACGATCATCGAGCAGCCTCCGGCGGAAGGCAAGGCCGATAACCTCCCCGCCCGCAGATGTTCGAGAAGGTCCTCGTCGCCAACCGCGGGGAGATCGCCATCCGCGTGATGCGCACGCTCGAGGAGCTGGGCATCGCCAGCGTGGCCGTCTACTCCGAGCCCGATCGCCACGCGCCGCACGTCAGGCGCGCCGACGAGGCGTACCTCCTGGGCCCCGGCCCGGCGAGCGAGAGCTACCTCGTCGTCGAGAAGATCATCGAGGTGGCGAAAGGGTCCGGCGCAGA
This sequence comes from Thermoleophilaceae bacterium, assembly GCA_035705985.1. GTDB lineage: Bacteria > Actinomycetota > Thermoleophilia > Solirubrobacterales > Thermoleophilaceae > JACVRW01. The sequence goes on from DASSVP010000165.1 coordinate 17,615, forward strand.
GGCGATCCACCCGGGCTACGGCTTTCTCGCCGAGAACGCCGCCTTCGCCCGCGCCTGCGAGGAGGCCGGCATCGTCTTCATCGGTCCGCCGGCGAGCGCGATCGACGCGATGGGGTCGAAGACCCGCGCCCGCGAGATCATGTCCGACGCGGGCGTGCCGATCGTGCCCGGCACCACCGACCCGGTGGAGACCGTCGACGACGCGCGCAAGGTGATCGCGGACTCGGTCGGCTATCCGGTGGCGATCAAGGCCGCCGGCGGCGGAGGCGGCAAGGGCTTCCGCGTCGCGCAGTCCGAGGACGAGCTCGAGAAGGCCTTCGAGGGCGCCTCCCGCGAGGGCGAGAAGTTCTTCTCGGACCCCACGGTCTACGTCGAGCGCTACCTGCCGGACCCGCGCCACGTGGAGGTGCAGGTGCTGGCCGACAACGACGGCAAGGTCATCCATCTGTTCGAGCGCGACTGCTCGGTCCAGCGCCGCCACCAGAAGCTGATCGAGGAGTCGCCCGCGCCGGCGGTCGACCCGGAGCTGCGCGAGAAGATCGGCAAGATCGGCACCGACGCCGCGCGCGCGGTCGGCTATCGCTCCGCGGGGACGATCGAGGGCCTCCTCCAGGACGGCGAGTACTTCTTCCTCGAGATGAACACGCGCGTGCAGGTGGAGCACTGCGTAACCGAGATGGTCACCGGCATCGACATCGTGCGCGAGCAGATCAAGATCGCGGCGGGCGAGCCGCTCGGCTACTCGCAGGAGGACGTGGTGGTGCGCGGCCACGCCATCGAGTGCCGCATCAACGCGGAGGACGCGTCGAAGAA
>DASSVP010000166.1:0-4581 GCA_035705985.1 Thermoleophilaceae bacterium
GCGCGAGGAGCGGCGCGTCCGGCACGAGCTCGTGCCCGCGGCTGTCGAGCGGGCGGCTGACGGCCGCGAGCTGGGTGAGGAGGAGCTCACCGCGCTGTTCGCCGAGACGCGCCCGGAGGCGATCGAGGACATGCGCCAGGCCGCCGACTCGCTGCGCGCCGAGCTGGCGGGCGACACCGTCACCTTCGTCGTGAACCGGAACATCAACGTGTCGAACATCTGCACGGTCGGCTGCGCCTTCTGCGGCTTTGGCCAGGGCAGGCGCTCGCCGGACGCATACGAGCACTCCGAGGAGGAGTTTCGCCGCCGCGTGCGCGAAGCGATGGCCTTCGGCGCCACCGAGATCTGCATGCAGTCCGGCATCCACCCGAGCTGGACGATCGAGGACTACGAGCGCTGGCTGCGGATCGCCAGGGACGAGGCCCCGCACATCCACCTCCACGCCTACTCGCCGATGGAGATCCACTTCATGGCCGGCGAACTGCCGCTCGACGAGGTGTTCGCGCGCCTGCGGGCGGCCGGCCTCGGGTCCACGCCGGGCACGGCCGCCGAGGTGCTTCACGACGGCGTCCGGCAGCGCATCTCGCCCAACAAGCTTCCGGTGGCGCGCTGGGTCGAGATCGTCGAGGCGGCCCACGCGGCGGGGGTCCGCAGCACCGTGACCGTGATGTTCGGCCACATCGAGGAGCCCTGGGAGCTGGCGGAGCACATGCGCGTGGTGCGCTCGCTCCAGCAACGGACGGGTGGGTTCACCGAGTTCGTGCCCCTGTCGTTCATCCCATTCCACACGCTGCTCGGCCGGACACACGGCATCGAGGAGATCTCGCGCGAGGACAACCTGAAGCACACCGCCGCGTTCCGGCTCGCGCTCGGCCGGACGATCCCGAGCCTCCAGGCGAGCTGGGTGAAGATGGGCCTCGACGCCGCCACCGAGGCGCTCGACTGGGGCGTGAACGATCTCGGCGGCACGCTGATGGAGGAGTCGATCTCGCGCCTGGCGGGGTCGTACCACGGCGTCAAGCTGGAGCCGCGCGACCTGATCGGCGCTGCGCACGCGGCGGGGCGGCCGGCGGCCGAGCGCGACACGCTCTATGGGATCCGGCGGCACTATCCGACGCCCGCCGTGCGGCCAGCCGTGGGCGGTGCCCAGGGCGCAGCCATGGCGTCCTAGCGTGAAGCTCGGCTACAAGGCATCCGCGGAGCAGTTCGGGCCCGTCGAGCTGCTCGAGTTCGCGCGCCACGCGGAGCGGGTCGGGCTCGAGATCGTCGGGGTGTCGGACCACTTCCAGCCGTGGCGCCATCACGGCGGGCATGGGCCGGCCGCCATGACCTGGCTGGGCGCCGCCGCGGTCGCCACCAAGCGCGCCGTGCTCGGCACGAGCGTGCTGACGCCGACCCTGCGCTACCACCCGTCCGTGGTCGCGCAGTCGTTCGGAACCCTGGGCTGCCTCGCGCCAGGGCGGGTGTTCCTCGGCGTCGGCACCGGCGAGGCGCTGAACGAGACGCCGGCGACGGGTCAGGAGTTCCCCGGACGCAAGGAACGACGCCGACGGCTCGCCGAGGCGCTGAAGCTGATCCGGCTCCTGTGGACCGAGGAGCGGGTGGATTTCGAGGGCGAGTGGTACCGGGTGTCGAAGGCCACGGTCTACGACAGGCCCGGCGAGCCCGTGCCGATCTACGTCGCCGCCTCGGGGCCGCTGGCGGCGAAGCTGGCCGGGCGCGTGGGCGACGGGTTCATCTGCACGAGCGGCAAGGATCCCGCCCTGTACGACGAGCTGCTCGGGAAGGTCGCCGAGGGCGCCGAGGCGGCGGGCCGCGACCCCGGCGCGATCCGGCGGATGATCGAGGTGAAGGTGTCCTACGACCGCGACAGGCAGCGGGCGCTCGACAACTGCCGCTGGTGGGCCGCGCTGGCGCTCACTCCCGAGCAGAAGGAGGGCGTGGACGACCCGATCGAGATGGAGCGCCTCGCCGACGAGAACGCAGACCGGGCGCCGACCCGCTTCATCGTCTCGGACGACCCGTCCGAGATCGCGGACGGGATCAGGCGCTACGCCGACCTCGGCTTCGACGAGCTGGTCCTCCACGCTCCGGGCGAGGACCAGGCGGCGTTCCTGGATCAGTTCGCCGAGGACGTCCTGCCCCGCCTTTAGCGCACCGGGCCTGCCCGGTGCGCCGCCATGCTTCCCTTTAGGCTGCCGCGCATGGCTGACTCGCTGAAGGACCGCGTCATGTTCATGTCGGGCGGGAGCCGAGGCATCGGCCTCGCGATCGCGGCTCGCGCCGCGCGCGACGGCATGAAGGTGGCGCTGATGGCAAAGACCTCCGAGCCTCATCCGAAGCTCCCAGGCACGATCCACACCGCGGCCCGGGAGATCGAGGAGGCCGGCGGCGAGGCACTGGCCATTGTCGGCGACATCCGGGACGCGGACGCCGTCACCGCCGCCGTTCAGCAGACCGTCGACCGCTTCGGCGGCATCGATCTGGTCGTGAACAACGCGTCCGCGATCAACCTCGCCCCGATGCGCGACCTCGAGGTGAAGCGCTTCGACCTGATGCAGCAGATCAACGCGCGCGGCACGTTCGTGGTCACGCGCGCGTGCCTGCCGCACCTGCGCGAGTCGGACCACGCGCACGTCCTGACGCTGTCACCACCGCTGTCGGCCGATCCGAAATGGCTTAGGGGTCACAGCGCCTACACGCTCTCGAAGATGGGCATGACGATGATCACGCTCGGCGTGGCCGCCGACGAGGCCGAGGCCGGCGTCGCGGCGAACTGCCTCTGGCCGCGGACGATGATCGCCACGGCCGCGGTGCAGAACCTGCTGGGCGGCGACGAGGCGATGTCGCGCTCGCGGATGCCCTCGATCGTGGCGGACGCCGCCTACGAGATCCTGCGCCGCGACCCGCGCGACTGCACCGGCAACACCTTCATCGACGACGAGGTCCTGGGCGCCGCCGGCATCACGGATCTCTCGGGCTACGCCGGCACGCCGGACGCCGAGCTGGCCCTCGACATCTTCGTCGAGGGGTGGCCGGAGGACAGTGTCGATTTTGCGTCGTCCCGTTCGACGTCCTAGCCAGAGACCCCCGAACGGAAGGACGCAGGATGCGAGTCATGGTGCTGGTCAAGGCCGACGAGCAGAGCGAGGCGGGCCAGATGCCGAGCACGGAGCTGCTCGAGGCGATGGGCAGCTACAACGAGCAGCTTGTCAAGGCGGGCGTGATGGTGGCCGGCGAGGGCCTCCACCCGTCCTCGAAGGGCGTGCGGGTGCGCTTCTCGGGCGAGGAGCGCTCCGTCATCGACGGGCCGTTCGCCGAGACGAAGGAGCTGCTCGCCGGCTTCTGGCTCTGGGAGGTCCGGGACATGGACGAGGCGATCGAGTGGGCGAAGCGCTGCCCGAACCCGACCGGTGAGGAGAGCATGCTGGAGCTCCGGCCGGTGTTCGAGGCCGACGACTTCGGCGACGAGCTCACGCCCGAGCTTCGCGAGCAGGAGGACAGGCTCCGCCGCCAGATCGAGGAGCAGCAGTCCTAGGCGCGTGGCGCCGCGCGATCCCAAGCGGGCGATCGAGGCCGTCTGGCGCATCGAGTCGCCGAAGCTGATCGCCGCGCTCACGCGCATCGTGCGCGACGTGGGACTCGCGGAGGAGCTCGCGCAGGACGCGCTCGTGGCGGCACTGGAGCAGTGGCCCGAGTCGGGCGTCCCGGACAACCCGGGCGCCTGGCTCATGGCCACGTCGAAGCACCGCGCGATCGACCTCCTGCGCCGGCGCACGACGCTGGAGCGTAAGCAGGAGGAGCTCGCGAGAGAGATCGAGCGCGGCCTGGGTCGTCAGGAGGAGGACATCGACGCCGCGATCGACGACTACGTCGGCGACGACCTGCTCCGTCTGATGTTCATGACGTGCCACCCGGTCCTGTCGAAGGAGGCGCGGGCGGCGCTGACGCTGCGCCTGCTGGGTGGGCTCACAACCGACGAGATCGCGCGGGCGTTCCTGACGCCGGAGCCCACGATCGCGCAGCGGATCACGCGCGCGAAGAAGACGCTCGCCGCTGCGCGGGTGCCGTTCGAGCTGCCGCCGCGCGAGGAGCTCGACGCGCGGCTCGGGTCGGTGCTCGAGGTGATCTACCTCGTCTTCAACGAGGGCTACTCGGCGACCGCCGGCGAGGACCTGATCCGCCCCAAGCTGCAGGCCGAGGCGCTCAGGCTCGGCCGCGTGCTAGCCGGCCTGGCGCCGGACGAGGCCGAGGTGCACGGGCTGGTGGCGCTGATGGAGATCCAGGCGTCGCGCTCGCGCGCCCGCATCGGCCCGACCGGCGAGCCGGTGCTGCTGATGGACCAGGACCGCGCCCGCTGGGACCGCCTCCTGATCCGCCGCGGCCTCGAGGCGCTGGAGCGCGCGGAGGAGCTGGGCCGCGGGGGGCTCGGCCCTCACGCGCTCCAGGCGGCCATCGCCGCCTGCCACGCACGCGCGCGCACGGGCGACGAGACCGACTGGGAGCGGATCGTGGCGCTTTACGACGCACTCGCGGAGCTGACCCGCTCGCCGGTGGTGGAACTGAACCGGGCGGTGGCGA
>DASSVP010000167.1:0-5732 GCA_035705985.1 Thermoleophilaceae bacterium
GCGGGATCGCGGAGCTGGCGGGCGGTGTCGCGATCCTGCCGGAGCGCACGCGCCGCGGGGCGCGCTGGTGGCTGCTGGCGACGCTCGCCGCGGTCTACCCGGCGAACATCCACATGGCGCTGCACCCCGAGCAGTTCCCGAGGATCCCGGCGGCCGCGCTCTGGATCAGGCTCCCGATCCAGGGGCTGTTCGCGCTTCTCACCTGGCGCGGAACGCGCTGACCCGGTAGCGCGCGAGGGGAGGCGTCCGCCCCCGGACGCAGAATCCTCCCATCAGTGATCGTCCTTGGCATAGACCCGGGCACGGCGAACACCGGGTACGGGGTCGTGCTCTCGCACGGCGGCCGGCTCGCGGCGCTCGACGGCGGCGTGATCGAGACGCGGGCGGGCGTGCCGCTGGAGCGGCGGCTCGCCGATATCCACGCGCGCGTATGCGACCTGATCCGGGAGCACGCGCCCGTGGCGCTCGCCGTGGAGGACCTCTACTTCGGTCGCAACGCCCACAGCGCCTTCGCGGTGGGCCAGGCCCGCGGGGTCGTGTTCCTGTCCGCCGGCATGGCGGGCGTGCCCTGTTTCTCGTACACGCCCCAGGCCGTGAAGCAGGCGGTGTGCGGCAGCGGCTCCGCCGCGAAGGACCAGGTACAGCGGATGGTGGGCGCGCTGCTGTCGCTGCCCGAGCCGCCGCAGCCGGACCATGCGGCGGACGCGCTGGCCGTGGCGATCTGCCACGCCAACGGCCTCCCGCTGAAGGAGGCGCTGGGATGAGGTGGAGGCGCCGCAGGCGCCGCCGCGTGCCGCTGCGCGTGCGCCGGAGGGTCTTCGCGTGATTGCCTCCGTTCGCGGTCAGGTGCTCTCCCGTCTGCCCGGTGAGGTGGTCGTCGAGGCGGCGGGGGTCGGATACAGGCTGGCCGTCTCGTCCGAGACGCTGAGCGGAGTGCCGAGCGTGGGCGACACCGCCACCCTCCACACGCACCTCGTGCTGCGCGACGACGGGATGCATCTGTACGGCTTCTCGAGCGAGGCCGAGCGCGAGCTGTTCCTGATGTTGATCGGCGTCCAGGGCGTCGGGCCCAAGGTGGCGCTGGCGGTCCTCTCCGGCGGCGCCCCGCGCGAGCTCCTGAACGCGATCGCCACCGGCGACACCGCCCGCTTCCAGGCCGTGCCCGGCATCGGCAAGCGCACCGCCGAGCGCATCATCGTCGAGCTGCGCGAGAAGGTGGCCGGCAAGGCCACGGACGACATCGTGGTGCGGCGCACCGCCTCCGACGACCCGCGCACGCTCGCACGCGAGGGCCTCCTCGGCCTGGGCTTCTCGCCGCAGGAGGCCGACCGGCTGCTCGACCAGGCCGCCGGCGAGACGCCCGAGGCGCTCATCGAGGGCGCTCTGAGGGCGGCGCGGTGAGCGGCGGCATCCGCACGCCCGGGGTCGAGCGCATCCAGGACCCCGCCCCGCTGCCGCCGGACGAGGAATTCGACCGCTCGCTTCGCCCCAAGCGGCTCGAGGACTTCGTCGGCCAGGAGCGCGTCAAGGAGCAGCTCGCGATCTTCATCGAGGCGGCCAGTGCGCGCGGCGAGCCGCTCGACCACGTCCTGCTCGCGGGCCCGCCCGGGCTCGGCAAGACCTCGCTCGCCCAGATCGTTGCGAACGAGCTCGGCGCCCGCTTCGTGGCCACGGCCGGCCCGGCGCTCGAACGAAAGGGCGACGTGGCCAGCTACCTCACCGCGCTCGAGCCGAAGAGCGTCTTCTTCGTGGACGAGATCCATCGCCTTCCGCGCGCGCTCGAGGAGACCTTCTATCCAGCGATGGAGGACCGCCAGCTGCCGATCACGGTCGGGCAGGGGGCCGGCGCCGCGGTCGTCTCGCTGGACCTCCCCGCGTTCACGCTGATCGGGGCGACCACGCGCACCGGCCTGCTCACGACACCGCTGCGGGACCGCTTCGGCGTTACCCACCGGCTCGAGCTGTACGGGGCGCGGGAGCTCGCGAGGATCGTCCTGCGGTCCGCCGGGATCCTGGATGTGGAGATCGACAGCGAGGGCGCCGAGGCCATCGCCGGGCGCTCGCGCGGCACGCCGCGCGTGGCGAACCGCCTGCTCAAGCGGGTGCGCGACTTCGCGGAGGTGCGCGGCACCGGCCACATCGACGCCGGGGTCGCGGCCGAGGCGCTGGACCTCCTCGAGGTGGACGCCGCGGGCCTGGACCGCCTCGACCGCGAGATCCTCCGCGCCATCTGCGGCAAGTTCGGCGGCGGGCCGGTCGGGCTGAGCACGCTGGCCGTCGCAGTGGGGGAGGAGCAGGACACGATCGAGGACGTCTACGAGCCCTATCTGCTCCAGCAGGGCTTCCTCATGAGGACCCCGCGAGGCCGCGTGGCGACCGACTCCGCGTTCGCCCATATCGGGCTCGAACCGCCCCGCGGAAGCGGTCAGCGCCTGTTCTAACCTGAGATTTAGGCAAGCGCCTACCCTTGACCCCTCATGCCGATCTTCATCTGCCCGAACTGCGGGAATCGCAGTGAGTCGACCGAGCGCACCGCCGGCTTCCAGAGCCGCGCGAGGAGCTGCAAGCGCTGCGGTTTCGGGTTCCTGTTCGAGCTGCTCGACGACTACTACCCCGCCCCGAACGCGGCCTTCTTCATCCTCGACCAGCAGGGCCGCCTGATCGGCACCGGGCGGGGCGCTCGGGAGCTGACGGGTCTCGGTGACCTCGACGTGATCGGCCGTCCGGTGCAGGACGTGCTGAACCTGGAGTTCGACGCCGGCGACGACCACATCGCGACGGCGCTCGAGTGGGGGGTGCGCGTGCTCGACAAGGGCGTGGTGGTGCACGCCGAGGGTGACCGCCCCGAGGCTGCGAAGGCTGACATCTTCCCTGCCTACGACGACGACGGCGGCCTGCTGCTGGTGTTGACCCCGCAATGACGAACCGGACGCGCAACCTCTCGATCCTCGCGATCGTGGTCCTGCTGCTCGGGGCGGCGGGGTACGTGATCGCGTCCAAGGAGACGCGCCTGGGGCTCGATCTCAAGGGCGGCATCGAGCTCGTCTATCAGGGCCAGCCCACGCCGCAGGTGCCGGTCGTCACCCAGCAGGCGCTGGACGACGCCGTCGAGACGATCCGGAAGCGCACCGACGCGCTCGGCGTGTCCGAGCCCGAGATCCAGCGTTCCGGGCGCGACCAGATCTCCGTCGGGCTCCCGGACGTTCAGAACGCGGAGCGCGCGATCAACCAGGTGGGCTCGACGGCGCAGCTCCAGTTCTACGACTGGGAGCCGAACGTGCTCGGCCGCGAGCCGCCGGACGTGCCGTACGCCGGGTCGAAGGCGCTGTACGACGCCGCCGAGTTCGCGGCGAAGCAGGAGCCGAAGGCCGAGCAGGTGGACGTGCCCGAGGGCTCGGACATGAGCCCGCGCGAGGCGGACCGGGCGAACGACACCACGAGCGGCGACCTGTATTACCTCTTCGGCCCCGACCGCTACCCGATCGGCCCGGACGGCGAGCCGCTCCGCGAGGGCGACTACGAGCCCTCGACGAACTGCAACTCGCTGCTCGCGGACTACGACGCCGGCGGTGGCCAGGCCCCTGAGTTCGCCAAGGGCACCGAGTGCCAGTCGCAGCTCGAGGAGCTCGGCAGCTCGGGCCCGCCGGCCGGCTCGATGGTGTTCAAGGTGCCGCGCGGCATCGTGATCGTGGAGGGCGAGCGCGCGCCGGACCAGTCGGAGCGGGTGCACCGCTTCTTCGTGATCGAGGACGACGCGGAGCTGTCGGGAAAGGAGATCAAGAACCCCGAGCAGGGCTTCGACCCGAACACGAACGCGCCGCTCGTGAACATGGAGTTCACGGACTCCGGCCGCGAGGCGTTCGCGGCGGTCACGAAGCGCATCGCGGAGCGCGGCCGTGACTGCGAGACGCTCGCGGGCGTCGACCCGAACTGCCCGAACCTGCCCCCCGGCTCGCCGCCGGACGACTACTTCCAGCGCTTCGCGATCACGCTCGACAACACGATCGTCTCGCTGGCGACGATCGACTACCAGGAGAACCCGGAGGGCATCGACGGCCGGACCGGCGCATCGATCCAGAACATCGGCACGATCAGCGAGGCCCAGGACCTCGCCGAGAGCCTCCGGATCGGCGCCCTCCCGATCAACCTGAAGCTGATCTCCCAGACGCAGGTGTCGGCGACGCTGGGCCAGCAGGCGCTCGACCAGGGCCTCACCGCGGCGGCCGCGGGCCTCGCGCTCACGATCCTGTTCCTGCTCATCTTCTACCGCGTGCTCGGCGCGGTCGCGACCGTGGCGCTGCTCGTGTACGCGGCGCTCCTGTTCGCGCTCGTGAAGCTGATCCCGATCACGCTCACGCTGCCTGGCATCGCGGGAATGGTGCTCACGCTGGCGGTGGCGGCCGACGCCAACATCGTCATGTACGAGCGAATAAAGGAGGAGGTACGGGCCGGGAGGTCCGTGCCGGCCGCCATCTCGGCGGGCTACGCGAAGGCGCTCAGGACGATCATCGACGCGAACGTCGTGACGATCGGCGTGGCGTTCATCCTGTTCACGCTCGCGACGGCCGGCGTGCGCGGGTTCGCGTTCACGCTCGGAGTCGGAACGCTCGTCTCGCTGTTCACAGCCGTGCTGGCGACCTCGGCGATCCTCGGCTCGCTCGCACGGACGAGGCTGCTCCGGCGGCCCAGCGCGCTCGGCGTGGCCACGAAGGAGCGCGCGGGCTGGAAGTTCGACTTCATGGGCAACGCGCGCTGGTTCTTCTCGTTCTCGGGCGTGATCCTCGCGGCGGGCGCGCTTGCGATCTCGACGCTCGGGCTGAACTTCGGCATCGACTTCGAGTCGGGCACGCGGATGACCGCGCCGCTCCAGCAGGAGGCGAGCGTCGACGACGTTCGCGGCACGCTCGAGCCGCTCGGGTACGCGGACGCGGAGATCCAGGAGGTCGAGGACCCCGAGCTCGGCGAGAACATCGTGCAGATCGAGGTCGCCCAGCTCGAGCCGCAGGAGGTCAACGAGGTCGAGGCGGCCCTGAACGACGACTTCGGCGTGAGGAGCGACGACTTCTCCACGCAGTCCGTGGGCCCGACCTTCGGCGAGCAGATCGCGCGGACCGCGGTGCTGGCGGTGATCGCGTCGCTGCTCCTGATCTCGCTCTACATCGGCTTCCGCTTCGAGTGGAAGTTCGCGGTGCCGGTGCTGATCGCGCTGGCGCACGACCTGCTCATCACTGCCGGCGTCTACGCGCTGTTCGATCGCGAGGTGACGACCGCCACGGTCGCCGCGTTGCTCACGATCATGGGTTACTCGCTGTACGACACGGTGATCGTGTTCGACCGAATACGCGAGAACGTGCCGCGCATGCCGCGGGCCACGTTCTCGCAGATCGCGAACCGCTCCATGTCGGAGGTCTTCACGCGATCGCTCGCGACGAGCTTCGTGGTGCTGATGCCGGTCGGCTCGCTGCTCCTGTTCGGCGGCGACACGCTGAAGGACTTCGCCTTCGCCCTGCTCGTGGGCGTGCTCTCGGGCGCCTACTCGTCGATCTTCATCGCGACGCCGGTGCTCGTGGAGTGGAAGGAGCGCGAGAACACCTACATGCGCCGCCGCCGGCTGATGCTGCAGCAGTTCGGCGGCCGCATCCCGGCCTTCGCGCCCGGCACGCTGGGCGAGCCGGCACCGGCCGCCGCGGGAGCGGGTGCGGCTGTGCCCGCCGGGGCCGCCGCAGGCGCCG
>DASSVP010000168.1:0-25070 GCA_035705985.1 Thermoleophilaceae bacterium
TCCAATCCGGAGCTCGATACCGCGGTCCTCATGCTCACGACCTTCGACCGCGACGAGTACATCTACCGGGCACTCCGCATCGGGGCCAGCGGATTCCTGTTGAAGGACGCGCCCGCCGACCGCCTGCTCGACGCGGTCCGCGTCGCGGCAGCAGGCGATGCGCTCCTCGCGCCCTCCGTCACGCGCCGACTGATCGAGCAGTTCGCGCGCGCGGGCGGCCCCAAACCCGGCACGGTGCCCGCCGAGCTGTCTGAGCTGACGGCGCGCGAGCTCGAGGTTCTAACGCTCGTGGCCCGGGGGCTGTCGAATTCAGAAATAGCGGCCGAGCTGGTGCTGGGCGAGAACACCGTGAAGACGCACGTCGCCCACGTGCTCGCGAAGCTACGCCTGCGTGACCGTGTGCAGGCGGTCGTCGTCGCGTACGAAACCGGCTTCGTGGCGGCCGAGCTCGCGCCCGGCGACACCAGCGCCGGCGAGCCGGCGATCTGATCGCGTCGATTGCGACGAGGGACGCGGGCGCATCCCATTCGTTGGATCAGCGGCCCGCGATCCGACACGGTCAGCCGTTGTGAGAGGCTGCCGCGATGGCCCTCACGTTCGGCGTCACCGTCCTCCCCGATCCGCCCTATCAGCGCCTGGTGGAGCTGATCCAGCTGGCCGAGCGGCACGGATTCGAGTACGGCTGGACGTATGACTCGCACGTTCTGTGGCAGGAGTCGACGCCCACGCTCGCGCTCGCGGCGGCCGCCACCGAGTCGATCAAGCTCGGCCACATGGTCACGAACCCCGGCACGCGCGAGCCGACAGTCGTGGCGAGCACGTACGCGACGCTCCACGACATCTCGAACGGCCGGATGGTGATGGGGATCGGGCGCGGGGACTCGGCACGGCGCTACATCAACCAGCAGCCCGTCCGGGTCGGCCGCTTCGAGGACGCCGTCCGCATGATCAAGCCGTTCATGAACGGCGAGAAGGTCGGATGGAACGAAACCGAACTCGAGCTCGCCTGGGTCAGGCCCGAGTTGCCGCCGATCGAGATGCACGTGGCCGGCTACGGACCGAAGGTGCTGGCCATCGCGGGGCGACACGCCGACGGGGTGATCATCCAGCTCGCCGACCCGGACATCATCCGGTGGACGATGGACACGGCTCGGAAGGCCGCCGAGGAGGCCGGTCGCGACCCCGCGGCGCTCAAGTGCATCGTGTGCGCCCCGAGCCATATCTCCGGCGACCTCGCCACCGCGCGCGAGCAGGTGCGCTGGTTCCCGGCGATGGTGTCGAACCACGTGAGGGACCTGATCCGGCGCTACGGCGCGGACGGCTCGGTCGTACCGAGGGCGCTGACCGACTACGTACCCGACGAGACGCACTACGACTATGACGAGCACTCGCGTGTGGGCGCGACGCACGGGGCGTTCGTGAGCGACGAGATCTGCGACCGCTTCTGCGTGCTCGGCACGCCCGACCAGGCGGCCGAGAAGCTCCGGCAGCTCGAGTCGATCGGGGTCGACCAGTTCAACATCTATCTCATGACGGAGGGCCAGGAGAACACGCTCGACACCTACGGGCGCGAAATCATCCCGCGCTTCGCCGGCGTGACTGGAGGAAGGACATGAGGAAGCTGATCCAGCACGGCACGGTCGTGAACGCGAGCGAGTCTGCCGTGGCGGATGTGCTCGTTGACGGCGAGGAGATCCTCGCCGTCGGCTCGCTCGGCGAGGTGGACGCGGAGGTGATCGACGCAGGCGGTTGTTACGTGCTGCCCGGCCTGATCGACAACCACACGCACATGGCCATGCCGTTCGGGGGCACGCGCTCGATCGACGACTACGACACCGGCACGCGCGCCGCCGCCGCTGGCGGCACGACGTGCATCGTCGACTTCGTCATCCAGCAGGAGCCCGGCGGCCTGCGTTCGTCGCTCGAAGAGTGGCAGGGGCGCGCCGAGGGCGCCGCACACGTGGACTACGGATTCCACATGGCCATCACGAACGCAGACGACGGGACGTTCGCCGACATGGAGCCGATGGTCGACGAGGGCCTCTGCTCGTTCAAGGTGTTCCTCGCCTACAAGGGCGTGCTGATGGTCACCGACGACCTGTTCTTCCGCGTGCTCGAGACCACGCGCGACCTCGGCGCCCTCACGATGGTCCACTGCGAGAACGGCTGGGCGATCGACGTGCTCGTCGAGCGTGCCCTCGCGGCCGGCCAGACGGACCCGGTTTATCACGCGCGCACGCGGCCGGAAATACTCGAAGCGGAGGCGACCTCCCGCTCAGTCCGGCTCGCCGAGCTCGCGGGTGCCGACGTATTCATCGTGCATGTGACCTGCGGGCTCGCCGCCGACGAGATCGCGGCGGGTCAGGAGCGCGGCGTCGCCGTCTCGGGCGAGACGTGCCTCCAGTACCTGACGAACACCGTCGAGGACCTCGAGCGACCTGACTTCGAGGGCGCGCGCTACGTCTGCTCGCCGCCGTTGCGGGAGAAGCACAATCAGGCTCTGCTGTGGGCGGCGCTCAAGCGGGGAACGCTCGAGAGCGTGTCCACCGACCACTGTCCTTTCAACAGCGAGCAGAAGGCGCTCGGCCGCGACGATTTCTCGAAGATCCCGAACGGTCTGGCGATGATTCAGCACCGGCTCGTGAAGCTCTGGGACATGGGCGTGGAGCGCGGGCGCATCACGCCGAGCGAGCTCGTGGACATGACCTCGACGACGATCGCGCGGCGCTTCGGCCTGGCCCGCAAGGGGTCGATCGCGCCCGGCTTCGACGCGGACGTCGTGGTGTTCGACCCGTCGACCCCGTTCGAGTTCTCCACGCGGACGTCACACATGAACGTGGACTACGACCTGTTCGACGGAGAGAGCTCGACCGGCAGCGTGCGCCATACGCTCTGCCGCGGAGCCATGGTCTACGACCGCGGCGAGATCGTCACCCAGCCCGGTCACGGGCGCTTCGTCCGCCGGTCGCTCGGCGCGCGCACGCCGGTGGCCACATGAACGCCGACCGCGTCCTGGAAGACCTGCGCGAACTGGCCCGCCTCACGGGCGGGCCGGACGGGGCGCGGCGAGTGTGCTGGACGGATGAGTGGATCAAGGCGCGCGACTTCCTGCGCACACGGCTGGACGAGCTGCCGGTGGAGGTGAGCGTCGACGAGGCGGGCAATCTGTGGGCCGCCGTGGAGGGCGACCGGGACGGGTTCGTGATCGTCGGATCGCACGTGGACTCCGTGCCCGCGGGCGGCTGGCTCGACGGAGCTCTGGGCGTATTCACCGCCGTCGAGGCCCTGCGCAGCCAGGCCGAGAAGGGGAGGCCTCCGGTCGGCCTCCGGCTCGTAGATTGGGCCGACGAGGAGGGTGCGCGCTTCGGGCGCAGCCTGTTCGGCTCGTCGTCGTGTGCCGGCACGCTCGACCCGGACGAGGTGCGCGACCTGCGTGACCGCGACGGGGAGCGCCTCGAGGACGTGGTCGCCCGCCATGGCGTGGAGCTCGACAGAGCCCGCGAGTCGGGCACCCGGCTGCGCGGCGCGCGCGCCTACATCGAGGGCCACATCGAGCAGGGGCCGGTGCTCGAGTCGAAGGGCGAGCCCGCGGCCACGGTGCTCGGCACCTTCGGGGTCGAGCGCCACCTCGCGGTCTTCACCGGCGAAACGGCTCACGCCGGAGCCACCCCGATGCCGATGCGGCACGACACGTTCATGGCGGCGGCCCAGGCCGCGCTCGCGATCCGCGATGTCGGGTTTGCCCACGAGGGCGGCGTCTGCACGATCGGCGGCGCCACGAGCGAGCCCGGAGTGGTCACGGCCGTGCCGGGCCGCACGGAGATGCTGCTCGACCAGCGCCACCTCGACCCGAGCGAGCTGGGAACGATGCTCGCGGAGGCGCGCGCCGCCTGCGAGCAGGCGGCGGCGGATCACGGCTGCGAAGTGGACCTGCAGCACCTCTGGTCGATCCCGCCGATCCCCTTCGACGAGGCCCTGATCGGGTTCGCGCGGCAGGCCGTCCAGGACGCCGGCGGCAGGGACACCGCAATTCCGAGCGGTCCGCTCCACGATGCGGCCGAGATGGCCCGTCTGATCCCGACCGTGATGCTGTTCTCCTCGTCGTCGCCGCCGGTCTCGCATACGAAGGAAGAGGACACGCCCGAGGCGGATCTGCGCGTGCTGATCGACGCCTATGGCCGCACGGTCGACGCGACGCTCGCGAGCGCCGCCGCGGGCGACCTGCCGCCGCGCGAGTGAGCGCACTGCAGGAGCAGCTCGCCTACCTGGAGGCGTCCAGTCCGTTCTACGCGGAGCGCCTCCGGGGCGTGCGCGAGCGGGTGCGGAGCGCTGCCGATCTGCCGCTGCTGCCCTTCACCACCAAGGAGGAGCTTCGTGACGGCCAGCGCTCGGAGCCTCCGTTCGGTCAGCACCTCTGCGCTTCGCGCGAGCGCCTGGTTCGCATGCACATCACGTCCGGCACCACCGGGGAGCCCGTCGCCGTCGGCTTCACGCGCGCCGACCACGAGGCCAACAGCGCGGTTGGCGGGGAGGCGTTCCGGATCGCGGGCCTGCGTCCGGACGACGTGGTCGCGCACTGCCTGAACTACGCCCTCTACGCGGGCGGCATCGCGGACCACATGGCACTCGAGGCAAGCGGCCCCACCGTGCTGCCCGTGGGAACAGGCCAGTCGCGGAGGCTTCTCGAGCTGATCCCGCAGCTCGGCATAACCGCGATCTTCGGCACGCTCTCGTATCCCGCGTACCTCGCTGCGCGGGCACGCGAGCTGGGCGTGGAGCCGCGGTCGCTCGGCATCCGCCGCATCGTCACGGCGGGCGAGCCAGGCGCCGGGCTCGCCGCGGTGCGGAGCGAGATCGAGGAGCAGTGGGGCGCAAGCGTCGCGGACAGCTTCGGAATGAGCGACGTCTGGTCGACAATGGGCGGCGCATGCGAGGAGGCCGAGGGAGTGCACCTGACCGTGGAGGACCACGCCGTGCTCGAGGTCGTCGACCCGGACAGCGGCGAGGCCGTCCCGCTCCGGGACGGCGCGAGCGGCGAGCTCGTGTGGACGCACCTGCGGCGCGAGGCCTCTCCCCTGCTGCGCTACCGCTCCGCCGACCTCGGGCGCGTGTGGATCTCGCCGTGCGCGTGCGGCCTGAGTACGCCGCGCGTCCGCATCGACGGCCGGCGCGACGACATGCTTCGAGTGCAGGCCGTGAACGTCTACCCGCAGGCGATCGCGGCGATCATGGCGAATGACACGAGGCTCGGACGGTACTGCGTGGTCGCAGAGGGCGATCCGATCGTCCCGCCGCTGCGGGTGTATGTCGAGGCACCGGGTGATGTCGAGCTCGACAACCTGACGACGGAGCTCGAGGACACTCTGCGTGCGCGCTTCACGGTCACGCGCCTCCAGCCCGGCTCGCTGCCTGTGGCCGAGCACAAGACCCGAATCGTCCACCGGACCGCGCGTGGCGACGCTCTGCCTGAGGTTGTCGAGGCACTGAGAAGGGAGATCGCCAGATGACTGTGACCACCGCGGGCCGCGGGCCCGCGCGCGTCGTGAGCTGGGACCGCCAGGAGCGCAGGAACGCCTGGGACCTCGAGACCATGAGCGCGATCGCGGACGCCGTCGAGGAGGCGGGGGGCGACCAGGAGGTGCGCTGCGTTGTGCTGCGCGGCGCCGGCCAGCACTTCTCGGCGGGCGACGACCTCCAGAGCGCGATCGAGGCCGACTCGACGGCATGGGCGGCGACGATCGAGGGCTTCCAGCGAATGACGCGCGTGGTGCTGGCCTCTCCGGTCCCCGCCATCGCCGCGGTGGACGGCGTTTGCGTGGGCGGCGCGCTCGAGTTCGCAGCGAGCTGCGATCTCCGCCTGTGCACGGATCGCGTCCGGCTGCTCACACCCGAGATTCGCATCGGACTCGTCATGAGCAACGCCGGCACGCTTTTCCTGCCCGAGGTGCTCGGCGAGACGGCGGCGCGGGAGCTGCTCCTGAGCGGCACCGAGCGCGACGCGTCCTGGGCAAGGGTGCACGGCTTCGCGACGGAGATGGTCGCGCCCGAGCAGCTGGACGCCCGGATCGAGCACTGGGCCGAGGTGTTTTCGAGCAGTTCGCGCGACGCGCTGGCGGCGACGAAGGCGATGCTGAACGAGCGCTTCGGCGAACTCCTGCCGACGGCCATGGATCGCGAGACGCACCACTGCGTACGCCTCTTTGATGAGCCCGGCGCGCGTGAGGCGCTGGCGAGCTTCGGCGCCCGGAGACGCTAGTTCAGACGAGTCCACGACCTCCTCTGCACCGGCGGAGCCTCGACGCCACGGAGCAGGCGCGGTTCAAGCCTGAGCGGACGCGATGATCTCGCCGACGCCCGTTCCGCCGACGAATCAACTACCTGGATCGTCGTACCGCAGATCCGGGAGCCAGGCGTGACCTCGCGGGGCTATTCCAGTAGAGCGCGACGGTGTGGCTGAGCCTGGACAAGTGTTCCTGGACAACTGTTCCTCAAGTGGCGGCCGGCCGGAGTCGATAGCTCGGGAATCGCCACTCTCGACACCACAAACCCAGTAATTCGCGCCCTTGCCGTCCTGTGCGCCCTCTGCGTCCTGGCTGCGCTGCCCTCATCCGCGTCGGCGGCGCCCAAGAAGGTCATGCTGAGGTTCAGCGCGACCAGCTACTCGGTCGCCGAGAACGCAGGCACGTTCAACGTGACCGTCCAGCGCTCGGGCAACACGAACGTCCCGGCATCGGTCCAGTACTCGGACAACGGGACGGGGACCGCGGCCGGCGGAGGCGTGAACTACTCGTTCACCGGCGGCACGCTGAACTTCGCCGCCGGCGAGACCAGCAAGACCTTCCCGGTGACCATCGTCGACAACGGCACCGCGAACGCCCCGAACAAGACGATCGTCTTCCGGCTCGCCAACGCGACTCCGGGCGGCTCGCAGATCAAGACCACGACCACGACGTTGACGATCATCGACGACGAGGGCCCAGGGACGCTCGACTTCAGCACGAACGCCTACACCGTGCTCGAGGGGGCCGACCGCGCGACCGTCACCGTGAACCGCATCGGCGCGTCGAATCTGAGGGTCGCCGTGGACTACGCGACCCAGGCGTCGCTCACGGACCCCGCGAGCGCGATCTTCGACTACACGCCGATCAACCCGGCGCAGACCCTGACGTTCGAGCCCGGCGAGATGTCGAAGAGCTTCCAGGTCCAGATCGCGAACGACTCGGACGCCGAGTCCGCTGAGAGGGTCGGCCTCATCCTGTCGAACCCGGTCAACCTGAGTGGCGGTGCTGCGCCGCAGATCGGCCCGAACGCGCCGGCAGAGTTGACGATCAACGACGACGACGTGTCGACGTTCAACTTCAGCGCGTCGTCGTACCTGGTTAGCGAGAATGACCCAGCCGGCCGGGCGACGATCACCGTCAACCGCGCCGGCGCGACGAACGTCCCCGCCTCCGTCAACTACTCGACGAGCGACGGGACCGCCACCCTCGCCGGCTCGGACTACACGAGCGCGGCCGGGACGCTCATCTTCGCGGCCGGCGAGACAACCAAGACGTTCAACGTCGACGTCGGCAACGACGGTACCGCCGAGGCCAACGAGACGGTCAACCTGACGCTCACGAGTGGCGGGACGACGGTCGCGACATCCGTGCTCAGCATCGTCGACAACGACAACCCGAAGACGAGCATTCAGATCTCGAGCCCGAGCTACGACGTGAACGAGGCCGACGGCACGTCGACGGTCACCGTGACGCTGAGCCACGCCGTCGACGCCGACGTGACGGTCCACTACGCCACCAGCGATGGCACCGCGACCGCTGGCTCCGACTACACCGACACGCAGGGCACGCTGACGTTCACCGGGAACGTGAACAACGGCGGACCGGGCACCGGCGAGACCTCGAAGACGATCCAGATCCCGGTCATCCAGGATCCGGACGCCGAGGACCCGGAATCACTGACGCTCACCCTGTCGAACGCACTGCCTGGCACCTCGGCCATCCTTGGCGCCCCGGGGACGGCGACGGTCACGATCGCCGACGACGACCCACCCGGCCTGATCGGCTTCAAGACGCTGCACTACGACGTCGACGAGGCCGACGGCCAGGCAACCGTGACCGTCGAGCGACTCGACGGTGTCGGCGGCGCTGTATCGGTCGACTACGGGACGAGCGACGGTTCGGCCACGGAGAGCTCCGACTACGAAGCAACCAGCGGCACGCTCCACTGGGCCGCCGGCGACAGCGGCGACAAGACCTTCACGGTCCCGGTGAGCTGGGATGGGCGCGCAGAGGGCTTCGAGACCGTCAACCTCGCGCTGACGAACCCCGGCGGCGGCTCCGAGCTTGGGGCGAACGCCGTGGCAACCATCGGCATCGGTGACGACGGCGCGAGCGGCGCGCTCGTGTTGAGCTCCGTCGCGTACAGCGTTGGCGAGGCAGACGGCTTGGCCACGGTCACCGTGACCCGCTCGGGCGGCAGCCTCGGCGGCCCGGTCGCGGTCGACTATGCGACCAGCGACGGCACGGCGACCGCGGGCTCCGATTACACCGCCGCGAGCGGGACGCTCGTGTTCGCTCCGGGCGAGGACACCAAGACCTTCACGGTTCCGGTGACGAGCGACGCGGGGCACGAAGGCGACGAGACGCTCCAGGTAGCTCTCTCCAATCCGAGCGGCGGCGCGAACGTCGGCTCGCCGGCCGGCGCCACCGTGACGATCATGGACGACGATGCGGCGCCCGCCGTCCCAGCGCCCGCGGGCCCGGCGCCCGCCGGCCCGGCGCCGGCGGCTTCCGACACCGCCGCGCCGAAGCTAACCCTCGCCGCGAAGCGCATCCAGCGTGCGCTCAGGAGGAAGCGGCTCCAGCTCACGGCTCGCTGCGACGAGCAGTGCAATCTCGTCGTCGTCGCGAGGGTGAGGCTCGGGACGAAGAAGATTGTCTTGGGCCGCGCGAAGGCGACCGCCGCTTCCGGCCGCACGGCCGCGATGAAGATCAAGCTCTCCAGAAAGGCCCTGGTCAAGCTGCGCAGGGCGATGAAGCGCGGAAAGGCAAGAGTGGTCTTCTCCGTCAGTGCCGCGGATGCCGCCGGCAACGGTGTCCGCGCATCGCGCAGGATCACCGCCAGGCGCTAGCCGCGAGTCATCGTGACCCGCGGAGAGGCGAGCAGCGCTGATGGGCAGCGTCACTCGTTCGATGACTCGAACATTTCGACGTTCGCCCCACAGATGGCATCCAGGTATCGCTTAGCGCGATAGGCGGCGGTCCCCGCTACCGATCCAGTCCCGAGGCGTCGACGGCTTGCGCGAGCTACTGGTGCAAGGGCTCGGCGCTTGGGCGTACGCTCGCGGCGTGCGCAGATCTCACGCCGCATTCGGCAGCGTCCTGTTCCTCCTAGTGGCGCCCGGCGTGGTGGCCGGCCTCGTGCCGTGGCTGCTGACTGGCTGGCGG
This sequence comes from Thermoleophilaceae bacterium, assembly GCA_035705985.1. GTDB lineage: Bacteria > Actinomycetota > Thermoleophilia > Solirubrobacterales > Thermoleophilaceae > JACVRW01. The sequence goes on from DASSVP010000168.1 coordinate 9,450, forward strand.
TCCTCGCATCCGGCGACCCCCGTCGTCGTACTCGGCTCGGCTCTGATCACTCTCGGCACTGGCGTCCTCCTGCATGCGTTCGGCCGCTTCGTCTTCGAGGGGCGTGGGACGCCGGCACCGACGGCGCCCACGTCGCGGCTCGTGGTCGGCGGGCTGTATCGCCATGTGCGCAATCCGATGTACCTCGCAGTCGGCGCAACAATCGTGGGCCAGGCGCTCGTTCTCGGACGCCCGCTCCTGCTCGCGTACGCGGCCTCGTTCGGGCTCGTCGTCGCCACATTCGTGTGGAGCTACGAAGAGCCGACGCTGAGCGCGCGCTACGGCGAGGAGTACGCTGCGTACCGGCGCGCCGTGCCGGCCTGGTGGCCTCGCCTGCGGCCTTGGACGCCCAAACCACGCCAACGCTGAACTCAGGAACGGCCACCCGCCCGCCTGCCGCTTCGCGCGACGAGCAGTATGGGCACGTGCCAGCGACGTCCTCGCGGTGGAGAGCCGACCCGGGAGAATGGGCGGTGCCCGGCTCGACCGGGGCGCCCTCTTGCCTGCGAGGCACGAGCGCGCCTGCCCGGACTCCAGCCAGTCGTCGTCCAAAGGAAGCGTTGGCGGGAACCTGCGCGGCCGCGCACATGGCGGCGCGTTCCCCATCCAGTTACTCGATCCCCTCTATCTCGGCGTGCGCCGCGTCGAGGAACTCGGTCGCGCGGCGCGAGTACTCCTCCTCGTTGTTTCCGCCTCCGAAGAGGGCGTGGTCGGCCAGTCGTGACGCCGCCTGTCGGACGTCGGGCCCGGAAGCGACCAAGGCAACCTCGGCTTCGGCAGCTCGGACGATGCGGTCATCTGTCGCTGGGGCGTTGAAGTGCTCGTCCTCGACGCCACGTACGAACTTCACGTAGGTCTCCATAGGGCGATCGCGTGTCTCGGTTGCCCGCTCGTGCTCGAAACGGCGCTCTTGGCCTTCATTCGTCACAAATCCGCCTACCGCGGCTCCTCCCACCGCCCAGAAGACCGAGTATCGCGGCCAACACCGGTATCTACCGCTCAGACACCCCCGCCGCTCCTACCTACCACCCCGCGGTGCGCCGAGGAGCCGCCGCGCCCCGCCCGGCAGCCATTCCTGGGCGCTTGACCAGCGTGCGAGCCCCAGAAGCGTCGGGGCGACCAGCCCACGCCCGGCGAATCCCACCATGCGGTCGAGTGCGAGCAGGTACGAAGCGCTGAGCTGGCGCTCCTCGCGCACGAGCCACAGCGTCTTGGCGTGGATCCATGCGGCGTCGCGCGCTCGGGCGACGCTGAACCCCGCCACGACGTCGTCGAGGCGCCCGAAGGCGCGGTCGATCACGCCGAGCAGCCTGGGCGCTAGCCAGGGCTTCACGCGCTCTTGGACGTCCTCGAGAATGGCGTTCAGGCGCACGTAGTCGCGGTGCTGCCGACTGCCGTCCTCGGGGGTGATACCGAGCGCGAGGCAAGTGTCCCGGACGCCGATCGGGAGGTCGTAGTTGATGTGGGCGTTCATGCCCGCCAGTGCGAACTGGATCGGGGCCACGCGCCTGTCGAAGCGAGCGGCAAACAGTGGCGCCCACGCGCGTGAGGCGCCACTCGCAGGCGCCTGGGCGAAGTCGTCGACCGCCCGGAAGTAGGCGTTGCTGAAGAGGACGGCGAGCTGCTCGAGGAACACCGGATCCTCGAGCTCGCCGGCCGACAGCCGCCGAACGACTTCTCGGGTGACCTCGAGATAGAGCGCGTTGAAATAGCGGACGCCATCGCCCGGTGAGAACTGAGCGTCGAGCGCGACCATGTGGGATACCGCCTGCTCCAGTGTCGCAACCGGACGCTCAACCGAGGCGAGACCGGAAGCCGAGCCAGCCTGCTTGTTCACCGCTCGACTATAAGCGAGTGCAACGTTCTCGGCCTGCTCGGCGCTCTGCGTTTGCTGCGATGCGGTCGGTGTCCGGGCTGCACGCGGACCGAGTTGCGGGAGCCGGTTACCGTACGCGCGTGAGCGGCGAACAGCACCCAGTCGAGTTGATCATGGCGCGGGGGTTCATGGCGAACCTGTCGACGCCCGCATTCCTCGTGGACCGCGAGGGGGTGTTGGTCTTCTACAACGAGGCGGCCGAGGAGATTCTGGGACTGAGATTCGAGGAGGCCGGCCCGATGCCGGCAGAGGAGTGGGTTGCGCGCTTCGAGCCGACCGGTCCCGACGGCGAATCCCTTCGCGTCGAGGAGCTTCCGCTTGGAATCGCGTTGCTTGAGGGCCGGCCGGCGCACGCGCCGCTGCGCGTCACGTCTGCCGCCGGGGGGATCGAGGAGATCCAGGCTACGGCCTTTCCCGTGCTTGGACGGGCCGGGCAGAGCGGAGCCATCGCGATCTTCTGGAGGAGGCCGCTCTGATGCTGGTCGAACTCTGGGGCACACGAGGCTCCCTCCCGACTCCCGGGGCGAGCATGCTGCGCTACGGCGGAAACACTTCGTGCGTGCAGGTCACCCTGTCGGACGGAACCCAACTGGTACTCGATGCCGGCACAGGGATCCGAAATCTCCCGGCTGAGCTGGGAAGCGCGGGCGAGCCTGTCCACATTCTCCTCACCCACCTTCACCTGGACCACATCCAGGGTCTGCTGTTCTTCCCGCCCCTGTTTCGACCTGGCGTCGAGGTGACCCTGTGGGGACCGTCTGCTCCGGGCCTCTCCCTCGAGCGCCGCATCGGACGCTACCTCTCGGCTCCGTTGACGCCAGTCGAGATCCGCGAGCTGCCCTGCCATCTGGACTTCCGGAACTGCCCGAGCACGCGCTGGAATATCGGCCCCGCCCGGATCACCGCAGAGGCGGTCACGCACCGAGGGCCGACGCTCGGGTTCCGCATCGAGGACGGCGGGAACTCCCTGTGTTACCTGCCCGACCACGAGCCGGCAATCATCGGGGACATCGACGAGCTCGATGCCGAGTGGCTGTCGGGGTCGGCACTCGCCCAGGACGTCGATCTGCTGATCCACGACTGCCAGTACATGGATGTCGAGTACCCCGCTCACGTGGGCTGGGGTCACTCCTCACTGACGCAGGCCCTGCAGTTCGCCCGCCGGGTGGGCGCCCGCCACACGCTGCTGTTCCATCACGACCCGCGGCATACGGATGATCAGCTCGACGCCATGCTCGATGAGGCGCGCACGCTGTGGACGACGGGCGGCGGCCAGGAGGGCGCCATCTCGATGGCGGCGGAAGGACTCCGTGTGACCGTCGGCGGGAGCAGCATGGCGATCAAGCCCTGAACGGCTCGAACGGGCGCCTGCTTGAAGGCGCGAGCAGCTGTCGGAACGTCTACGGCGCGCCCGCAGGGCGCAGGGAGCCGCCGTCCCCTCAGGCAAACCGAGCGTCGTCGAGTATCGGCGAGGGTCTGAACCCCTTGACGATCAGATAGATCGCAAACGCGGCCTCGAAGGCGGCCTCGGGGATCGAGAAGAGGGCGTGCAGGCCGTCCTGCTCGTAGGCGCCGAACAGGACCGCGATCGCCGACCCAAAGATCAGCGGGCCGCCGATGACGCCCAGCAGCGCGAGCCGTGGCGGCATCAATCCTGTGCGGTACATCATCCAGCCGAGCAGGATGCCGTTGACGCCCACGCAGAATCCCGGCCCGAGCAGGAAGGTCCAGTCGTGGATCGCGACCAGGGTCCGCCCGGCGATGTCGAGCGAGGGTCCGTTCGCGCCGATGGACGCGGCCAGGTCGTCGCCCAGGGTGACCACGGATAGCAGGCTGATCGCGCCGACCCCGATGATCGTCGCCTCGATCGTGCGCGAGGCGACGTAGCTGAGCGAGAGCGTCTCGCTGTATCGCCGGAGGATCGGAAACATCACGACGGCCGTGCCGACGTTGCCGATCATCAGGAAGATTTCGAGGAGGGCGCCCAGCTTGACCCGGGTGTCGTCGCCGGCGGCGAAGATGTAGTCCGTGTCGTTGAGAATCGAGTCGTAGAGAATGAGCGCGGCGGGGATGGACGTGAGAAACGTCAACGCCATGAGCCCGCCGGCGATACGAGCGGTTCTTCTCTGCTGCGGCGACTGCTCTGGCAGGGAAGTCGTCATGCCCGTCCTGTACGTCAGCAGCAGCGGGATTCCTCTCCCTGCACGCGTGCGCTACCGCCCGCCGGGCCGCAACGAGCGGTAGACGCTCGCGGCTACTGCGCTCAGCCGCGGTCCGCTGCCTCCAAAGCTCTTCGCGTCCTCATCCCCGACCCGCTGCACCAAGGGGCACAGCGCGCGATTGCGCTGCGGACCGGTCTGCGCTTACGAAGGTGGGGTGCGCCTGGTCGAGGTACCAGCCGAAGGCGCGGTCGACAAGCGCCTGACGCGCGAGCGCGCGCAGCGCGAACGTCAGCACGCGGGGCGGCAGTCGCGGCACGAGCCATTGCAGGCGCAGCGCCAGCCCGAACGCTCGGCTGTGCGACGCGCTGAACCTCGCATAGCGGCGCAGCGCCTCATCCCTGGATCGCTCCCCCGAGAGCACCGAGCGCAGCTCGCGGCCGCACGCGGTGCCGAAGTAGAACGCCGTCCGGATCCCTTCGCCGGAGAGCGGGAAGCAGTGTCCAGCCGAGTCGCCCGCGAAGAACACATGGTCCTGAGCGGCGGGCCGGAGCCGATGCGGGAACCAGTTTCCCTGGTAGCGCACGGGGTCCCGCGCCAGCCGCTCCGCGAGCTCGACCGTCGCGCGCCGCACGTGATGACGCGGCTCGTATGACCCCACCCCCACCCTCTGCTCATCGCCCGCCGGCACGCTCCAGCCGTAGCCGTAGCGGACGAGCGAGCGCTCGATCCAGACGTCGAGGTCGCGCGCGCCGCCGTCCGGATGCACCTCGAGTCCGCGCGAGAGCGGCGCAGCTGGTGGCTGGTTCGGCTCCCCGGCGAGCACCCGCCGCCAACCGAGCGCGTCGACCACCAGCGGCGCCCTGAGGACGCCCCGGTCCGTGAGCACTCCGCCGTTGCGGCGACCGGTGACCGTGGCGATCTCGAAGCGCGCGTCCGTCTGAGCGAAGAGCTGCTGGCAGAGCTCGCGATAGTCGAACGCCGCCCAACTCCATGGGAGCCGGTAGCGCACCGAGCCATGCGGCGTGTGGAAGGTCATGCAGGGGATCTCCTGCCGGATCGAGCCGGCCACGCCCATCGCGTCGAGCCATGGGCGCGGCGCGGCGCAGGCAGAGGTGGCGCGCTCTCCCAGCTCGTAGCGGTCCACGAGCAGCACGTCTGCCCCACTCCCCGCCAGCTCGCGGGCGGTGGCCAGACCCGCGAAGCTCGCGCCGCATACGAGCACGTCGGCCGATTCTCCGTCGAGCGAGGTGCGCTCGGCTCCGCGGAGTGTCGCGCGGCGCGTCACGCGCCGCTCCTGAGCGCGCCCGCAACAGCCCGGGCCATCTCCCACGGCGGCAGGGTCGGGCGCCTGCCCAGCACGTCGAAGTCGAGTCGCTCGGTTCGGTCGAGCACGCCCAGGTAGACGCTGCGTGCGAGGCGCATACCGCGCCGCACATCCGGCGCGACGGTGTCTGCGGCCGGGGCGCTTGCGCGGAAGAGCGAGCGCGCCCGCTCCACCTCGAGGGCGACCAGGCGCCGAAAACCGGGCGTGAGCTCACGCCGTTCGATCTGGTCGACCGACACCCCGAAGTGTTCGAGGTCCTCCGCGGGCAGGTAGACGCGATCCAGATCCCAGTCCTCGCGCACGTCCCGCACGAAGTTGGTGAGCTGGAAGGCGAGCGCCAGCGACGCAAACTCCCCCTCACGCTCGGCCGAAACCCCGAGCAGCGCCGCGAGAATGCGGCCAACCGAGCCGGCGCTTCCCTGCATGTAGCGCTCGAGCTCGTCCCAGGTCTGGACGCGCACCGGCTCGGAGTCCTTGCGCATCGAGTCGAAGTAGAGGCGCAGCTCGCCCAGCGGCAGGCCGTGACGGCGGCCCGCGTCGGCCAGCGCCACCACCACCGGATGCGCGTGCCCGCCGTCGCCGCGGAGAGCATCCGCGAGCATCAGCTCCCAGCTATCGAGCGCGGCCCTGCGGGCGGCTGGGTCCGGCGGGCGCCGCGGCCCGTCGACGATCTCGTCGATCAAGCGGACGAAGGCGTACACCGCGTGCACGGCGGGTCTGAGCTCAGCCGGCAGCCGGCGCGTGGCCCAGTAGTAGGTCGGATCGTGGCGGCGGTGGATGCGCCTGCAGTGGTGGTAGCACTCCCTGAGAATCGGGTCGGGGGCAGCCGCCATATCTATGCGAGCCTATGCCCGGACGGGTCGCGCCGCATGCGGGAGGGACAGACTTGCCTGAGCGGATCGGGACCAGGCGCCACCTCGACGCGTCGCCTTGCACCGCTACATCTCAGCCTTCGGGGCTGCCCCAACTCTGGATCAGGGTAAATGTCGTGCCCCATCTTCCCGGCTCGGCCAACTCGCTCTCCGCTTCGCGCCGTAGCGAGGCAAGCTCGTCCTCACTCACCATCTCAAGCAGCCGCGACTCGAGCGCCACGCTGAACTGAAGCGGCAGATGCAAATAGGGATGACCTGGTTTGAGCGCGACCACATGCGCATCAATCTCCGGCTCCTGAATGCCGATTTCGCGGAGCAATCCTGGAAGTCCGCGGCCCGCCTCGCCGCCCAGGCGGTCAAAGATCTCGGAGAGCAATCGGATGAGTCGCTCGGCTGCGGGGGCGGGGGGATTGAAATGCCAAGAGCCCAGGTCCCACTCCTCCAGAACCACTGAGCCACCGGGCCTGACCAACCGCTGGTGCGAGGCCACCTGCTCGGAGCCCCGTCCGAGCGGGGCGATCAGGTAACGGGCATGGACGAGATCGAAGGATTGCGCCTCCAGCTCGCTGTCGAAGACATCGTCGACGACAAGCTCTACGTTGGAGATCCCTTCCGTCTCCAGAAATGCACGGGCGGCATCGAGGAGGCTCTCGTCGATGTCTGCACCCACGACTTGGCCGGAGGGGCCGACCCACTCGCTGAGGATCCGAAGCCAGCCCAGCACTCCGCAGCCTACGTCCAGAACGCGCCCGCCAGATCCACTGCCGACCTTCGCAAGGAGCTGCCGCCCGGTGGGTTCCCACACCCGTGATTGCAGCTGCAGCCGCTGCAACTCCGAAGGTTGGTCGGCCAGCAGGTATTCCTCCTGCGACACGGCCGCAGTATCCCGCCTCAGGCCGGCGGGGGGCAAGGCGGCTCGAACGGCACGACTAGCGGTGTTGTTCGATCAGGACGGCTGCCATCGATCGGGCTCGCCGTGCCGAGTCGACGTCGCCCTCGGCGGCGGAGACGATCGAGCCCTTCATCAGGATGTGGAGCGAGCGCGCGAAGGATTCTGGGTCACGCAGTGCGGCCTCGTCAGCGAGACGAGCCACGACGGAACGGATGCTCGCGAGATGCCGGGCGCGTCCGGGCTCGAAGCGGTCGATCGCCTTGATCAGGCCGAGGCTCGCGACCTGCAGCAGGTCGTCACGCAGAGGCCGAACCGGTGCCTCTCGTTGCAGGACAGGTTGGCGCTGCACCCGGTGGGTACACCGAAACAGAGGTGAGAACCGACGACAGCCTGAGGCAGCTCTTTACCACCGGCGACTATGCCTGGAGCCTGACGTACCTCGAGCCTTGCTTCGAGATCGTCGGTAGGCCCCCCAAGGGGCTGCGGGTCGTGTATGGAGCGCATCGAACGATCGACGGCGCGATCAAACGGGCCAGCGCTCATATGGACATGCTCTAGAAATGCTTCGGCGCTAGCCGAGTACCCTTGTGGCCGCGAGGTGGACCAAGCGCCCTCGAAGCCCCATCCGTAGTTTGCCCCGCAGACTGGCGTATGTACTACCGACGTCCGGGACGCGCGCGGACCTTTAACTGGTCTCACTGCTTGTCTCCCCTCGTGAGAGGAAAGCCATGAGGCCCCGCGTCCAGCTCCGCACTCTTTTTGTTTCGGCTTCGGTCGTCCTATCGGGCGTCTTCTTGCTCGCGGCCGTGTCCACGGCGTCTGCCGCGCCCGCCAACGACAACTTCGCGAACGCCGCGACTCTCCGTGTCGGCTCCTCCGTCAAAGGCACGATCAACGGCGCGACCAAGCAGCGCGGTGAGCCCCGGCACGCCAACAGCATCGCGAACCGCTCGGTCTGGTACCGACTGCGCTCCACGCGCAAAGTGGCGGTCGGCCTAGACACGTGTAGGTCGAATTTCGACACGGTGCTGGCCGTCTACACGGGACGCACTCTGCGCTCACTCAAGGCGGTCGAGTTCAACAATGACGCCTGCGGCGGTGGTAGCCGCGTCACCTTCACCGCCCGGCCGGGGCGCACGTACCGGATTGCCGTCGCCGGCTTTGTGAGCAGGGGCCGGTTCACCCTCAAGGCTAAGAGGGTCGACGTTCCGCCCAACGACGACTTCGTGGACGCAGTGCCGTTGCAGCTCGGTACGCCTATCGTCGCCACGACCCGCGGCGGAACACGTGAGCTCGGCGAGCCCGAGCACGTCGGCGCAGCGCACACCGTGTGGTTCCGACTGACCGTCCTGACGGCGGCGAGGATCAACTTGGACGCGTGCAACGGCTACCGACCGTCGCTCACCGTTTACACCGGGCGGCGAGTGGATGCCCTCACGAAGGTGGCCGGCGGCTACGGGTGCAGCCACCGGTTCGATGCGGAGGCCGGTAAGACCTACCGCATCGTCGCGGAGAACTCCGGCTCCGGTGGCTCGTTCCGCCTGACGGCGACGGCGCTCGCGGCCCCGTAAGGCGTACACGGGTCTCGCCGCGATCGAGCCGTGGCATGCCTCGGCGCGGCCGGGTCGTTCGCGCTCGCCTGGCTTCTCGTCACCCGCACCCGGCTCAGCCGCGTGATCTGAGCCGTAGGCCGCCTGCGAGCGCATAGCTGAGTACGCGGGGTTCCAGCGGTGGAGTGCGGAATTACGCCGCCGCTGCGGCGGAACAGCTCCGAGTGGATCTCGCCGCGCTCGCGAAGCGCCGCGGCCTGCTCTGGGTGACGTCAACACGGGGGTGATCGCCGCGTGAGATTCCCGGCACGCCACACCCATGGACCGCCAGACGGCGAATAGCGGCACGCGACATCTCGGCTCGATCGCCGCGATACTCAGCTCGGACGAGCGGGAGCACCCGCGCCGCCCAAGCCGGGGGGCCGCGACCTCGAGCGCTGTCGTCCGCTCTTGCCCACCGCATGCGCGTGCTCTTCACAACCCGCGGGAGCTCCGGACACATCGGGCCGCTGGCTCCGTTCGCGCACGCGTGCGTGCGGGCCGGGCACGACGTTCTCGTCTCTGCCCAGCGTCAGTTCGGGGCCAACGTCGAGCGTCTCGGCCTCCCGTTCGCGCCGGTCGACGAGCCCTCCCGCGATGAGTGGATGCCGCTGATGGGCGGGTTCGCCGAGATGGACATGGAAAGCGCACACCGGGTGATGATCGGGGAGTTCTTCGCCGGGCTCGACGTTCGCGCCGAGCTGCCCGCCCTCGGTGATCTCGTCGAGAGCTGGCGCCCGGACGCGATCGTGCGCGAGAGCTGGGAGTTCGGCTCCGAACTCCTCGCCGAGCGCCATGGAATCCCGATCTTCCGCGTCGGCCTCGGGCTCGCGGGGAGCGAGACAGAGACGATGAAGCTCGCCGCACCGACGGTGGACAGGGCGCGCGCCGAGCTGGGGTTAGCTGCGGACCCCGCTGGCGAGCGGCTCGCCGCGACGCCCTACATGACGATGATGCCGGCGGAGCTGGAGGATCCCGTCGCTCCTATGCCGCTGCAGATCCGCCGCTTCCGCTTCGAAGTGAATCCTGGCGCCGAGGAGCTTCCAGACTGGTGGCCCGGCAACGAGGATCCGCTCGTCTACCTCACCTTCGGCTCAGTCGCAGCCGGCGTTCATCTGCCGTACTACCCGGCCCTCTATCGCGCGGCGATCGAGGCCTTGGCACCGCTCGCGATCCGGATTCTGCTCACTGTCGGCGACGCCGAGCGGGAGATCGCGGAACTCGGGGAGGTGCCCTCCAACGTCCACGTCGAGACATGGGTGCCGCACGACGACGTCGCGCGACGCGCCGATGTGATCGTCTGCCACGGAGGATTCGGGAGCACGCTCGGCGCGCTCGCCCACGGGACGCCGCTCGTAGTTCTTCCTCTCTTCAGCAACGACCAGTGGGACAACGGTGAAGCCGTTGCCCGCGCCGGTGCGGGAATGACGGTCGCCGACGACGCCGGCGAGCGCAAGGTCCTGGACCTACCCGGGCCCACGACGACCGGTCAGCTCGCCCGAGCCGTTACCTCGGTCCTCGAGGACTCCACCTATCGAGCGGGGGCGGTTCGCGTCGCCGACGCGATCCGCGCTCTGCCGTCGGTCGACGAGGCGGTGCGGTTCATCGAGGGGATCGCCCGCGCGTAGCGCACTGCTGCGGTGTGTCGCTTCCAAAGAGCTCCACATCGAGCCGCTCGAGGCATTAGGCCCAGCCGAACGTACGGCCCGCCGTCAGTGCCCCGTCGATGACGTAAGGCTGCCCCGACACGAACGCGGCTTCGTCGGAAGCGAGCCAGGTCGCCAGGCTCGCCACCTCGGCGGGCTCGCATATTCGGCCGAGCGGGTGCTTCCGCGTGAGCGACGCCCGTGCCGCTTCAGGGTCGGGTTGGTTGTCGTAGAACTGCTCCAGCAAGTCGGTCCGGACGTAGCCCGGACAGATCGCGACCGCCCTGATGCCGTCCTTCGCGTGGTCGAGCGCGAGGCACCGTGTGAGAGCGAGCACGGCGCCCTTCGACGCGCAGTACGCAGCGAGCTCAGGCTCTCCCCAGAAGGCGTCGACGGACGCGGTGTTCACGATGACGCCCCTCGTGCGGCGGAGGTGAGGCAGCGCGAACCTCGAGCATAGGAACGGGCCCTTCGCGTTCACGGCCATGATGCGGTCCCATTCGTCCGGGCTCGTGTGCTCGATCGTCGCCTCGAGCTCGATGCCCGCGTTGTTGACGAGGATGTCGAGCTTCCCGAGCCGGTCGGCGGCCTCGTCGACGATGTGCTGCGCACCCTCCGGATCACTGACGTCGCCGATGATCGAGGTGACGGCCGGGGCGTCGTAGACAGGCTCGATCAGACTCGCGTTCACGACGCGCGCGCCCTCTGCGGCGAAGCGTTGTGCGATCGCCGCCCCGATCCCGCGGCTCGCCCCGGTTACGAGAGCGGCCTTGTCGGCGAGCCGTCCGCTGCCGGCAGTGGTCATGGCGTCTCGCGACCTTCGCGCTCATGCTCGCGCAGCACCGAGATGAGACGAGTCTCGTACTTGGCGAGGTGCTCGAGCAAGGCCTCCTTCGCCCGGCCCACGTTGTCACCCGTGATCAGCTTCTGGAGCCGGCGATGCTCGTCCACCAGCGGCTCCGGCTGCTCGTACTCCCGGTCGGCGAACGCCACGATCGAGAAGGCGAGCCGGAGCTGCGTCTCGATCGTGTGGAAGAGCCCCGCCAGGCGGTCGCTCTCGAGCAGGGCGGCGAGCGATCGATGAAAGCCGAGGTCGGCCTCCACCAGCCGGTCGAGGTCGTGGGCGGCTGCGGCATCCTCCAACCGTGCGACCGCCGCCGAGAGGTACTCGGCCGCCTCCAGCCGGCGCGCGGCCACGCACTCGACAGCGGCAGACTCGATGACCCGTCTAACGAGGTAGATGTCGCGTGCGTCCCGCACGCCGAGCTGCACGACGCGTGCTCCGTGATGGGGCACGTGCTGCACCAGGCCCTCGGCCGCGAGCATCAGCAGGATCTCGCGGAGCGTATTTCGGGACACACCCAGCTCGGCGGCCAGCGCGACCTCCCGGAGAGGGTGCCCCGGTCTGACCTCTCCGGCCAGGATCTGTCGCCGCAGCGCCGACGCGCCCCGGCCGACGTTCGAGTCCGAGCGTGCAGCACCGATCACTCGGTGAACCCCTCACCTGCGTACGCCCGGCCCGCGGTCAGCCCGCCGTCGAGCACGTACGCCTGCCCGGTCGCGAACGACGCGTCGTCCGAGCTCAACCAGACCGCGAGGGCAGCGACCTCCGCGGGCGTGGAGATCCTGCCGAGCGGATGGAGCGCTGCCGCCCCGGCGCGCGCGGCGGCCGGGTCGGGCTGCGCGTCGTAGAACTGCTCGAGCATGTCGGTCCCCACGTAGCTCGGGCAGATGCACATGCAGCGGATGCCGTCTCGCCCGTGATCGATCGCGATCGCTCGTGTCAGCGCGACCACGCCGCCCTTCGCGGCGCAGTACGCGGCCAGCGACGGCTCGGCCCACAGACCGTCCACCGACGCGACGTTGATGATCACTCCGTGCGTCCGGCTCAGATGCGGGATCGCATACTTCGCGCAGAGGAAGACGCTTCGGAGGTTGACCGCCATGACCTGGTCCCACTCCTCCGGCGAGGTCTCGACGACCGTCCCCTCGTGCTCGATCGCGGCGTTGTTTACGACCACGTCCAGGCGGCCGTGCCGCTGGACGACGTTCTGTACGAGCTGCTCCACCTCCGCCGGGCTCGATACGTCTGCGCTTGCGCACTCGATGCCCCGGTCGCTCTCGAAGGGTGTTCGGCTCGCGCCCACCACCTGGACTCCCTCCTGGGCGAAACGCTCCGCGATCGCCGCGCCGATTCCACGGCTCGCGCCGGTGACCAAGGCGACCCTCATGCCGTCTGCACCGCGGGGGTGTGTCGGCCTCCCGTTTCCTCGGCCCATGCGACCACCGCCATCGTCCCCTCGAGAACTGCCTCCTCGAGCGACCGGGGACTGGCGCAGTCGCCCGCCCTTCGCGCGTCCACCCCTCGCTCGCGCAGCTCCGCGTAGGGGCTCGCGGCGGGTACCCGTCCCTGGGCCAGCACCACGTGGTCGGCGCGGATCAGCTCGCGCAGGTCGTCCGCGAACAGGTTCGCGAACAGCCCGCCCTCTGGCGTGACCGTAACCAGCCGGAGGTGATGACGGATGCTCACGCCGGCTCTGTAGAGCCGAGCCAGGTAGAGCGCGCGACGATACGAATGAAGACTCTCGCCGGCAGCGGTCGCCGCGATCGCCAGCGTGACCTCGCAGCCGGCCCCGGCGAGCAGCTCCGCACAGTCGAGCCCGGCGGGGTCGCCGCCCCAGTCGGCGACGAGCACCCGTCCCTGCGGACGTGCTCCGCGCAACACGTCCCACGCCGTCAGCCCCTCGTTGCCGTCAACGGGAATCGCCGTGCCGTAGGGCTCCGCCCCGGTCGCCACGACGACCAGGTCGGGAGCGAGGGCCTCGATCCGGTCCACGTCGGCCGGCGCTCCGAGCCGGACCTCGACGCGCTGGGACTGAAGCGTCTCGCGGTAGTTCCGGACGAGCGTCTCTGCGATCTCCGTCTGGCCGGGCGCCTCGCGCATGAGGCGGGTCTGGCCGCCGATCTCCTCCTCGCGTTCGAACACGATCACGTCGTGGCCGCGGAGAGCCGCCTCTCGGGTGGCGGCCAGCCCTGCGGGGCCCGCGCCTACCACGACGACCCGTGCCGAATTCTCGGCGGGGTGCGGTGGACCCAGTTCTCGCTCCCGGCCGGTCCGCGGGTTTTGTGCGCATGCGATCGGCGTGCCGGCGTGGTAATGCGCGATGCAGACATTGCAGCCGATGCAGCGCAGCACGTCGCGGTCTTGGCCGCTGCGCAGCTTGAGCGGCATGTCCGGGTCCACGATCAGCGCACGCGTCATCCCGACGGCGTCGCCTCGGCCCGAGGTGATGAGCGCGTCGGCCTCGGCGGGCTCGACGATCCGGGAGGTCACGATTCGCGGCAGCGCGGTCCGGTGCCTGTCGGCGACGTCCACGATCGCGTTGTGCGGCACCGGTGGCGGAGGCACGATTCCCACCGCGCCGGCAAGCGTCGATGCATCGCCCAGGGCGAGACTGACGTAGTCCGCGCGTCCGGTGAGCTGGTCGACGATCGCGGCCGTCACGGTGGCGTCTGCAGACACACGGACACCGACTGCCAGCTCCGGCGCCGCCGCACGAACGGAGCTCAGCACCGCGTCGAGGAAGCGCCGCCCGTCGGCCCACCGGTCGGTGCGGTGATTCGTCTCGGCTGAGAAGAACTCGGCGACAAGGTAGTTGTGCGCGGCAGAGATCTCCACGCCGTCGAGTCCCGCCGCGGCCGCGATCGCCGCAGCCTGGCCGTAGCCGGCGACGATGTCCTCCACCTCGTGGGGGTCCAGCGCCCGCGGTTCCACGTGAAAGCGGGGGCTGGGCACCGCCGAGGGCGCGACTGCCGGCCGCCGCGGGGGCGACATGATCTGCTCCCGCCCGCCGTGGAAGAGCTGCACGAACAGGCGGGTGCCGTGCGCGTGGACGGCGTCCGCCACGTGCCGAAGAGCGGGCACCGCCACGTCGTCGAAGAGGCCGAGGGTATGGCCGGTCAGGAGCCCGGACGGGTGCACGGCGGCAGCCTCGAGCACGATCAGGCCGACGCCGCCCGCGGCCCTCGCCTCGTGGTAGGCCACGAAGTCGTCCGTCGGAAGGTGGTCGCGGATCAGCGTCGTCTGGTGGGCGGTCGAGACGATCCGGTTCGGGATCTCCGCCGGCCCCAGCGTCAGCGCGCTGAGCAGGTGGTTCACGCCGCGAGCGATTCGCGGACGAGATCCTGGAAGTGCCGGATCGCGTGCTCGTGGCGGAGCATCAGCCGGCCGTGCTCGAACGTGCCGGTCCGCATTCCGCGCTGGACGGACTCGCAGAGAGTGATGTCCTCGACCATGACCTGGTGGATGAGTCCGGTCGTCTCGTCCGCGAAGTCGTCGGAAGCGCCGTCGTCGTAGAAATGCTCGTAGATCGCCAGCGTGTTTTCGGCGTCGATCGGGACGATCAGGTTCGTGGAGGCGTTGCCGGGCCCCGGATAGATGTTCAGCATGAACGTGGGCCAGAGGTAGTTGTACCGGCCCTCCTTCACCTGAAGCTCCGCAGCGGTCTCGTCGTGCTTGGGCGGCCCGTGCTGCGTCGAGACGTACCGGTACTCGTCGATCTCGTAGCTGTTCAGGTCGATCGCGTCGGCGAAGCTCGGGTGCGCGACCTGGCAGTGGTAGCACTCGAGGAAGTTCTCGACGACGACCTTCCAGTTGGCCTTCAGCCGGTACTCGCGCCGCTCCCGGCAGCGCAGCGCATCCAGGGCCACGCCGGTCTGCTCGACGATCGACGGGAGCTCGCCCAGGACCTCGGCGAGCGACGGGGCGTCGTCGTCGGCATTTACGAAGATGAACGGGCCGTACGTCTCGAGCCGCAGCGGCCGGAGCGCGAAGTCCTCCTTGCGGAACCCGGGCTCGCTGCCCGAACGCGGCGCGCCGACCAGGCGGCCGTCCAGCCCGTAGCTCCACGCGTGGTAGTGGCACTGGAGGGTCCTGCGGTTGCCCTCGGGCGCGAGGACCACCTCGGCGCTTCTGTGACAGCAGACGTTGCGGAGGGCGTGGAGGTCGCCGTCCTCGTCGCGGGTGACGACGACGGGAAGCTCACCCAGCTGCGTCGTGAAGAAGTCGCCCGGCGCTGCGACCCGCCCCACATGGCCGGCGTACTGCCACGTCCTCGAGAAGATCTGCCGCTGCTCGAGCTCGAACGCCTCGGGATCCACGTACCACTCGTACGGAAGCGTCGCAATCATGCCTCGGCGAGACGCTACCAATTGTTGAACA
>DASSVP010000169.1:0-32145 GCA_035705985.1 Thermoleophilaceae bacterium
GTTGATGTGGTCGGTGATCATCATCAGCCGCCCGGGGCCCAGCTCGCTCCGCAGCGAGCCCGCCGCATTGGTGATCGCGACGAGCTCGGCGCCGGCCGCCCGGAGCGCGCGTACGGGTGTGCGGATCGTGTCGAGGTCGCCGCCCTCGTACACGTGCGCGCGACCCTGGAGGACGGCAACCGGCAGCCCGCCGATCTCCCCGACCACGGCGCGGCCGCCGTGCCCGGCGACCGTCGGCCGCGGGAATCCCGGGAGCTCCTCGTAGGGGATCACGGTGGGATCGCGCACCGCGTCGGCCACCGTCCCGAGCCCGGAGCCGAGCACGACGCCCACGCGCGGCCTGACGCCCGCGCGCTCGGTGATGACCGCGGCCGCCGCCTTCGGCGCGCCGCGCGAGTACGGCGTGCCGGCGCTCATCCGGGTGGATCCAGCTCGAAGGCGAGCGGCAGCAGCTCGCCGACCGTGACCGTCTTGAGGGGCCCGCCCGGCCTGCCCAGGTGGACGAGGGTGTCGGCGCTCGCGAACTCGGCGAGCCGCTGGCGGCAGCCCCCGCAGGGCGGGCAGAAATCAATGCGTTCGGCCGTCACCGCCACCTCGGAGATGCGGGTGTGACCCGCCGCTATCAGCGCGCCGATGGCGGACGTCTCGGCGCATTGCCCCTGCGGATACGCCGCGTTCTCGACGTTCGAGCCGACGTGAATGCTGCCGTCGGGCGCCCGCAGCGCGGCGCCGACGGGAAAGCGCGAGTAGGGCACATAGGCGGTGCGCATGACGGCATCGGCCGCGGCGAGCAGCTCCTCGACGAAATCGAGTTCGGGAGAGCCGCCGCGCACAGGCGTGAGCCCGCCGGCAAGCACGAGATCCGAGTAGCTCGTCGCCACGAGATCGTTGTCCTCAACGCCGAGCTCCGCCCGCAGCCGCTCCACCTTCTCGCGCTCCGCTGTCAGGTCCGACCCCGGACCCGCGACGGCCTCGAACTCGAGGTGGCTCCCGATGCCCTCGACCTCATCGAAATGAATGCGCACGCCGTCCCACACCAGCAGCCGGCGGCGTTTCGCCACCGTTACGAGCGTGCCGTACGCGGCATCCAGTGCCTCGCGAAGTGCGGACGCGTCACGGACGGGCACTCGCCGGTAGGTGCTGGTGCGGACGTCCGAGGAATCCGGGCGCGAGTACTCGATCAGCTCGTCCTCGCCCGGCTCCTGCTCGCGCAGCTTGAGCCGCCCGCGCGCGCCCGCGAAGTACGTGTCGCGCTGCCGGATCTCGCCGCGATCCTCGGCGCCGAGGGCCAGCGCCCGCTCCAGGGACCGCGCCGGTTCCGGGTCGCGGGCCTTCAGCTCGACATTGCGCATGGAGGCGGCCAAGGGGCCGCGAGGTTATCGTCGCGCCATGCCCCAGCGACTGATCGTCGTCGACCACCCGGTTCTCGCCGACCGGCTCGCCGTCATGCGCGACCGCTCGACGGGACACGGCGAATTCCGGCAGGCCCTGTTCGAGGCGTCGGCGATCCTCGCCGTCGAAGCCGCACGCGACCTGCCGGTCACTGAGGTCCGGGTCGAGACGCCGCTCGAGACGACCACGGGCAGCCGCCTACCCACCGAGATCACGATCGTCCCGGTGCTGCGCGCGGGGCTCGGGATGGTCGACGGCTTCCTGCGCCTGCTGCCGGGCGCGCGGGTCGGCCACGTCGGCGTCTACCGCGACGAGCAGGAGCACCGGCCGGTGGACTACTACGAGCGGCTGCCACCCAACCTGGCGAGCTCGCACGTCTTCCTCGTCGACCCGATGCTGGCCACGGGCGGCAGCGCCGTGCACGCGCTCGACAAGCTGAAGGCCGCCGGCGCACAGCGGCTCATGCTCGTCTGCCTCGTGGTCGCGCCGGAGGGCCTGAGGGCCGTCGAGGACCACCATTCCGAAGTGCCGATCTGGACGGCCGCCGTCGACCGCGAGCTCGACGAGAACGCCTACATCCGCCCGGGCCTCGGCGACGCGGGCGACCGCGTGTTCGGAACGTAGGGGTTCCGCCGCCGAACCTCCACGATCACGGAGAGGATGGTCGCGCCCGCAAACCGGCGGATTACCTTGCGAGCGCTCGAGCTGGAGGTGCAGCTCGAGGAGGGCCCGCGCCCGGTTCCCGGTGGCGCCCGACTTCCTCCCCGTGCTGGAGCAGGCGGTCCGCGCGATCCAGAACCGGACCCCGAGGTCATTCGGCAAGCTGACCCGGATCGTCACGGCCGGCATCTTCGTCGCCAAGGGCGGGGCACACGAGGCCGGCCACGCCTGCGACTTCGACCGGCTCGTGTTCGAGAACCTCGGGATCGCGCCGATCGAGCGGGACCACCTCTCGCCCTCGCTCGCCACGCGCCGGCGCTACTGGGCATTCGCCGCGACCTGCCGCAGCGTGGCCGCCCCCACCCTCCACGGCGAGTACGACGAGGGCCCGCACGACGACCACGTCCACCTCGCCGACAACCTGCCGTTTGGCTTCAGTCGTGCGTCGCACGCGTCGGTCAGCTTCTGCCAGGCCATGCTGAACGACATCTTCGGCCAGACGCCCAAGCTCACGATCGACAAGCGCTACGGCGAGAAGACCGACGCCGCGATCACCGCCGCGCTATCGCGGCTCCGCCTGGATGGAACGCTGGACGATCCGCGGGTGTGGCGGCGGTTCCTGCGCCGGAGCGCCCGGCTCGGCTTCGTGCTCTCGGTCAGGCAATAGCCGCCCGGAGGGCCACGCCGCCGGGATCGCCCTCGCGGGCCGCGAAGCGCTCACCCACCGCCACGCCGGCCACCCACACGATCTCGCCGCGCGACTCCACCACCGGCAGCGTGCGCCGCAGCGCGCGCGGCACCTTGCGGTCGGTGAAGAGGTCCTGGAGCGACCTCGAACCTCCCAGGCCGGCCGGGCGCATGCGGTCCCCGTCGCGCCACGCGCGCACGGTCACGACGTCGCCCACGTCCCGGACCGTCACGTCGCCGGGGCCGCCCATCCGCGCCTCGAGCTCCCAGTCCCCGAAGCGCACGTGGCCTGGCACCCGCAGCTCCACGGGCGGCGGCGGCTCGGCGTCCGCCGCGCGGGTGAAGCGGAGCGTGCCGTACTCGGCCACCGCGCGCAGGCCACCGCCGAGGTCCAGTGACTTCGTGCCGTGCCGACCGAGGCTCATGAGCTGATCGAGCTCGTCGCGCGAGAGGGCGCGGCCGGCCAGCTCGCGCAGCACGAGCCGCCGCAGCGCGGTCGGGTGCTCGCGCAGGCTGTCGAGCGCGATCGCCGGCCCGCCGCCCAGCCCGGTCAACGCCTCGCCCACCGCCGCGTCGAGCACCTCTGCCTCGTCGCGGAGCTGGCGCGCCGTCTCGGCGATCGTCCGCTCGGCCGCCGGCGACAGCTCGCGCAGCGCGTCCAGCACGTCGTGTCTCACGCGCGCACGCGCGAAGCGGCGGTCGGCGTTCGACGGGTCTTCGCGCCACTCGAGGCCGCGGGCCCGCAGGTAGTCGCGCACCTCGGAGCGTGTCACGGCGAGCAGCGGGCGCACGAGCCGCCCGCGTCGCGGCGCCATCCCGTGCAGCGCGCGCGAGCCCGGGGAGACCGCGAGGCGGTAGAGCACCGTCTCCGCCTGGTCGGACGCCGTGTGCGCCGCCGCGTAGTCCCCCTGGGCGAGCTCCTCGGCAAGCGAGTAGCGGACGTCCCGCGCGCGCGCCTGGAGGTTCCCGCCGCCCTCCACGTCAAGCGGAGCGTGCTCCACGGTGAGCGGCACGTCGCGTTCGTCGCAGAGCTCTTGCACGAGCGCCTGGTCCAGGTGGGCGTCGTCGCGGAGGGAGTAGTTGACGTGGAGAGCGGTGAGGTTCGCCTGGAGGCGGTGTGCGATGTCGAGCAGCGCGACCGAGTCTCCCCCGCCCGACACCATCACGAGCAGCGGCTCGCCGGCCCGGATCAGCCCGCTCGCGCGCGCGGCGTCGAGCGCGAGCTCGCTCATTCCCCGCGCGCGATCGCCCGGCAGAGCTCGCGCGGCTGGTCGAAGCCCTTCAGCTTGACCTGCCCGATGCCCTCGAACGTGAGGTGCGAGGAGTCGCGCACCGCGTCCACCACGGAATCCGTCACGAGCACCTCGCCGCCCCGCGCGCGGGCCACCACCCGCGAGGTCAGGTTCACGTCGCGGCCGAAATAGTCGCCGTCGCGGTAGAGCGTCGTGCCGACGTGTACGCCGATCCGCGGCTCCGGGCGCTCGTCGAACAGCGACGTGTAGCCCACCGCCCAGTCCACGAGCGCCGCGATGTCGTGCCCCACGACCATCACGGCGTCGCCGATCGTCTTCACGACACGCGCGTCCTCGGGCAGCGTGTTCGTCACCCCCTCCACGAAGCGCTCCACCGAGGACAGCGCCTCCTCCTCGCCCTCCTCCTCCGTGAAGCGGGTGTAGCCCGCGAGGTCGGCGAACGCGATCGCCACCCGCACCCGCCCCAGGTCGACCTCCTCGTCCTCTAGCTCGGCCTCCATGTGGCCGACCACGTCCTGCTCGACGTAGTGCTGGAGGAAGCGCTGGTGGACGTAGTCCATGATCGGTGAGGCGAGCGGCAGCAGGTCGGCGGCGAGGTCCTGCATCTCCTCGGCCATCTGGAGACCAGGCACGCCCTCGCGGATCAGCGGCTCGTGGACGTAGAGGTGGAACAGCCGCACCTCCGCGTCGGCGATCTGCGAGAGCGCCTGCCCGTACACGCGGCAGAGCTGGAGGAACGCTACGAGCGGGAAGCCCGCCGCCAGCACCGCCGACACGTAGTGCAACGCCTCGATGTCCTCGTCGCGGAGCTGCTCCAGCCCGCTCGCGGGCAGCCCCAGGCTCGCCCAGAAGCGCTCGATCAGCGCGGGCTCGAGGTCGGTGAGCTTCGAGGCCCCGCGCAGCGACCGCTGCGGCCGCTCGCCGCCGAACATCTCCTCGATGTAGCCGTACGCGAGCCGCCCCTGCCTCCCGGCCTGCTTGATGTGCTCGAGCTTGTGGCCGCGCTCGCGAAGGCGGGCCACGATGCGCGCGTGCGCCACCGCGGCGCTGCTCCACTCCCCCTTGCCGTCCACCTCCGGGATCACGCCCTCGCGCGCCCAGCGGCGCAGCGTCGCGGGCGTCACGCCGACGCGCTCGGCGGCTTCCTTCAGGGTCAGCGTCTCGGCCACGACCAGCCATTGTGCCGGTCGAGCGCGAGCACCGGGCGGTGCCCGGTGCGCAGCGATGCCCTCGGGTGAGAGCAACGGCGGAGTGGAAGGGTTCACCCCGCCGCCGCATGCGGGCACACGGCCCGCCTCGTAGGCCGGTGGCGCCGAAGCGCCAGCCGGTCTCTACAGACCGTGCGCGAAGTCTTGCGCGCCCGGAAGCCCGCGTCAACATAGACTCCGCGACACAACCCCCGGGAGGATCTTTGACTTACTTCGTGACCGGCGCGACCGGCTTCATCGGCAGGCACCTCGTCGCCGAGCTGCTGAAGCGAGAGGGCACCATCCACGTCCTGGTGCGCGAGGGCTCGCGCGGCAAGCTGGACGCGCTGATCCAGCGCCTCGGCGCCGAGGACGGTCGCATCGTCCCTGTCACGGGCGACCTCTCGAAGCCGGGCCTCGGGGTCGAGGGCTTCGACGAGAAGGTCGACCACCTCTTCCACTTGGCCGCCGTCTACGACGTCGAGGCCGACGAGGAGTCCTCGGAGCGCGCGAACGTGGAGGGCACGAAGCACGTCGTCGAGTTCGCCAACGCGCACGACATCGGACGCTTCCACCACACCAGCTCGATCGCGGTGGCGGGGAACTACGACGGCGTCTTCCAGGAGGACATGTTCGATGAGGGGCAGAAGCTGCCCCACCACTACCACCGCACCAAGTACGAGTCCGAGCGGCTCGTGCGAGAGGGCGTGGAGGCGAAGACGCTGGTCTTCCGGCCGGGCATCGTCGTCGGCCACTCGGAGACCGGCGAGATGGACAAGGTCGACGGTCCCTATTACTTCTTCAAGCTGCTCCAGAAGCTGCGCCACGCCCTGCCGGAGTGGTTCCCGCTCGCCGGGCCCGAGGGCGGCCAGACGAACATCGTCCCGGTGGACTTCGTGGCGCGTGCGATGGATCACATCGCACACCTCCCTGACGACGACATACACGGCGACACTTTCCACCTCGTGAACCCCGAGCCGATGAGCGTGGGCGGGGCGCTCAACGAGTTCGCGAAGGCGGCGCACGCCCCGCAGTTCGCGATGCGCGTCGACCAGAACCTGACGAACGTCGTGCCGAAGCAGGTCCGCGCCGGCCTCAAGGCGCTGCCCACGGTGAAGAAGATCCGCAACCAGCTCTACCACGACCTCGGCATCCCGCCGGCGGCGATGGAGAACCGCGACTTCCGCGCGAAGTTCGACGCCCGCGACGCGCAGCGCGCGCTCAGCGGGACCGGCATCGCCGTCCCCCCGCTGTCCAGCTACGCCCCGCGGCTGTGGGACTACTGGGAGCGGAACCTCGACCCGGACCTGTTCCGTGAGCGCTCGCTCTCCAGCTCGGTCAACGGCAAGCGCGTGCTCATCACCGGGGCGTCCAGCGGCATCGGCCTCGAGACCGCGCTGAAGGTCGGCGAGGCGGGCGGCGAGGTGATCCTCGTGTCGCGCACGCGCGAGAAGCTGGAGGAGGTGGCGTCGCAGGTCCAGGAGCTCGGGGGCACGGCGCACGTGCACCCGGCCGACCTCGCGGACCTCGAGGACATCGACCGCCTGGCTCAGGAGGTGCTCGAGGAGCATGGCGGCGTGGACATCCTGGTCAACAACGCGGGCCGCTCGATCCGGCGCTCGGTCGAGCGCTCGTACGATCGTTTCCACGACTTCGAGCGCACCATGCAGCTGAACTACTTCGGCGCGCTGAAGTTGATCCTCGCGTTCCTGCCCGGCATGCGGGAGCGCAAGAGCGGCCACATCGTCAACGTGAGCTCGATCGGCGTGCAGACCAACACGCCGCGCTTCTCCGCCTACGTGGCGTCGAAGTCCGCGCTCGACGCGTTCTCGCGCTGCACGGCCCCCGAGGTGGTCGAGGACAACGTCAAGTTCACGACCGTCTACATGCCGCTCGTCCGCACGCCGATGATCGAGCCGACGGACATCTACAAGGCGTTCCCCACGCTCACCCCGGAAGAGGCGGCGAAGATGCTCACGGACGCGATGATCGACAAGCCGAAGCGGATGGCCTCGCGGCTGGGCACATTCGGCGAGGTGCTCTACGCGGTGTCGCCGAAGACGGTCGACCTCGTGCTGAACCAGGCCTACAACCTGTTCCCGGACTCGACCGCCGCCGCGAAGGGGAAGAAGAAGGACAGGGACGCGAAGGATGGCGACGGCAGGGACGGCGAGAAGCCGAAGGCGCTGCCCGCCGACCAGAAGAAGGACGACAGCGAGATGTCCACGGAGGCGGTGGCCATGGCCTACCTGCTACGTGGCGTGCACTTCTAGCGGCGGCGCAGGCGATGGGCCGCCGCGGCGGACACGCGGCGGCGCACCGGAGCCGAGCGGTTTCCGACCGCGTCGACGGCGAACGCCTCGGCGCGGTAGCGCACGCGCACGCGCTTCTTCGAGGCCGTCGCGCGGGTGCGCGGCTTCAGCCGGTTCCTGCCGACCACCCCGTCGTGGCGGAGCACCCGCACCGTGCGCCAGCGCTTCTTCACACGGCGCTGAAGGGCGACCCTCACCCGTGCCGGCTCGGATAGCCGGAAGCTCACCCCCGCGCGGCGCACGGACAGGGCGCTGATCACCGGTGGGATCGAGTCCACCTTCACCGGAGCGCCGGTCACGCCGGTCGCGCCGTGCGGGTCGCTGACCTGTACGCGCGCGGTGAAGGTCGTGGTGCCGTCATACGCGCGTGAGACCGTGGGGCTAGATCCACCGGCCGTCTCGAAGCTGCCGTTCCCGTCGAGGTCCCACGCGTAACGGAGTGCGAGCCCCTCAGGGTCGCTCGAGGCGGAGGCGTCGAAGTTCACCTGCTGTCCGCCCGCCACGGTGCCGGGCGACGCGGACAGGGACGGCTGCGGCGCGCGGTTCGCCACCACCGCCACGCCGAGCGGATTGTTGAAGAGGGCACGGTCCTGGCGCAGCAGGCTCTGGGTGCCGTCCGGCAGGTCCACCGTCACGAGGCCGCCCTCGAAGTCGTCGAGCGTGAAGTCGCTCAGGACGACGTCGCCGTCCGGCGTGAGCGCCGGGCGCTGAGGCAGCACCAGCCTGTCGGACGCCGTGTTCGGCGTCTCCGCGTCCTGCACCCCCGTCGTCGGGTCCACCGCCACGAGCGCGGTGCCGCCGTGCTGGTTCACCAGGAGGATGCGCCCGCCGGGGTCGACCGTGACGCCCAGCGGGTTGCGGAGCAGGTTGCCCCACTCGGCCGCGTTGCGGGACGCGATCGTCTGCGCGCCCGTGCCGGGGTTCACGCGCACGAGCGCGCCGAAGTCGTGCGCGCAGTTGACGACGGTGCCCGCGCCGTCGTCGAAGTCACCGTAGTCGGTCACCAGCACCGAGCCGTCCGGATGGACGGCGATGCCGAACGGGTAGCAGAGCTCCCCGGCGTGGGTCACGAGCGTCTGCGCGCCCGTCGCGGGGTCGACCCTCACGACGCCCGGCTCGCCCATGGTGCCGACGTTCTCGACGACATAGAGCTGGCCGTTGGGCGCGATCGAGATCCCCGCGGGGTCCACGAGCAGGTTGCCGGAGGCGACGAGCGACTGCCGGCCGGTGACGGGGTCCACGCGGACGATGCGTCCGTCGGGGGTGCGGTCGGTCGTCGTGGCGTAGTTGCCCATGTCCGCCACGAGCAGGCTGCCGTCGCCGGCAACCGCGATGTCGTACGGGTGCTTGAAGTGCGAGCCCTGCGCGCCGTTGCGCGAGATCTCCGTGAGCCCGCCGGTGGCCGGATTCGCCCTCAGGATCACCGCGGCCGGTGCCGATTGCTTTGACACGACCGAGTTCGCCACGTAGGCGACCCAGGGGTCACCCGGGGCGGCGGATGCCGTCCCCGGTAGAAGGGCAAGCCCGAAGGCGGCCGCAAGCGCTGCGAATCGACGCATCACCTTCTGATATCGGCCACGGGTGCCGTTTAGATGAAGGCAGGACCGCGGCGTACTAGGTTCGCGTAGAGCGCCTGCTGGATCTCCTCACGGACGCGTTCGGAGAGCTCGAGGACAAGCGCGCGGTCGTCGGCGGCCTCGGGCCCGAGATGCGCGGTCTCGATCGGGTCGAGGAACTCGACCCGCCACTTCGACGGCAGCGGCACGACGCCGAGCGGCCCGAGCAGCGGGAAGGTCGGCGTCACAGGGAAGTAGGGCGCGCCGAGCAGCCGCGCCACGGCGGGCAGGTCGGCGACCTTCGGGTAGATCTCCTCGCTGCCGACGACGGCCACCGGCACGATCGGCGCACCGGTCCGGAGCGCGATCTCCACGAAGCCCCCGCGCCCGAAGCGCTGGAGCCTGTACCGCTCCGAGTACGGCTTGCCCGTCCCCTTCACGCCCTCGGGGAAGACCGCGACCAGGTGGTCCTGCTCGAGCAGCCTCATCGCGTTGAAGGGCGACGCCACGACGCCGCCGACCTTGCGCATGACGGCGGAGATCCAGGGCAGGTCGAAGGCCCAGTTCAGCACGAGGAAGCGCGGGTGGCGCGGCAGCGGGTGCTCGCGCAGCAGCGCCATCGAGATCATCGTGGCGTCCCACGGCAGGATGCCCGCGTGGTTCGAGGTGAGGAGCGCACGGCCGTGGGCCGGCACCCGCTCCGCCCCCTCGACGCTCACGCGCCACCACGAGTCATAGAGGAACGCGAAGAACGGCTCCACGAGCTCCGCGAAGTCCTCGTCGAAGCCCCACTCGTCCTCGGCGTAGTCGCCGTCGAGGCGGTCGAGGATCCGCTCGAGGGTCTCGCGCGCGTCGCGCGGGAGCGCGGCCGCGCCGCGGGTGAGCGCCTCGGGCAGCTCGAGCCCCGAGTCGAGGCCGGCGCGCAGCCGGCGCATGAAGGAGATCGCGGTGGCGGCGTTCACGCGGCCGCCATTCTCGTGGACGCTACCCAGCTCTCGACCGCCTCCACGGTCGAGTAACGCGGCGTGTAGCCCACGTCCTCCGTGAGGCGGGCGGTGTCCACGCCGCGGCCGTAGCGAAGGAGGCGCTGGAAGTCGTCGGACTGGGAGTCGAGGCCGAGCCGCTGCGCCGTCGAGGTGACCGCGCCGAACAGCGGCGCCGCGATCGGCAGCGCGCGGCGGCCCGCCAGCCGGATCATCCGCGACAGCCCGATCGTCCCCGGGCAGGCCACGTTCACCGCGCCGCGCACCGGGCTGCGCACCGCGGACACCAGCGCCTCGAGCGCGTCGTCGATGTGCACCAGCTGGATGCGCGGGTCGAAGCCCATGTAGGTCGGGCAGACGGGCTGCGACAGGTAGCGGGTGATCTGCGTGCGCATGCCGGGGCCGATCGCCGGCTGATAGCGCAGCATCGTGCAGTCCACGCCCGGCTGGCGGCGGGCGAACGTCTCGAAGTAGTTCTCGATCTCCGCCACGTCGCGCTGGAAGCGCGTGCGCAGCGGGAACATCTCCGTCATCTCCTCCTTGAAGAACTGGGGGGCGTGCGGCTCGGCGCCGTAGATGCCGGCGGAGCCGCGGATCACGATCGTGCGCAGGCTCGGCACGCGCTCGCAGGCGCCGAGCAGCTGGAGCGTGCCGATCACGTTGATGTCGTGCATCGCGCGCGAGGACATCCCCGCCCCCGGTTGGCGGACGATCTGCTCGTGGACGATCGTGTCGACCTCGGTCCGCGGGATCAGCCGGGCGATCTCCGGGTCGCGGATGTCGGCCTCGATGAACTCGGTGCGCCCCAGCGACAGCTTCGGGCGGCGCGTGTCGAGGCCGGCCACGAACTCGACCTCCGGGTCGCGCTCGAGCCGCGAGGCGAGCAGTGTCCCGACGTGGCTGCCCACGCCGGTGATCAGCACCCGGCGGCGGGCCACTAGGAGGCGCGCTTCGAGGAGGACCCGCGCTTCGTTGAGGACGCGCGCTTCGAGGACGACCGCTTCTTCGGAAGCCGTTCCTCGATCGCGTCGAGCCGGCGGCCGATGGCCCGCAGCTCGGCCTTCAGCTCCTTGATGTCGTCGGACGTCGCCGGGCGGCGGCCCTCGATGGCGCCGCTCACGGAGCGGCGGAGATCCTCCAGAGCGCCCTGGGCCACGGAGCGGCTGCGCTCGGCGGACCCCACCGTGGCGTCGACCGTGCGCTCGACCGCTTCGCGGAGGTTGTCGGCGGGCTTCGCCATGAGCGCTGAGGTTACCCCGTGCGGGCATCCCGCCCGCGCCCTGACGGCATCGGCGCCATCCGGGCGCGGTGAACGCCCCCACTACTCTCCGCTCCCGTTGACGCTCAAGCACCAAGTTCGCGCTAACCACCTTCGCCCGGCCGCCGAGCTGGCCGAGCGGGTGCTCCTCCCCGGTGACCCGGCGCGCGCTCTGGCCGTTGCTCAGGCGCTGCTCGAGCCCGCGCCGCGGATGTTCAATCACGCGCGTGGACTATGGGGCTACACGGGGATCGCCTCGGACGGCGAGCCGCTGACCGTGCAGGCCACGGGCATTGGCGGGCCGAGCGCGGCGATCGTCTGCGAGGAGCTGATCTCGCTCGGCGCGTCGGCGCTCGTCCGCATCGGCACCTGCGGCGCGCTCGATCCCGAGCTCGAGCTCGGCACGCTCCTGGCCGCGGAGGCCGTGCTCCCCGCCGATGGCACCAGCGCGGCGCTCGGAGCGGACGGCACACTCGAGCCGGACGCAGACCTGCTCGCCCGGCTCGTGGACGCCGGCGCCCGGCCGGCCGTCGTCGTGAGCAGCGACCTCTTCTACGACCCGCGCGACGATGCGGCGGGCGAGTGGGCCGCCGGCGGGGCGGTGGCCGTGGAGATGGAGGCGGCGACGGTCCTCCAGGTGGCGGCGCGACACGGGGTCGCGGCCGCCTGCGTGCTCGGCGTGACGGACGTGCAGGGCCGGCGCATGGAGGCCGACGCGATCGAGGAGCTGGGCGTGCGGCTCGGCGAGGCCGGTTACGCCGCCCTCAGGAGTCGCTGACTGTGAGCCGCTCCTGGCCGCGCGGGACGGGCTCCTCGCTCGGAGCCAGCAGCGTTGCCAGCGCGGCGATGTCCCGGGTGATCTCGTCGAGGCGGCCCTCGATGCGAGCGAGCCGGTCGTCGCCGGAGCCGCCCGCGGCGCCGGCCACCCGCTCGTCCATGCGGTCGATCGCGTCCTCGATGCCCTCGAGCCGCTGTGAGACCGACCGCAGCCGCCGCGTGACGCGCTCGATGTCCGCGGCGGAGGGAAGGTTCAGGGCGCCCATCGCGGCCTCCTGTGCGAGCACCGCCTTCTCGCGCGCCTCGAAGGCGCGCGCGATCGCGGCATTCACCACCGGATTCGAGATCAGCTCCTCCGCGATCCTGCCGAGCGCCTCCTCCCCCTGGCGCGAGAGCCGGTCGACGAAGCTCTGGTCCTGCTCAGGGGCCGCCATCGCGCGGCAGGGTACATCAAGCGGGACGCAAAGCCGGCCGGAAGGGCGCCAAATCGCCAACAGTAACCCTCAAGTCGAGCTTTACGCACGTTTGAAGCGGCCCCACCGAGGAACAATCCCCTCACCTGGACGACGCATGAAGCGCCGACAGGATGTCCAGGCCGCGGGAGGGCGATGTTGAAGTTATCCGAACAGCTGGTCGATAGAACCTGCGAGCACGCCGCTCGTCCCGACCTCACGGTTCCCCGTTGCAGACCTCAAAGCCCTCAAGTAGCGTTCAGGCCGCAGGTGGTGACTGCTCGCGCGCGTGCGCGCGCGGTCGTATGCGGCGCCCCGAGGGAGGAGCAGGAACAGCAAGGATGAAGAGGCGGGCTCTCACGCTCCTGCTTGCGGCAGGCCTTCTCGCGGTGGCGGCGCTGACCGCCGTCAGCTTCCCTGCGTCCGCGCAGACCCAGACCGTCTACGTGGAGCTCGCGACCGGCGAGGTCGTCCCCGTGACCGTGGATGTCCCGCCCGACACCAGCATCGACGACATCCAGCTGCCGGGCACGACGGTCCCGGCCCCTGACACCACCACCACGACCACTCCGACCGCTCCAACCGCGCCGACGCCCGCGCCCACGCCGGCACCCGCGCCGGACGGCACCCAGGCACCGACCTCCGACGGCGGGTCGGCCCAGGAGCGGTCGAGCTCCGGCGAGCGCGTGCAGGAGCGGACCGGCAGCACCCGCGACCTGACCGGACGCGCCAGGTCTCGAGTTGACGATGAGCTTTCCGCGCGGCGCCGCGGCCGCCGCGACCCGCTCCGGAACCCGGACGGAACTCCCACGCGCGACAATCCCGGCTTCACCGACGTCCTCCCCGGCCCGACCACCACCACCGGCGTGCCGAACTTCATCATCCGCAAGTTCCGGGTGCCGCCCTTCCTCCTCCCGATCTACCAGGCCGCGGGAGTCGAGTACGGCATCCGCTGGGAGATCCTCGCGGCCATCAACGAGATCGAGACGGACTACGGCCGCAACCTGAACGTCTCGTCCGCCGGCGCGCTCGGCTGGATGCAGTTCATGCCGGCCACCTGGCAGATGTACGGGACCGACGCCAACAAGGACGGCCGCAAGGATCCGTACAACCCGGTCGACGCCATCTTCGCCGCCGCCCGCTACCTCAAGGCCGCGAACTACGAGAACGACGTCCGCGCCGCGATCTGGGCCTACAACCACGCCGACTGGTACGTCGACTCGGTCCTCCTCCGCGCGCGCCTCATCGCCGGCGTGCCCGCGGACCTGATCGGCTCACTCACCGGGCTCACCGAGGGGCGCTTCCCCGTGTACGCGCGCGCGCGTTACGCGGATGACGTGGCCGAGCGGGAGCTCATCAAGCGCGTGAAGCAGGGCGAGAACGCGGCGAACGTCATCGAGTCCTCGGACGACCGCCGCAGCATCGACATCTTCGCCAAGAAGGGCGCCCCGATCGTGGCGGTGAACGACGGCGTGATCAAGGAGATCGGGCGCTCGAAGAAGCTGGGCCGCTACATGATGCTGCAGGACGTCTACGGGAACCGCTACACGTACGCCCACCTCGGCGAGGTCTCGAAGTTCTATCCGGTGCCGAAGAACGACGGGGCGGAGGATCCGAAGCGGACCGCCCGCGCCGTCCACGCCAACGAGGACCCGAAGCCGGACGCTCCCGCGTCGGCCGGCCGCCAGAGCGACCCCTCCGACGCCCGGGAGGAGCGCGACCGCGGCGGTGACGTGCCGAACGACTCGGCCAAGGCCTCCGCCCCGGTGAAGGACCGTCTGTTCGCCCATCCCGACATGCCGGGCTCCCGCAGCGCCGGCGGCCTCGAGCAGCTGCTCGACGCCGAGGCGCGTCGCAGCGGCAACTTCGAGACATACAAGAACTTCTTCTCGCGGCCGTTCGGGCTGGATCCCGACAAGGTCAAGCTGCGCCCCCTGAAGAAGGGCTCGCGCGTGATCGGCGGGACGATCATCGCTCGCGTCGGCCAGACCGTCGAGGGCAAGGCGTCGCACGTGAACTTCGCGATCCGCCCCGCGGGCCGCGGCGCCCCGAAGGTCGACCCGAAGCCGATCCTCGACGGCTGGAAGCTGCTAGAGGCCACCGCGATCTACCGCGCCTCCGGCCGCAACGTGCTGCACGGCAAGGACCAGGCCGGCGCGATGTCGATCGGTCAGATCATGCTCCTGCCGAAGCCGATGCTCGAGAAGCGCGTGCTCGCCGATGAGCGCATCGACATCTACGACTGCGGTCAGGACGACATCCGCTCGGGCCAGATCGACCGGCGCATCCTCGTGACCCTCGCCTATCTCGCCGAGTCGGGCCTCGAGCCGGGCGTCACCTCGCTGAAGTGCGGCCACGGCTTCTACACGAGCTCCGGCAACGTGTCGCAC
This sequence comes from Thermoleophilaceae bacterium, assembly GCA_035705985.1. GTDB lineage: Bacteria > Actinomycetota > Thermoleophilia > Solirubrobacterales > Thermoleophilaceae > JACVRW01. The sequence goes on from DASSVP010000169.1 coordinate 14,908, forward strand.
CACTCGTCCGGCAACGCGGTCGACATCGCGACGATCAACGGCATCCCGGTCCTCGGCCATCAGGAGCCGGGCGGTGTGACCGAGCAGGCGGTGCGCAGGCTCATGCAGCTCCAGGGCACCATGGCGCCCGCGCAGATCATCTCGCTGTTCGAGATCGGCGGCGCGACCTTCGCCATGAGCGATCACCACGACCACATCCACGTGGGCTTCCAGCCGATGTTCGGCGAGAACCGCAAGCTCGGGAAGCAGGCGCTCGCGGTGCTCGAGCCCGGCCAGTGGTCGAACCTGATCGATCGCCTCGGCGAGATCGAGAACCCGGTCGTGCCGACGAAGCCGTCCAAGTACGCGCTGCCCGCCAAGAAGCGCTCCAGCAAAGCCCACCACGGCGAGTAGAGCCACGAGCGGATCCGGCGAGCGCGACGGCCCGTTCGGCTTCGTCCAGCTCGAGTTCGGCTTCCTGCTCGGACCGCCCGACGGGCGCTACCTGGTGCGGCCGTCCGCCGACGCGCTCGTGGAGAGCGTGCTGGTGCTTACGACGCTCGGCGCGCCCGAACGGCGGATGCTGCGCGGGCGCCGCGCCCGGCCCATCGAAGAGGCCGAGCCCGAGCCGGTCCCGACGTCGCGGGCCACGGTGGTGCGCGCGGCTCCGTTCGGGAGCGTCGACGACGCCGCCCGCTGGCTGGCCGGCGCGGATCTCGACGAGGAGCTCGCCGCCGCCCTCGCCGTCATCAACAGGGCCCTCCACGCGCACCGGCTCGCGGCGGCGAACCCCTACGTGACCGATGTAACGGCCGAGCGTGCCCTCGTGGCGCGAGTTGGCTACGGCAGCGGTGAGGCGGTGGCCGACGGACGCTTCGCGGAGGCGCGCGAGCTGCCCCGGTTCGGGCCCCGCCGGGCACGCCGCACGATGGAGGCGCCCGAGGAGCGCTTCGCGGCGCTGCTGAGCGGGCGCGAGGAGGCGCTGCCCGCCGAGGAGCTCGTCCTGCGCGCCCGCGCCGACCTGACGGCCGGCCGCCTCCAGGAGGCCGCCCTGCAGGCGCGGGTGGCGATCGAGGCCGTGCTGGCCGCGCTGCCCGACTCACCCGACGCCGCCGGCGTGAGCGCCCACCGCGATACGTGCGCAGGCGCGGCGAACGCGGCCCTGCGCGGCCCGCTGCCCGGCGACCAGGCAGCAGCGCTGGAGGAAGCGGTCGCGGCGATGGAGAAGGCCCTGAAACGCCACCGCCTGGGCGGCTGAGTCGGCTAGAGGGCCGCCAGGACTGTTTTCAGCTCGGTTACGACGTCGCCGTCGAGCTTCACCTCGGCGTCGTCGTCGTATGGGGTCGGGCCCTGGGTGATCAGGACCAGGTCGCCCCCGGCTCCGTGGGTGATCGCCGGTAGGCCGGCCACGGGGTAGACCTCCAGCGAGGAGCCCACGCAGATCATCAGGTCGGCGTCAATCGCCAGCCCCTGCGCGTCCGACAGGGCGCGCTCCGGCAGCAGCTCGCCGAACAGGACCACGTCGGGCTTCAGCGGCGCCACGCATGCCTCGCACTCGGGCGCCCCGTCGCCCGCGCGAAGCAGCTCCACGACGCGGTCGATCGAGACCTTCCCGCCGCAGTCCATGCACACGCTCCGGTCGATCGAGCCGTGCACCTCGATCAGCCGCTCGGTGCCCGCGAGCCGGTGGAGGCGGTCTATGTTCTGGGTGATCACCGCGCGAACCAGCCCGCGACGCTCCAGCTCCGCCACCGCGTAATGAGCGTCGTTCGGTGCCTTGTCGGTCAGTGAGGCGAATCGCTCTCCGTAGAAGCTCCAGAAGCGGTCCGGGTCGCGGCGCCAGGCGTCGATGTGCGCGACCTCCATCGGATCGACGTTCTCCCAGAGCCCCGTGCCGGGAGAGCGGAAGTCCGGAATCCCGGACGGAACCGAGATGCCGGCGCCCGTCAGCACCACGGCGCGCTCTGATTCGCGCAGCAGGTGAGCGACCTGCTCGGCTGCCGTCGAGACGGGGCTCACTGCCCCTTGAACTTCGGACGCCGCTTCGTGAGGAAGGCCGAGATGCCCTCCTTCGCGTCCTCCGACCCGAATGCCCGAGCGAACCCCTCGGCCTCGGAGCGGAGTCCCTCGTCGAGCGACGGAGCCGCCGAGCGCCTCTTGACCTCCTCCACGGCGATCGGCGGCTGCTCCGCGAGCTTGCGCGCCCACGCCACCGCCGTATCGAACAGCTCGTGGTCCGGCACCACCTGGGTGGCCAGCCCGACGCGGTGCGCCTCGTAGGCGTCGACCGGCTCGCCGGTCAGGTTCATCTCGAGCGCCTTGGCCTCGCCCACCAGCCGCGGCAGCCGCTGCGTGCCGCCGAAGCCCGGGATCAGCCCCAGGTTCACCTCGGGCTGCCCGAACGAGGCCGACTCGGCCGCGATCCGGAAGTCGCACGCCATGGCCAGCTCGCAGCCGCCGCCGAACGCGATCGAGTTCACCGCGGCGACCGTCACGGTCGAGGACTGCTCCATCCCGCGCATGAACCGGTGCGCCGCCTCGAGGAGCTCCGCGCCCTCGGCGTCTGACGACCTCGAGAACTCCTTGATGTCCGCGCCCGCGCTGAAGGTGAAGATGTTCGACGACGCGAGCACGAACGCCCGCGCCTTGCCCTCGACGGACTTCCACACGTCGATGAGATCGCGGATCGCCTGCGGCGAGAGCGGGTTCGCCGGCGGCCGGTTCAGCCACGCGATCGCGACTTCGCCGCGCGTCTCCAGCAGGACGGTCTCGCGCTGGTCCCCCGGATCGGGCTGCGGATACGGGAAGAAGCCCTGACCTGATTTCTTCCCCAGGCGGCCCTGCGCGACCAGCCGCCTGAGCACGGAAGGGGGTTCAAAGGCGTCGCCCCACTCCTGCTGGGCTCTTTCGAGCTGTTCCAGGATCGTGTCGAGGCCGGCCTCGTCCGCGCGGCTGAAGGGCCCGGGCAGGATGCCCGCGCCGGTCATCATCCCGATCTCGATGTCCTTGGCGGAGGCGACGCCCTCCTCGAGCACGAGGCACGACTCGACGAGGGTCTTCAGACCCATCCGGTCGACGATGGTGCCGAGGCCCGACGCGCTAGCCGTGCTCATAGAAGCCCTTTCCGCTCTTCTGGCCGAGGTTCCCCGCCTCCACCAGCTCCTTCATGCGCTTGGACACCCCGAAGCGCTCGCCGCCGTACGACTCGTGCAGGTGCTCGGCCACGTGCAGGGCGGTGTCGAGCCCCAGCATGTCGCTGAGGTAGTACGGGCCCATCGGCACGGTCCCCGACTCCTGGATCGCCTTGTCGACCTCCTTGACGTCGAGGTCCTCCTCCTCGGTCACCCGCCACACCTCGGTCATCGCCGAGATGAGGATCCGGTTCACGATGAACCCTGGCACCTCGCCGCTCCGAATCGGCATCTTCCGGATGGCCTGCGCGAAGTTCGAGGCCGCCTGCAGAGTCTCGTCCGAGGTGTCATCGCCCTCGATCACCTCGATCAGCCGCATCATCGAGGCGGGGTAGAAGAAGTGGAAGCCGCAGACCTTCTCGGGCCGCTGAGTCGCCTCGCCCATCTCGGTGATGGAGAGCGACGACGTGTTCGAGGCGAGGATCGCGTGGCCGGGAGTGACCTCGTCGAGCTCGCCGAAGACCGCCTGCTTGATCTCCATCCGCTCGGGCACGGCCTCGATCACGAAGTCCACGTCGCCGAAGCCGTCGTACTCGGTGGTCCCGGTGATCCGGCCGAGGATCTGCTCACGCCCCTCGTCGGCGTCCTGCTGGGTGATCTTCTCCTTCTTCACCAGGTTGCCGAGCTGCGCCTCGGTGACCTGCTGGGCCTTCTCGAGGCCAGTGTCGACGAACTCCTGCTTCACGTCCTTGAGGACGACGGGGATGCCCGCGGAGGCGACCACCTGGGCGATCTCGCCACCCATCGTGCCGGCCCCCACGACGGCGGCTTTGAAGACGAACATGGCGGCGGACCCTATCCAACGTCCGTGGAAGTCGACCCCGGCGGGGGCGAAGCTTCGAAGCGTCCTGCTTAGGGCTTCGTATGGACGTACTAGGAAGGACGGTTGAGGCGGAACTCGGGCGGATCGCGGCCGCGGCGCACGGAGTCGTCACGAGAGCGCAGTTGCTGGAGGCGGGTGTATCCCGCACGGAGATCGCGTCGAGGTTGCGCAGCGGCGCGCTCCTGCGAGAGCACAGGGGCGTCTATCGCGTCGGCCACCGGGCGCCGAGCATCGAGGCCACCTACTTTGCCGCGGTCGTTGCCGCCGGCAAGCGGGCGGTGCTCAGCGGACGGGCCGCCGCTTACGTGTGGGGGCTCGTCAAGGGCGACGCTCCGCCCGCAGAGGTCATCAGCCCGAATCAACGACGCATCGACGGGGTGACGGTCCATAGGTGTCGCAACCTCAGTGCTCTTGACGTTGGAACCTGCCGACGCGTGCCGGTCACGACCGTGGCGCGCACGCTGGTCGATCTGGCGGCGGTTCTGTCGCCCGAGGCGCTCGCACGGGCATGTCACGAGGCAGGGGTTCGCTACCGCACCGGGCCAGCGGATGTGGAGCGCGTCCTGGGGCGACGCCCCACCAGCCTCGGGGCGCGAAAGCTCCGACAGATCATCTCCGGGGATACACGGGTCACTCTCAGCAGGCTCGAGTCACGCTTCCTCGCGCTTATGCGCGACGCACGTCTGCCGCTCCCGGTCACGAACCGCCCCGCCGGCGGACGTCGCGTCGATTGCCGCTGGCCGGAGTACGGGCTGACGGTGGAGCTCGACAGCTACCGGTTCCACAACACTCGGCACGCCTGGGAGCAGGATCGCCGCCGCGAACGCGAGGCGCGGGCACGGGGCGACGACTTCCGGCGGTACACCTACGGCGACGTGTTGGAGAACCCGGCGCCGATGCTGGCGGAGCTCCGCGCCGCCCTGACGAAGCGTCCTGAGTAGGGCTTGCCAGGCAAGCCCCAAGTAGGACGCTTAGGCGCGCAGGCCGGCCTCGTCCTCCGCTTCGATTTCGAAGCGGTAGAGGGTCCGGCGTAGCGAGTCGCGCAGGGCGCGCCGGATGAAGAGGGTGTCGGCGAGGCCGCGCAGCGGGCCGTGCCCGGTGAGCTCGTAGTCCAGGACCAGAGCGACCTCACTGCCGTCGCCCGCCGGAGCGACCTGGAATGTCTGAGTGCCCAGCAGCCGCTCCTCGAACACCTGGGTCGAGAAGCGCTCCGGCTCGTTGACGGTGACCGTCTCCGTGACCCTCCCGCGCCCGTCCGGATTCGACTCCCAGACCACGCGAGCGCCCTTCTCCGGCCACTCCGGCGACAGCGACAGCCGGCGCGCGAACCCCTCGACAAACGAAGACCAGCGGTCGACGTCGGTCCACAGCCTCAATGCGTCGTTCGGTGGAAGCGGCACGACCGTGATCGCGCTCGCCCGCCTCACTTCCCGTACACCTCGCCGACGATCTCGTCGATCGACGACTTCACCGAGTCGAGGAAGGGTCGGACCTCTGCGGTGAGTCGTTCGTATTCCGCACGCCCGGAATCCGTCAGCGAGTAGTAGCGCCGCGAGCGCCTGTCCGGGTGCTCCCACTGCCCCTCGATCAGCCCGCGGCTCTCGAGCTGGCGCAGCAGCGGATACATCGTGTTCGGGTTCACCGACAGCACGCCGGCCGTCATCGCCCCGATCCGCTCCATCAGCTGGTTGCCGTACGTCGGGCCCTGGTCGATCAGGTGCAGCACCAGCAGCGGCAGCACGGCGCGCCGCCGCAGCCCGCCGGTGAACGGGTCCTGCCCCTTGCGCGCAGGCTCGAGCCCCGCCTGCGCGACCGTCTCCCGAACCGCTTCTCGCTTGCCCGCCATCTGTGGCGGACATTGTTACGGCTAACTACGCGGCCGCGGCCGCGGGCTCCTCGACGCGGCGAGGCATCAGCACCTCGCGCGCGATCACGAGCCGCTGGATCTGGGACGTGCCCTCGTAGAGCTGCATGATCTTCGCGTCGCGCATCAGCTTCTCCACCGGGTACTCCTTGATGAAGCCGTAGCCGCCGTAGACCTGCACGGCGTCGACGGTCACCTCCATCGCGGTGTCCGCGGCGAAGCGCTTCGCGTGCGAGGAGATCAGCGTGTTGCGCTTGCCCTGGTCGAGCTCGACGGCCGACTTCCAGACCATGAGGCGCGAGGCCTCGATCTTGGTCGCCATGTCGGCGATCATGAACTGGATCGCCTGGTGCATCGCGATCGGCACGCCGAACTGGACGCGCTCCTTGGCGTAGTCGCGGGCGAACTCGAAGGCGGCGTTCGCGATGCCCACGGCCATCGCCGCCACGCCGGGGCGCGTGCGGTCGAGCGTCATCATCGCGAGCTTGAAGCCCTTGTTCTCCTCGCCGATGAGGTAGCCGGCGGGGATCTCGACGTCGTTGAACGAGATCATCGCCGTGTCGGAGGCGCGCTGACCGAGCTTGTCCTCCTTCTTGTCGACGGTCACGCCGTCGCGCTCACGGGGCACCACGAACGCCGAGATGCCACGATGGCCGGCCTCCTTGTCGGTCTTCGCGTAGACCGTGTACCAGTCGGCGTGCGAGCCATTGGTGATGAAGCACTTCGTCCCGTTGATGACGTAGGAGTCGCCCTTCTTCACCGCAGTAGTTCGCATTCCGGACACGTCTGAGCCCGCATCCGGCTCCGTCAAGCAAAAAGAAGCCAGCTTCGGCTCCTCCGTCAAACGGCCCAGGAACTCCTTCTTGACCTCCTCGGAGGCCCCGATGATCACAGGAGCCGTGGCGAGCCCGTTGCACATCAGGGAGGTGCCGATGCCGGAGCAGCCCCAACCGAGCTCCTCCTCGATGAGACAACCGGTGAGGAAGTCGAGGCCGGGGCCGCCGTACTCCTCGGGGATGTGGTTGTTCATCAGGCCGAGCTCCCAGGCCTGCTTGACGATCTCGTGCGGGAACGTGGAGTCCTTGTCCAGCTCCCATGCGACCGGCCGGATCTCCTTCTCGGCGAAGTCGTGGGCGAGCTGCCGAATGTCCTTCTGCTCGTCGGAAAGCGTGAAGTCGACCACTGCTAGAAAACTCCTCTGATTGACTCGTCAGTCAACGACGTACCCGGCAGGTTACAGCAGGAAGCGCACGACCGCGTAGATACCCACCCCCAGGGCCACCGACGTGAACAGAGCCAGGCCGATCTGGTCCGGGAACAACGCGGGCCGGCTCGGGGCGAAGGTTCGACGGCGTAGGCGACGCCACATGCGGTCAAACTAGTCACATCGAAGCCTTCGGCGTGATCTTGATCGGCGTATCGATCCTGGCGGTCCTGGCCGCGGCGGTCTCCTACTGGGGAAGCGGGGACATCTACACCAAGCTCGGCAGCAGCGACCTCGAGATGCGGCGCGAGACGGCCGAGACGACGCCGGCCGAGGCGCAGGAGGAGATCCGCCAGATGCTCGAGGCGAAATCGCGCCGCCGGGAGGCCCGTGGAGCCGCGCCGCTCGACGTCGAGTCCGAGCTCGCGACGCTCACCTCAGGGGCGCCCGGAGGGCACGACGCGGCGCTCCGCGAGGAGGTCCGGCAGCTCGTCGTTGCCCGCAACGAGCGCCGCGCGCGCCAGGGCAAGGAGCCGCTGAACGTGGACGCCGAGGTGGAGCGCCAGCTGGGCGATCTCGGAGGGTGAAATAGCCCCACCTGCGGGTATAGGCTGGCGCGGATGGCAGACGAACGCCGATTTGAGCTCGACGACCTCCTGCTGCGGCCTGGCTGCTACCTGAACCCGCAGACCGAGATCATGGTCGTGGTGGACGACTCGCCCTCGATCGACGGCGAGATCTTCAACCTGGAGGAGTTCGAGGGCGCGGACTGGGTCCTGATCGCGGACGAGGTCCCCGTTGACGACGCCCGCCGGGACGAGCTGCTCGAGAACTTCCAGGCGACCTCCCCCGGCGGTGACGGCCGCACCGCCGAGATCGCGGCGCTGAACGGCGACGACGACTTCGTCGACGACGACGAGAACCGGCCGCCCGAGCCGGACGTCGATCCCGACGAGGACGTCTAGCTAGGCCTTGGCGGGCGCGCCCGTCTCGTCGAGCTCGGCGCGCAGCTCGCGCACCTTGTCGCGGTAGGCGCTCTCGCTGCCGCCCAGCAGATACGAGCCCCAGCGCACGCCGTTGTGGACGTGCGGGACCTCGTCGGCAAGCAGGTAGTCGAAGACGAGCGCCACGCGCTCCTGCCCCAGCTCCATCAGCGTCTTGCGACGGTGCGAGTGGCGCCACATCGCGCGCTGCTCGCTGGTGCCGTTGAACAGGCAGAGCCGGCCGAGCAGGTCGTACGCGTAGATCGACTTGAAGTACGAGAAGCCGACGGCGTAGTCGCCCCACTCGCAGCCGAGCTCCTCCTTCATCAGCAGGTCGTGCAGCCGGGCGTGGCGCACCTCGTCCCAGTTCTGGCGCGCCATGTCCACGTGGAAGTCCCACGGCATCTCCGGGTGCTCGTGCGAGTTGCGCGCCATGAGCTCGGCCGCGCTCAGCTCCGCGTCCATCAGGCCGTGGAAGAAGTGCTGCTGCTCCTCGCGCTCGGTGGGCACGTGGTTCTCTGCGCCGTTCACGTAGAGCTCGCGGCCGAGGTACGGGTCGCCGGCCTCGGTGACCTCCACGAAGTCGTCGCGGGCCGGCTCGTCCAGCGGCGGCAGTATGCGGAGCTCGCGCGGCTCCGTCCGGAGGCGCACCGGCAGCGCGCCGATGTCGACGTGGAGGCTGCCCTGGCGACCGGCGGCGTGCCGCTCCTGGCGCTCCACGATCTGCGTGAGCAGCCGCAGCGAGGGCTCGTCCGCCACCGGATCGAGGTTGTCGAGGTGGATGCGCATCGCGCGGATGAGGGCGGGCTTGGCCTCGCCGTATGCGACGTCGAGGTAGTGAGCGGGCGAGTCTGCCCCGGCCATGCGGTCGAGCAGCCGCTCCAGCTGCGGCGACGGCGCGCCGGGGTACTCGCTCGGATGGCGCAGCTCGTATAGGCGACGCTTGATCTTCGTCAGCGCGCGGGCGTCGTCGTGCACATGGTCGCCGAGCGCGTACTTGCGGTCCCAGCTCGGCACGAGCGGCATCCAGCCGTTCGAGAAGTGCACGAGCTCCCGCAGCACGTGGAAGTAGTTCGACCAGCGCGTGGCGTTGTCGTCAACGTCGTAGCCAAGCGGTCTCGTCATCCGCACTCTCCTCCGCCAGCAGCGGTTCTCGATGCCTCCCGACCACACTTGGTAGCAGGCCGCCGCCGGCGGACACGTTGATCACGGCCTGATCCGAGATCCGCGTGATCATCCCGGCGTAGCGGCCGCCGATGCCGAACGGGTTGATGTTGAAGCGCTTGAGGCGCATCTGGACGTGGCCGTCCTCGACCGTGGGGAACATCTCCTCCGGCACCGGCACGTACTCCTGCACCACATAGTCGCCCTGGGCGTGGTGCTCCTCGATCAGGCGGTCCCAGTCACCCTGCTCCGTCTCCATGCCGAGCGACACGCCGTGGCCGCCGTAGTCCGAGGCCGGCTTCATCACGAGCCGCTCGCGGTTGTCCGACACGAACGCGAGCAGGTCCACCACCCAGTCTCCGTATGCGGCCCTTCCCTCGCGCAGCACGCGCGTCCACGGGATCGTCTCCGCGATCACCCCCCGCTCCGACTCCTCGACCAGGTGGGCGAAGCGCGGGTCGGCGAGCAGCGCGAAGAGCTTCTTGTTGTTCGCCACGCGCGCGCGGAACGGATTCACCACCGCGGCTCGGCGGTCGCGCGCGGCGGCGATCAGGTCGCCCTCCGGGAGGTCCTCGAGGAGCGCGCGCCGGTACACGAGGTGCACGGGCTCGCCCTGGACGCGCAGGAGCGAGCCGTCGTACTCCACGTCGTCGAGCGTGGCGTGGAGCGCCTCCACCCCGGCCTGCCGCGCGGCCTCGCAGATGATCCGGAACTCGGGCACGGACGGGCTGCCGGCCACGTCCACCAGCGCGAGGCGCGGGGTCTCCGGGAGTTCGCCGCGTTCGCCGCGCAGCTCCCGGTACGCGGACAGGAGCGTGTCCACGAGCACGGGCAGCATCGGCATGTACGACGTCTCGAACTCGACGCTCACGCGCGGGAGCTCGATGGCGCGGCGGAGGCCCTCGTGGAGCACGTCGGTGTAGCCGATGCCCGCCGGGGAGTCGGCGTTGAACTCGAGGAACTTCACGTCGTAGCCCTGGAGGAACGCGTCGAGCCTGCAGATCTTGAGGGGGCGCGAGAAGCCCGGGTCGAGCCGGATCAGCGCGTCCTCAGCCGCCGGGACCGCGAGCTCGTCGCGCAGGCGCTCGTCGTCGGCGTACGCGTCACAGAAGCGGTCGAGCACCTGCGAGAGACACGCCACGGCGCGCTGCACCCGGCGCAGCTGGCCGGGCGAGACGAAATGCGGCATCAGGACGAACGGGATCGTGTTGCCCGCGAAGACGACGTCGTGCTCGGCGAGCCAGGCGGCTATCTCCTCCTCGATGCCCGCGCACCGGTCGCCCAGCTTGGAGAGCTCGACCAGGTGCTGCAGCTTCAGGTTGTTTACGTGGTCGATCAACCCTCTGAAGCGACTGTACCCCTTAAGGTTCCCGCGCCATGCGTCCCGTCCACTACCTAGGCGTCTTCATCCCGGCGGCGATCGCTCTGGAGCTCGCGCATGCGAGCCCCCTGCTCGTGTTCAGCGCCGCGGCGCTCGGCGTGATCCCGTGCGCCGCGGTGATGGGCGAGGCGACGGAGGCGATCGCCGCCAAGAGCGGGCCCGGAATCGGCGGTCTCCTGAACGTGACGTTCGGCAACGCGCCGGAGCTGATCATCGCCTTCTTCGCCCTGCTCGAGGGCCTTCAGGAGGTCGTGAAGGCCTCGATCGTCGGCTCGATCATCGGCAATGTGCTGCTGGTGATGGGCGCCGCCATGCTCGTGGGCGGCTGGAATCGCGACAAGCAGACCTTCAGCCACACCGCCGCCAACGCGCAATCGGGGATGCTGCTCCTCGCGCTCGCGGCGCTGATCTTCCCGGCCGTCTTCCAGCTCATTCACGGCGGCGGGCTTCCCGCCGTGGGCGAAGAGCGTGTCGACTTCGGCTCCGACCTCGAGACGCTCTCCCTCTGCGTTGCGCTGGTCCTGCTCGTGAGCTACCTCGCCGGGCTCTGGTTCTCGCTGCGTACGCATCGGGCCGTGTTCAACCCGTTCAGTGGCGAGGAAGAGGAGGAGACGCACCACTGGCCAGTCAAGCGGGCGGCGGTCTACCTCGCGCTCTCCGCGGTCGCGGTCGGCGTGATGTCGGAGATCCTCGTGGGCTCGATCAGCGAGGCGTCCGAGGACATCGGGCTGTCCGAGTTCTTCGTCGGAGTGTTCATCGTGGCGATCGTCGGCAATGCGGCAGAGCACTGGGTCGCCGTGCTCGTTGCCGCGAAGAACAAGATGGACCTGGCGGTGAACATCGCGATCGGATCGAGCGCCCAGATCGCGCTGTTCGTAGCGCCCGTGCTCGTGCTCGCCTCCTTCGTGGTGGGCCCGGACCCGATGGCGCTCGTCTTCAACGGTTACGAGCTCGTCGGACTGGTGTTCGCGGTGCTGATCGCGAACCTGGTCACGCAGGAGGGCGAGTCCAACTGGTTCGAGGGCGTGCAGCTCCTGGCGCTGTACGCCGTGCTCGGGCTGGTCTTCTACTTCGCCTGACGCGACAACGTGCGGAGCGCGCTCGTCGCCGCGCGCGCCATCCGAAGCAGCACTTCGCGGTCGACGTTGTCCGCCGTGTCGCAGGCGAGGTGGTAGCAGGGGTCGCGAGGCCTGCCGCCCCTGCCCTGCTCGGGCCCGCCCGTGTAGAGGCCGCTGACCGGAATGCCGGCGTCGGCGAACGGCGCGTGGTCCGAGCTGCCGCCCGCGGCGACCGAGCCGAGCGGCAGGCCGGCCACCCGGCGGAGCACCCGGTTGAGCTCGGGCGCGCCGTCTACGTACAGGTCCGTCACCGCGTTCGGCGAGCCGAGCATGTCGAAGTTGAGGTACGCGGCGATGCGGCGGCGCTCCTCCTGGCTCAGCGAGCGGACGTAGTGGCGCGAGCCTGCGACACCCACCTCCTCCGCACCCCAGAACGCCAGCCGCACGGGCGCCCCGGGCGGGTCGGGCCCGATCGCCTCGGCGGCCTCGATCAGCGCCGCCACGCCGCTGCCGTTGTCGTTGATGCCGGGGCCGCCCGCCACGGAGTCGAGGTGGCCGCCCGCCATCACCACGCGGTCGCCCGCGGCGCCCGGCGTGTCCGCGATGACGCTCTCGCTTCCTTGCCGCGCCGTGCTCGCCCTCACCTCGACCTCGACGCGCGTGTCGTCGGGCGCCCCGCCGAGAGCCGAGTCGGACACGAGCACCACCGGGATGCGGATGCCCTGGATCGCGAGCGTGCCGCTCGGCACGCCGCGTGTCGTCTCGGAGCGGTCCACGACGACGAGCGCCTTGGCGCCCGCGCGCTGGGCGTTGCCGGCCTTCGCCGCGAAGAAGCAGGTGCCTCGCTCCACGACCGGCACGTCGTCCTCCGCGAGGTCCGTGAAGTTCTCCGCCGTGCAGCCGTTGCGGCGGTGCTGGAGCCGCCCACTCACCTCGCCCGAGCCCGAGTAGGTGAGCACCTGGTAGTCGCGAGCGCGTTCGAGCTCCGTGCGGCCCACGCTCACCGACGACGACTCGAGCTCGAACCTCGGCACGTCGAACTCCTGGACCCGCACGCGCCATCCGGCAGCGCGCAGCGCGCCGCTCACGTACTCGACGGACGCCTCGTAGCCGGCCGTCCCCACCGCGCGGTTGCCCCCGTTCTCGGCGGCGACCCTCCCGAGCGCGTCGAGGTGCTCGCCCAGCTCGGCCCGCGTTATGGCGGGCGGCTCGGGCGAGGGCGAGGGGCGCGAGTCGTCCCCGTCGCCGGAGTCGCACCCCGCCACGAGCGCCGCGGCGAGCAGGAGGACCGGGACGAGGCGCACGCCTCCTTTCTACTCGGTCGGCATGGCGGCCGAGAAGCCGGACGGCGGGCGGCGCAGCTCGCTCGCGCTCACGATCCGGTCCACGAGCCCGTAGTCCACCGCCTCCTGGGCGCCGAAGAAGCGGTCGCGCTCCATGTCATCGTGCACCTCGTCGGGCGCCCTGCCCGTGTGCTGGGCATAGATCTCCTCGAGCAGCCGGCGCAGCTCCAGCACCTCGCGGGCGTGAATCTCGATGTCCGACGACTGGCCCTGGAACCCCGAGGACGGCTGATGGATCAGGATGCGCGAGTTCGGGAGGGTGAGGCGCTTGCCGGCCGTGCCCCCGGCGAGGATCAGCGAGCCAGCCGACATCGCCATCCCGTAACAGATGGTCTGCACGTCGGGGCGGATGTACTGGATCGTGTCGTAGATGGCGAGCCCGGCGTGCAGCGAGCCGCCGGGCGAATTCACGTAGACCGACACGTCCTTGTCGGGATCCTCCGACTCCAGATGGACGAGCTGGGCGACGACGAGGTTCGCGATCTCGTCGTCGATCGGACGCCCGATGAAGACGATCCGCTCGTTCAGGAGGCGCGAGTAGATGTCGAAGGAGCGCTCACCTCGCGAGGTCTGCTCCACGACCATCGGGACGAGCGAGCTGTGGGCGCGGCCTATGTGCATGTCCATTCTCCTCTCCGGTAAGCTGCAACCAGTTGGTTGCGAAAGACTAGCGCAACCGTTCGGTTGCACATCGGAGGCGAGCATGGATCACAACGTCGAGCGCGAGCTGACCGTCCCGGATGAGCTGGAGGACGTCTGGAGCTCGCTTGCCGAGCCGGAGTGGCTGGGCGAGGACGCCGCGATCGAGCTGTGGGAGGCCGGCGAGGTGAGCGCGGGCGATCGCAGCGGCTTCGTCGAGCAGGTGCAGGAGCCGCGCCGGCTCGTGTTCTGGTGGAGCGCGCCCGACGACGAGGCCACACGGGTCGAGATCGACCTCGAGGAGGCGGACGGGGGAACGACCATCCGCATCTCGGAGTCGCGCCCGCTCGCGATCCTCGACGGCCGCGACCTGGCCATCGAGCTCCGCGGCGGCACCGGCCCGGTGGCGCTGGTCGCCTGATGCCCCCCGATCCCGCCGACGCGGTCTTCGCGGCTCTCTCGGACGGCACCCGGCGCGCGCTGTACGCCTCGCTCGGCGAGCGCGGCGAGGCGAGCGCCACCGAGCTCGCACGCGAGCTGCCCGTGAGCCGGCAGGCCGTGCAGAAGCACCTGGGCACGCTCGACGCCGCCGGGCTCGTGGCCACGCGCCGCGCGGGCCGCGAGGTGCTCTACCGGCCCACCCCCGCCCCGATGTCCGAGGCACTCGCCTGGATGGCGGAGGTGGGCGCCCAGTGGGACGACCGGCTCGCCGCCCTCGAGCGGCAGCTGGCGCGCCGCCGTACGCTGTCGGCATGACCTCACTCGCCGTCGGCTTCGGGCTCGGGCTGTTCGTCGGCGCTCAGCCCGGCCCGGTCTCGCTCCTATGCATTCGCAGCGTGCTGCGCGGCGCGCTCGCAAGCGGTATCGCCATCGGAGCGGGCGCGGCGCTCATCGACCTGCTCTACGCGGGCCTCGGCCTGGCCGGCGCGGCCACGCTGCTGGAGGCCGACGCGCTGCGGGTGGCGTTCGGCCTGGTCGGCGCGCTCGCGCTCGGCGTGATCGGCGCCCGAACGCTGTGGGCCGCCTTCCGGGTGCGGCTGGGCGGCGAGGCGGCGGAGGAGGTGGCCTCGCCGCAGCGTGCGTTCGCCACGGCCGTGGCCGCGACCGCCTCGAACCCGCTCACGATCGCCACCTGGGCCGCGATCTTCACGGCCGCGTCCGCCGCCGCTGTGGGCGAGGCCGCCACCTCGGCCGACGGGGCCGCGCTGATGCTCGCCGGGGTCGCGCTCGGCACGCTCACCGCCTTCACGGCGCTCTCGCTGCTGGTCGCCGCCGTAAGGGACCGGTTCGGCCCGCGGCTGCTCGCGACCGTCGACGTCGTCGCGGGCTCAGGCCTGCTCGGCTTCGCGGGCCTGCTCGGCTGGCGCGCCGTGCACGAGCCCTAGGCCGACCCGCGCTCCATCGCTTCGACGCGCTCCCTGCGGTGCTCCTCGGCCTGGGGATCCCGCTTGTCCGCTCTCAGGGACAGCGCGATGCCGATCGCAAAAGCCACGGCGATGACCACCAGGCTCGCCACCGGGCCCACCTTGTAGATGTCCTCGGTCAGGAGCTTCACACCCACCAGCCCGAGGACGACGGCGATCGTCTCGTCCAGGTAGCGAAAGCGCGCGATCAAGCTCTCCACCAGTACGAACAGCGCGCGCAGGCCGAGCAGCGCGAAGACGTTGCCCATCCAGATCAGGAGAGGGTCGCGCGTGATCGCGAACGCGGCGGGGATCGAGTCGATCGCGAAGGCGATGTCCGCGAACACGATCGCCGCGAGGCAGAGGAAGATCGGCGTGGCGTAACGGCGACCGTCCTGCTTCACGAACCAGCGCGGCCCGTGGAACTCGCCCGTGACGGGGTAGACCTTGCGGACGAGGCGGACCATCAGGTTCCTGTCCGGGTCGACGTTCTCGGCGACCCCGCGCCAGATCCGGTACGCCAGCACGATCAGCGCCGCGCCCAGCAGGTAGATCAGCACGTGGAACTGCTCGATCAGCTCGGTGCCGGCCAGGATGAACGCACCGCGCATCGCGAGCGCAGCGACGATGCCGAAGAAGAGCAGCCTGGGGCGGTACTCGTACGGAACGCCGAAGTACGCGAACAGGAGCAGGAAGACGAACAGGTTGTCGAGCGAGAGCGAGCGCTCGATCAGGTAGACGGTCGTGTAGGTGACGGCGTCCTCGGCCCCCTCGAGCAGCAGCACCGGGATTGCGGCGAGCAGGCTGAGCACGAGCCATCCGACCGACCACCACGCCGCCTCCTTGAAGCTGGGGTCGCGCCCGCGTGCGAAGAAATGGAGGTCGAGCCACAGGAAGAAGACGAGGGCCGCGATCAGCGCGGCCCACGGTGCTACGGCCTCGAGTTCCACCGCCTGGACCTTAGAGTGAAGGCATGCTCGGGCACGTGGCAGTGGGCACCTGGAGCGGCGGGCGCTTCATGCGCTTCGGCGAGGCGATCGAGGACCGGCGCCTCGAGGCGCTGCTGCGCCCCGGAGGCGGCATCCGCACCGTCATCACGGCCGACGCCTACGGCGCGGGCGAGGCGGACACGCTGCTCGGCCGCGCGCTGGACGGGGTGCCGCGCTCCGAGTACGCGCTCGTGGGCGCCGTCGGGCACGACTTCTACGAGGGCGAGCGCGAGGGCGCCAAGGGCTTCCCGCGCTTTACCGACCCGCGCCTGCGCGGCCCGGACGAGTACGGCGCCTACCTGCGGATGGCCACCGAGCGGGCCCTGGAACGCTGCGGCGCCGGCTCCTTCGACGTCCTGCTGCTCCACAACCCGGACCGCCGCGGTTTCGAGTCGCCCGAGGTCTGGGAGGGGCTCAGAGCGCTCCGCGACGAGGGCCTCGCGAAGGCGCTCGGCGTGGCGCCCGGCCCCGCGAACGGCTTCACGCTCGACGTGATCGGCTGCTTCGAGCGCTACGGCGAGCTGATCGACTGGGCGATGCTGATCCTGAACCCGTTCGAGCCGTGGCCGGGCGAGCTGGCGCTCGACGCAGCGGCGGCCCACGGCGTGAAGGTGCTCACGCGCGTCGTCGACTACGGCGGCCTCTTCCACGACGACGTGCTGCCGGGCCACGGCTTCGGCGGCCACGACCACCGCGGCTTCCGGCCGCCGGGCTGGGTCGAGGCCGGGCGCGAGCGGCTCGAGCGCATCCGGCCGATCGCCGATCGCCACGGCCTCACGCCGCTCCAGCTCGCCTGCGTCTGGAACCTGGCGCACCACCCTGTCGAGTGCGTCGCCCCCACGCTGATCCAGGAGCCCGGCCCGGACGCGAAGCCGATCGAGCGCAAGCGCGAGGAGCTTGCCGCCGTGCCGACCGGGCCGGTCCTCATGGACGAGGAGGTCGCCGAGATTCGCGCCGTCGGCGAGAACCGCGGCTCCATGCTGTTGAAGGGCGCCACGCCCGACCACGAGGGCGACGAGCGGCCCGACCGCTGGGAGCTCGGGCCGGAGCACGCCGAGCTTGCGGCGCGCTGGGGCATCGACGTCGAGGATCTGCGCAAGACCGCGGCGGCGGCCTAGGGCGTGGCCAGCAGCTCGGCGCAGCGCTGGAGCGCCTCGGTGTCCTCCGGGCGCGCCTCGTCGAGGCAGTCCTTGTACTCCTGGAAGTCCTCGGCCTCC
>DASSVP010000170.1:0-21485 GCA_035705985.1 Thermoleophilaceae bacterium
CGCCGACGAACGCGGTCAGCAGCAGAAACCAGGGTGAGACCAGCGCGGACAGCGCGGCGCTGAGCAGCGTCACGGTGCCGGCGAGCGCGAACAGCACGCGCTCCAGCGGCCAGCCACGCCGTGAGGTCGAGCAGGCAGCGCTCATGCGGCACCGCCGGCGAGCAGCTGGTCGAGCTCGGCTACCTGTTGACGCAGCCCGCCGCAGACGAGCTCACACAGCTCGAAGATGGTGTCGTCGGCGATGGAGCAGCGCACGCGGTTGCCGTCGCGCTGACGGGCGACGATGCCGGCCTGCGCGAGCACGCCGACGTGCTTGGAGACGTTCTGCTGGCTGGCGCCGAGCACCTCGGTGAGCTCGTTGATGGTCAGGGGCCCGTCGCGCAGCGCGTCCAGCAGGCGGATGCGCATGGGCTCGCCGATGACCCGAAAGCGCTGGGCGATGAGCTCGACGAGCGCCTCTGGAAGCGGGTGGGGGATGGGGGCTGGCTCGGTCATGTGCACCACTATACCACCGAACAGTTGTAGACACGCCGACGTCGTGCGAAGACGAGCTCGGCCGCGATCTCGCGCGTACATGGGCTGATCTGAGAGCACCTGAGCCGCTTGCTGCGTCCGACCGAGCTTCGCCGCACCTTGCTCACCCGCGAACCTGCGCGCGCAGGCGGCGTTGTAAGGGTTGAGGGACCCGACTGTCGACGGAAACCGGTAGATACGAAGAGGGCACGCCGTCGGCGACGGTCATCGCCGGCTGCTCGCCTGCGGGACCCCCGCGCGTAGCGCCGCGACCAAGCGTCAGAGGGAAGTTCGTCTTCCTCGGCGATCAGAAGCTGAGTCTGCGGGGCGTCACCTACGGGCCGTTCGCGTCTCCTGATGACGCCGCGTCGGTCTTCGACCCGGAGATCGTCGAACGCGACTTCAGCCGGATGGCGGCCAACGGGCTGAACTGCGTCCGGATCTACACGGTGCCGCCGCGTTGGATGCTGGACGCCGCGGCCGACCACGGCCTGCTCGTGATGGTCGGGATCCCGTGGGAGCAGCACATCGCCTTCCTGGGCGACCGCGCCCGGCGTGCGTCCATCGAAACGCGCGTCGCGGAGGCGGTCCGCAGCTGCGCGAACCACCCTGCGGTGCTGTGCTTCGCGATCGGGAACGAGATCCCCGCTTCGATCGTCCGCTGGCACGGCCGTCGTAGGGTCGAGCGCTTCCTGCATCGTCTCTACCGCGTCGCAAAGGCGGAGGATCCCGATGCACTCGTCACCTACGTCAACTACCCGTCGACGGAGTACCTGCGGCTGCCCTTCGTGGACCTGGTCTGCTTCAACGTCTACCTCGAGTCTCGGGACCGCTTCGACGCATACCTCGCGCGGCTCCAGAACCTCGCCGACGAACGGCCGTTGATCATGGCCGAGATCGGCCTCGACAGTCGCTCTCACGGGCACGCGCAGCAGGCGGAGGCGCTCGACTGGCAGATTCGTCTCGCCGGTGCCGCGGGCTGCGCCGGTGCAGTGGTATTCGCGTGGACCGACGAATGGCACCGCGGCGGCCACGACATCGCCGACTGGGACTTCGGGCTCACCACGCGGGACCGGCGGCCGAAGCCCGCGCTCGCCGCGGTTGCTCGCGCGTTTGCCGAGACCCCCTTTGCCGCCAGGACGAACTGGCCTCGCATCTCGGTCGTCGTGTGCACCTACAACGGCGCCGCCACGCTGGCGGACTGCCTCGACGGCCTCCAGAAGCTCGACTACCCGGACTACGAGGTCATCGTGGTGAGTGACGGGAGCACCGACTCGGTTCCGCACATCGCCGCGGAGTACGACGTCCGGCTCCTGGAGACCGAGAATCGAGGGCTGGCGTCGGCGCGCAACACGGGATTCCGTGCCGCGACCGGCGACATCGTCGCCTACACCGACGACGATGCGCGGCCGGACAGCGACTGGCTCAAGTACCTGGCGCACACGTTCCTCACGACCGACTACGCGGCGGTGGGGGGCCCGAACCTCCTGCCGCCACACGCGGGCGCTGTGGAACAGTGCGTGGCCAACGCCCCCGGTGGGCCGACCCACGTGCTCCTCACCGATCGCGACGCCGAGCACATCCCGGGTTGCAACATGGCATTTCGCAGGTCCGCTCTCGAGGCGGTCGATGGGTTCGATCCGCAGTTCAGGGTCGCCGGCGACGATGTCGACATCTGCTGGCGGCTGCTCGACCGCGGTATGAAGCTCGGCTTCAATCCCGGCGCCGTCGTATGGCACCGCCGCCGTACGACCGTTGCCGCCTATTTTCGCCAGCAGCGCGGCTACGGCCGCGCTGAGGCGATGCTCGAGCGAAAATGGCCCGAGAAGTACAGTCCCGCGGGGCACGTCGACTGGGGGGGCCGGCTATACGGCAACGGCTCGGCACAGCACCGGGGCGGCTGGCGCTGGCGCATCTACTACGGCGGCTGGGGGACCGGCTTGTTCCAGTCGATTTACGGCCCCAGGCGCGG
Organism: Thermoleophilaceae bacterium; assembly: GCA_035705985.1. Taxonomy (GTDB): domain Bacteria; phylum Actinomycetota; class Thermoleophilia; order Solirubrobacterales; family Thermoleophilaceae; genus JACVRW01. Next base: position 2,486 of record DASSVP010000170.1, read on the forward strand.
CCTTCTGGACTCGTTGCCTCTGATGCCGGAGTGGTACCTCGTCATCCTCGCGCTCGCGGGGCTGTCGGCGGCCGGAAGCCTGTGGCCGCCGCTACTGCTTGCGTTGCCGCTGCTCGGCCTCGCCGTCGGCGCGCTGATCTTCGACGGCGCGCTCGGTGGCGCGCGCGCGACCTTCCCCGGCGCCGGCGGGTCGCAGCCGCGGCTGCGACTCGTCACGACGATGCTCTACTTCCTGCAGCCCGTCGCGCGGCTCTACGGCCGCCTCACGCACGGTTTGACGCCGTGGCGCCGCCGCGGCCCGCCCGGCTTCCGGCTGCCGGTGCCGCGCAAGGCGGCGCTCTGGAGTGAGCAATGGCACCCCACCGAGGACTACCTTCGGGGGATCTCCCATAGCCTCAAGGGGGACGGGAGCGTGGTCGTCTCGGGCGGGGACTGGGACCGCTGGGACTTGAAGGTGCGCGGCGGGTCGCTCGGCGTGGCAAAGCTGCTGGTGGCGTCCGAGGAGCACGGCGGCGGCCGGCAGCTGCTTCGCCTCGCCTGGCGGCCCGGCACGTCCCGAGGGGCGCTCGCGCTCGGCGGCCTTGTCGCGGGCCTCGGTGTCGCCGCCCTGCTGGGCGAAGCCTGGAACGCCGCGGCGATCATCGGCGTCGTCGCCGCTCTGCTGCTGATCCGCGTGCTCTACGAGTGCGCCGCGGCCACCGCGATCATCGGGCGCCTGGTGGATCACCCGGATGACTCATGCGCGCCGGTGCTGCACGACCTTGCCCCGCTACCCCGCGACTAGCGTACCGTCAGGTGGAAGCCGCGATCAGCGATTCCGAGGCGGGCGCCAGCTCACTGCGGCGCCAGCTCCGCCTGCTGAAGTACGCGCGGGGCCAGTGGCGCGCCGTGCTCGCGCTGTTCTCGACGATGTTCGTGGACATCGCCCTCGACCTGCTGAAGCCCTGGCCGCTGAAGCTGATCATCGACAACGTTCTCGGCGACGAGCCCACGCCGGACGTGCTCACGAGCGTCCTGCCCGGATCGGCCGATCCTCGGGGTCTCGCGGCCTGGGCCGCCGGCGCGGTCGTGCTGATCTTCCTGCTCGGCACCGCGAGCTCGGCCTTCTACAACTACCTCTCACTGCGGCTCGGGCAGCGCATGACGTTCCAGCTCGCGGGCGATCTGTTCGCGCACCTGCAGCGGATGTCGCTCCTCTTCCACAGCCGCAGGTCGCTCGGCGACATGATCGCGCGGGTCACCGGCGACTCGTACTGCGTGAGCACGCTCGTGACCGACGCCCTGCTCCCGGCAGTGCAGGCCGTGGTGATGCTCGTCGCGATGTTCGTTGTGATGTGGAGCCTGCAGCCGACGCTGACGCTGCTGGCAATCGGAGTCATACCCTTCCTCGCAATCGTGATTCGCTGGCTCGGACGGCCGATCAAGGACCGGACGCGAGAACAGCGCGACCTCGAAGGCAAGATGATCTCCGTCGTGGAGCAGACGCTCGGCGCCGTCCCGGCGGTGCAGGCCTTCACCCGCGAGGACATCGAGGAGCAGCGCTTTCGCCACTACGCCGACCGAACGCTGATCGCGTACCTCCGAGTCACGCTGGCGGGAATCTGGTTCGAGGTCTTCGCGGGCATCGTCACCACTCTCGGCACGGCCGGGATCATGTATCTGGGCGCCGACCTCGCCCTGCGCGGCGAGCTCACCCCCGGGACGATCATCGTCTTCCTCTCGTATCTGTCGTCGCTGTACGACCCGCTCGACTCGATCACCCACACGACACAGACCGCTCAGGGCGCGGCGGCCGAGGCAGACCGCGTCATGGAGGTGCTGGAGACCGAGCCGGAGATCCAGGACCGTCCGCATGCCATCGAGGCCCGCCGCGTCCGCGGCCAGATCCGCTACGACGATGTGACCTTCGGCTACGCGCCCGGCAACCCTGTTCTCAAGCACGTCTCGCTCGCGGCAGGACCGGGTGACGTCGTCGCGATCGTCGGGCCAACCGGAGCCGGCAAGACGACGCTCGTCAACATGCTCGTCCGGTTCTACGACCCATGGTCAGGCGCAATCACGCTGGACGGTCACGACCTGCGCGACCTGCAGCACCGCTCGCTCCGCCGCCAGATCGCGCTCGTCCTGCAGGACCCCTTCATCCTGCCGACCACGATCCACGAAAACATTGCGTTCGGCCGTCCGGACGCGAGCTTCGAGGACATCACCGCCGCCGCCGCGGCGGCGAACGCGCACGAGTTCATCGCGCGGCTGCCGCAGGGCTACGACACCGAGGTGGGCGAGCGGGGGGCGACGCTTTCGGGTGGTGAGAAGCAGCGGCTGTCGATCGCCCGTGCGTTCCTGAAGGACGCACCGATCCTCATCCTCGACGAGCCAACCTCGGCGCTCGACGCGCGCACCGAGGGTCAGCTGCTCGATGCACTCGATCGCCTGGTGGAGCATCGAGTCGCGTTCGTGATCGCGCACAGGCTCTCGACGATCAAGCGCGCGACGCAGATCCTCGTTCTGGACCGCGGTGAGATCGTCGAGCGTGGGAGCGAACAGGAGCTGCTCGCGAAGGGAGGCCTGTACGCGGCTCTACTCGCCCAGCAGACCGGGTCGCGCAGCTCAGAGCCCATAGTCGGTGGGGCCGGTGACGGGTAGCGCGGAACGGCGGCTCCGGATCGCGCAGGTGGCCCCGGTGGGGACCGCGGTGAGGCCCGGGGTAGGCGAGTCCGTCGAGCAACTCGTCTCCCTCCTCTCGGAGGAGCTCGTGCGGCGCGGGCACGAGGTGACGCTGTTCGCGACCGGCGACTCGATCACGTCCGCCGAGCTGCGGTCTGTCTACGACCGAGGCTACGAGCACGACGAGACGCTCTGGTGGGACTGGCAGTTCAGCGAGAGCATGCATGTGAGCGCGGCGTATGCGGAGGCGGACGCGTTCGACGTGATCCACTGCCACAGCTATCCCCACGCGCTGCCGCTCACGCCGTTCATAAGCACCCCGAACGTGCAGAGCTATCACGTGGAGATGAGCCCGGTGGTGGTGAAGGCCTACCGCAGCTTCGAGGACGTGCAGCTCGTGGTCCCATCCCGCTTCCAGGCGCGCCACTTCGACGGCAGGCCGAACGTGACGCTGATTCCACACGGCATCGACACGAGCGCACTCCCGTACGGCGAGGGGGCCGGCGGCTATCTGCTGTTCCTCGGTCGGATGATCCGGGACAAGGGGCCTGCGAGGGCGGTGGCGATCGCACGGGAGGCAGGCATGCCGCTGGTGCTCGCGGGGCCCGCCGAGGAGCACTTCGACGATGAGGTCGCACCGCTCATCGACGGCGAGCAGGTGAGGTACGTCGGGCGCGTGAACCCACCCGAGCGTGACCGCCTGCTGGCGGACGCCGCTGCGCTCGTGTATCCGCTGCTCCATCCGGAGCCGTTTGGACTCGTCGTGATCGAGGCGATGGCGTGCGGGACGCCGGTCGTCGCACCGACGATCGGCGCCGTGCCGGAGCTGGTGCAGCCTGGTGTCGGCGGCTACCTCGGCGACTCACCGGACCGGCTGGCCGCGCTCATTCCGAGGGCGCTCGAACTCGACCGTGAGCAGGTCCGCGCGAGCGCCGTCGACCGCTTCGACTTCCGGCGGATGGTCGACGACCACGAGAATCTCTACATCCGTCTGGCGGCGAACGTCGCGACGGCGCGCCCGTGACGGCGCGCGGTGTAGTGGTGGTGACGGCGCACCCCGATGACGAGACGCTCATCGCCGGCGGTGTGCTGGCGGCGTGCTCGGCGGCTGGGCTCGAAACCGGCGTCATCTGCCTGACGCGCGGGGAACACGGCCCGATCGCCGACCCCGCGCTCGCGACCCGCGACACCCTGGGCGACGTACGGGAGGCCGAGCTGAGAGACGCGTGCGCCGACCTCGGTGTGTCCTGGGTCAAATGCTATCGGCGCCAGGACGCGCATCTGCCCTGGACCAATTCCACCGCCGTCACGCGGCAGATCGCGCAGTCGATAGACGCGAGTCGGCCCCGCGCCGTCATAACGTTCGGGGAGGACGGTCTCTATTACCACCCGGACCACATCGCGGTGCACCGCTTCACGCGCCGTGCGCTCGATCTGGTTGCGCTCGCCTCGCCGCGCCGGCGTCCGTGGCTGTATGAGGCCGTCTGGCGTGCCGGCCGCGTCGTCGAGCTGGCGCGAGCGATGCGTGAGCGCGGCCTGCCGAGCGACCTATGGGGAATCGCCCCTGCCGACTTCGGCGTGGAGGACGAGGATGGCGCCGTCGAGCTCGACGTGCGCCCGTTCCTCGAGCGCAAGCTGAGCGCACTTCGGCGCCACCGGAGCCAGCTTGATCCCGGTCACCTCTTCTCGGCGCTCCCGGCGGACCTCGCCGAGCGCCACCTCGGATGGGAGCGGTTCCGTCGCGTCTGGCCGGCTCGCGGAAGACGAGACTGGCTCACGGACGTAGTCGCGGAGGCCCGTGGCTGAGCGGCTCTTGATCGTGGTGGCCGGAGGCATCGGCGCGATGCCATTCGCTGGGGTGGCGTGGCAGGTGCTGCAATACCTCGAGGGATTCCGACGGCTCGGCCACGAGGTGTTCTACCTCGAGGACACGCGCCGCTGGCCGTACGACCCCGACCAGGAGACGGTCAGCGACGACGCAAGCGCCCCGGTCGCCTACGTGAGGCGTCTGCTCGAGCGCGTCGGGCTCGGGAACTGCTGGGCGTATCGAGATGTCGTGCAGGACGGAAGGGTGCACGGCGTGTCGGAGGAGCAACTCCATCGGACACTCGCCTCCGCCCACGCGCTGGTGAACGTCAGCGGCGTCACCGCCCTGCGCGACGCCCAGCTCGAGGTTCCGGTTCGCATCTACCTGGAGACCGACCCGGTGCTGCCGCAGATAGAGGTCGACCAGGGAAATGAGTTCACGATCGACCTTCTGGCTGCCCATACGCATCACTTCACGTACGGCGCCAACCTCAACGCTCCGGAGTGCCCACTGCCGCCCGGGCGCTTCTCCTACCATGCGACAAGACCTCCGGTCGTGCTCGACTGGTGGGCTCCTTTGGAGGGCGACTTCGCCGATCGCCCGTTCACGACCGTCTCGAACTGGGAGCAGACGGACAAGGATGTCGAGTGGCAGGGACGGCTCCACCGATGGAGCAAGCACCGCGAGTTCGAGCGCTTCCTCGATCTCCCCGCGGCTGTCGAGCGGCCACTGGAGCTCGCGCTCGCGCTCGACGACGAGGACACGATCGCGAGGATCGAGGCGGCCGGCTGGCGGGTCGTGCCAGCGAGGCCGCTCTCGAAAGACGTCGATCTCTACCGCGATTACATTCGCTCGTCGGCAGGCGAATTTTCCGTGGCCAAGGAGCAGTACGTGCGCTTCCGCAGCGGGTGGTTCAGCGACCGCACGGCCTGTTATCTGGCGGCCGCCAAGCCCGCGGTCGTGCAGGACACCGCGTTCGACTGCGCGCTTCCAACCGGCGACGGCCTCTTTGCGTTTGAATCGATCGACGACATCGTGGCCGCCTTCGCTGCGATCGATGCAGACTACGCCCGCCACAGCGCGGCGGCGCGGGCGCTCGCCGAGGAGTACCTCAGTTCGGACATCGTGCTGGCTCGGCTGCTCGAGGACGCCGGCCTGCCCGCCGGTAACGCGCCGGCAGACGCGCGCTGAGCGGCGCCCGCTAGATCACGGTGTGCACGAGATTGACGCCGTGTAGTCGCAGATGATCGTCAACAGGCCCCTGACCGATCCCCTGCTCGTCTGCCTACGTCCCAGCTTGGCGTTGATCGCCCTCAGCTGATCGACGACCTCCGAGCTCTGCGACGCCGACGCCGCGTTGGCGGCCGGCGGGCTCGTTGCGGCGCCGAGCCCGTATCCAATGCTGGCGCTGAGCGCGGCGACCAAGACGACGATGACTATGAGCTGCTTTCGCATCGCTGGAGCTCCTTCGTGAGTGCTTTACGGATCTCGGCACACTACCCGTCGACAAGCTCACAATCGCTGTCGCGGATGTCGAGCGGGCCCCGCCGGCTCCGTCCCTGGGGTACGACCGCCCAGCGGGGGCGGCATGAAAGGAGACCAGTCATGAAGTACCTGCTGCTCAAGCACTACCGCGGTGGTCCGCAGCCGCATCACTCCTACCCGCCGATGGACCGCTGGACGCCGGAGGAGGTCGACGCTCACATCGGGTTCATGCGCGACTTCGCGGCCCGCCTCGAGGGCACCGGCGAGTACGTCGACGGCCAGGCGCTGGCGCCCGACGGCGCGTTCGTCCGCTACGACGGCGAGGGGCGCGCCCCAGTCGTCGACGGTCCGTTCGCCGAGACGAAGGACCTCATCGCCGGCTGGATGATCATCGACGTCGAGTCCTGGGACCGCGCGGTCGAGCTCGCCGGCGAGCTGTCGGCTGCGCCCGGCCCCGGCGGCGAGCCGATCCACGAGTGGCTCGAGGTGCGCCCGTTCCTGACCGCACCGCCCACGATCAGCGAGTGAACGACGCGCTGCTGCGGGAGCTCGTGCCCGCGGTGATCGCGGTCCTCGTCCGGCGCGGAGCGAACTTCGCGTCGGCCGAGGACGCCGTGCAGGAGGCGCTCGTGAGCGCGCTCGCCAGCTGGCCGGAGGACCCGCCGCGCGACCCCAAGGGCTGGCTCATCACCGCCGCCTGGCGCAAGGTGCTGGACGAGATCCGGGCCGGCTCGTCGCGCAGGGCGCGCGAGCTGGCGGTGCACGCCGAACCGCCGTCCGGGCCGGTGCAGGACGCCGACGACACGCTGCAGCTCTACTTCCTCTGCGCGCACCCGTCGCTGCCGCCGGCGTCGGCCGTCGCCCTCACGCTGCGCGCCGTCGGTGGCCTCACCACCGAGCAGATCGCGGCGGCCTACCTCGTTCCCGAGGCGACGATGGCCCAGCGCATCAGCCGCGCCAAGCGGCGAATCGCCGGGCAGCCGCTCGACCGGGCGGGCGACCTGGGGACGGTGCTGCGCGTGCTCTACCTGCTCTTCAACGAGGGCTACGGCGGCGACGTCGACCTCGCCGCCGAGGCAATCCGGATCACGCGGCAGCTCGCCGCGCTCGCCGACGAGCCCGAGGTGTCCGGCCTGCTCGCCCTCATGCTGCTGCACCATGCGCGGCGCGCCTCGCGTACCGGGCCGGGCGGCCGGCTCGTGCCGCTGGGCGAGCAGGACCGCGCCACGTGGGACACGGCGCTGATCGCCGAGGGCGTCGGCCTCCTGCAGGCCGCGCTGGCCCGCGACCGGCTCGGGCAGTACCAGGCGCAGGCCGCGATCGCCGCTCTGCACGCCGATGCGCCCGCGGCGGAGGAGACCGACTGGGTCCAGATCGTCGAGTGGTACGACGAGCTGGTCCGGCTGGCCGACAGCCCGGTGGTGCGCCTCAACCGCGCGGTCGCCGTCGGGGAGGCCGACGGGCCGCGCGCCGGGCTGGCCGCCATCGCCGAGCTCGACCCGGGCGTACCCCGCTACGCCGCGGTCGCCGCGCACCTGCACGAGCGCGCGGGCGACCTGACGCGCGCGGCGGACCTCTACGCCGAGGCGGCCCGAACGGCGGCGAGCGCCCCGGAGCGCGACCACTGCGTCCGCCAAGCGGCGCGGGTGCGGCAGCTCGGCGCGGCTTCGCGACGGTCGGCGCGCGACCCGTCGGGATAGCATCGCGCCCCCTCCCCGTGGGTGATTGCGGTGCGCAAGGATGTGCGTGTGCGCATCGAGATGCTCGACATCGGCCGGCTCGACGAGCTCGAGGGTCCCTGGCGCCGGGTCGGCGAGCACGGAGACAACATCTTTGCGACCTACGAGTGGAGCCATGCCTGGTGGGAGTCGTTCGGCCGCGGGCGGCGGCTCCGTGTGGTGGGATGCCACGACGCTCACGGCCGGCTGACTGCGCTGGTCCCGCTGTACGAGGCGACGCGGCGCCCGGTCCGCCTGCTGCGCCTGGTCGGGCATGGGGCCTCGGATGAGCTGGGCGCCGTCGGGGTCGCCCGGGGCGGGCCGGCGGCGGCCCTGCAGGCGCTCGACGGCTGGGACCTCGTGATCTTCGACGACCTGCCTGGCGACTGCGATTCCCCCGGCCGCCTGCTCGGCGCGCGTCCCAGCCCGGTCGTCACGCTGCCCGGCGACTGGCCGGCGGGCCGGTCGCGCAACTTCCGCCATCAGCTCGGAAAGTTCCAGCGCCGCCTCGCGCGGCTCGGCCGGCTGCGCTTCGGGGTCACGGACGACCTGGCCGCGTTCCGCGCGCTCCACGAGGCACGCTGGGGCGCGGACTCGCGGGCATTCGCGGGCCGCTGGCAGTTCCATCGGCGCTTTGCCGCCGCCGCGCGCGAGCGCGGGTGGCTGCGCGTGCATCTGCTCGAGCTCGACGACCGGCCGGTGGCGGCGCTCTACAACCTGCGGTTCGGCGGCGTGGAATGCGTCTACCAGGCCGGGCGCGACCCAGCGCTCGCCGGCGCCGGACTGGTGCTTCACGCTCACGCGATCCGGGCGGCCCAGGAGGACGGGTTGCGTGAGTACCGCTTCCTGCGCGGTGGCGAGGCGTACAAGCTCCGCTTCGCCGACGCGGACCGCGGCGTCCGCACGTTCGCCTGCCCGCGGGGTCTACGCGGTACGACGCTGGCGCATGCGCTCGCGGGCGCCAGGGCGCTGCCGGGCCCGGTGCGCCGCCGCATGCCGGCCGCGATTGCGTGGGGATCGGGCGCCGCCCCGGTGCGAGGTGGGGGGTGATCGTCGAACCGGTCGTGGTGCGCTGCCGCGACGGGCAGCTCGAGCGCCGCTCGCTGATCCGCTGGGATGGCGGCGAGGGCGAGCTGCGCAGCGTGGCGCCAGAGCCGTGGGCCGACACGACGGACGACGCGACGGCCTTCCTCGCGGTCGCGGTTCCGCTGGCCATGCGACGCGGCGAGGACCTGGAGGTGCGCGGGCCGGTGTCTCCCCGCTTCCTCGGCGCGCTCGAAGCGATCCAGGAGTGCTACGCCCAATGGCACCCCGGCATGCGCGTCGCCGCGGTCGCCGCCTCCTCGGGGGAGGCACACCGCGCGGCGGGCGACGGCCGTGGTGTCTTCCTCTCACGCGGTGTCGACTCGCTGTTCGCCGCCGCTCGAGATGGCAAGGCTCTGACCGCCGCAGTGCACGCGGTCGGGCTCGAGCCACGCCACGACACGCAGGTCAGCGACCGCGAGGCCGACCTCGCCGGCAGGGCCGCGGCCGATCTCGGCCTCACATCCGTGGTTGTTCGCACGAACGTCCGTGAGTTGTCCGATCCTGTGTTCCCCAACTGGGAGGACTTCGTGGCGCCGGGCCTGGCCTTCTGCGCGCACGCGCTCGCGGGCGGACTCCGGTCGATGCTCGTGGCGTCGGGCGACAGCTACTCCACGGTCGAGCCCTGCGGCACGAGTCCGCTGCTCGACCCGCTCTTCAGCAGCGAGGCGATGACCATCGAGCACGCTCCGATCACACACTCCCGCCTGCGGAAGGTCGCGTGGCTGGCGGCCGAGCGACCGGAACTGATCCCGCATCTGAAGGTCTGCTACGCCGAGAACCGCACGGACAACTGCGGCCGCTGCGGGAAGTGCACCCTGACGATGGGGGCGCTGCTCGCGGCCGGCGCGCTCGACCGCGCCACGCAGTTCGGAGGGCCGCCGGACCCCGCCAGCTTGAACGAGCTGCGCATGAGCCACCTGAACTCACGGCTCTACTGGGCCGAGCTCGCGGACTCGCTCGGCGCCGGCCACCCTTTCGCGGCAGCAATTTGGAAGCGGCTCGACGAGACCAGGCTGCGCGATCCAGCGCAGATGCGGGAGCCGAACAGCTTCCGCGCGCATCGCCACAGCGCCGTCATCGAAGGCCTGTTCGGATCGAACGACTCGCGTTCGTCCGGTGCGCCGCTCGGGCTCGTGCGAACCGTGGACGGCGACCGCCACCGCTACGGGGTCGGCGCGATCCCGCCGGGCGCCCTCGCCGGCGAGCTCGGCGCGCTGCACAGCCGGCCCGAGCCGGGTTCGATCCCGGTCTGGGTGACGCGTGACGGCTTCCTGGTGCCCGCGGGCGGTCCGCCCCCGCCCGGCCGGGCCCGGCGCGCACGCTGGATCCTCGCGCCGCTGCGCTGGGGCGGTGGCCCCGCCGCGGTCGCCTGGCGGCTCACCCGGGCTCACCGCTCACCGGCAGCGGTTGCTGCCGCAACCGGCGCACCCGCCGGCTACCTGCACGCCGAGCCGGCCGACGGTCGCCGCCCGCTCTACTCCGCTCGGCACGCGATCACCGGCGACCAGCTGCTCACGACGCATGCGCAGGACGCCGGCGACTGCGGCTACGGAAACGGCGTCCTGACGGGGTACCTGGACCCGGTGGCGCCCGTGACCGGCGAGCTGGGGATCACGGCACGGCCGCGGCTGCCCTGGGCGTCGCGTCTCGGCCGGCTGCTCAGGCTGGGCTGACGTCCCAGCGGACCTCGAAGCCCAGCACGGCCGGGTTGAGCAGGCGATTCAGCGGGCCTCCGTTGAGAACCTCGAACTGCGTCGCATACGTACGGAGGGCGCGTTCCTTGGCCGCCCGTTGCCCGGCATCGAGCGCGAGCGCGCGCGCATTCAAACGGGCGGGAATGGCTGCGAGGAACAGCTCCCACCGCGCCTCGGGGACGAGGTGCTGCCGCTGGGCCTCGCCCGTCACCCAGGCCGGCCAGCCGACCCTCGCCGCGTACGGCAGGTCGGCGTACAGCGTCACGGGCACGCCCGTCCCGAGCGCGGCGTCACGCGCGGCCACGTGGTCCGGGTGCCCGCCGAGCCCGGCCGGCGCGAGGATCCGCTCCGCCCGCGGCAGAGCGGCACGGATGGCGTCGGGGTCGAGCGGCTCGTCGCGGTATTGCGCGTCGAGCAAGCCGAGCTCGAGGCGCGAGCCGACGCCGGCCAGCGCCAGCGCGGCTCGATCCTCGGCCAGGCGCGCGGCCATGAACGCGGCGCCGTCCATGGCGCCCTTCGTGCGGTCGAAGTCGCCGACCACCCCGGCCGGGGGCACGGCGGTGCAGAGATTCGCCACGACGGCGCCCGGAAGGTCGCACCAAGCGCTGAGGACGGCGTCGTCGAGGTGGGGGGACAGGATCAGCACGTCCCGTATATTCACGCGCCTTGTCCGACTTCTTGCAGCAGCTGAACGAGCAGCTGGCGGAGAACGAGCGCCGGGGCCTCACGCGCGTGCTCGGCTTCGGCGGCGCGCCGGCAGTCGTCGTGGTCGACTTCACGCGCGCATTCACCGAGCCCGGGGACGCGATGCCGCTCGCGGCCGATTTCTCCGCTGAGATCGAGGCGACGACCAGCGTGCTCGCCTCCGCCCGCGCGGCCGGCGTCCCGGTCTACTACACCGCCGCCGTCTACGAGGAGCCCGACCTCGCCGACGCCGGGATCTGGGCCAAGAAGGTCCCCGCCAGCGTCACTCTGCGCGCAGGCACGCCCGGGGTCGAGCTCGACGCGCGCCTGGGGCGACGCGACGACGAGGCGCTCGTGATCAAGAAATACGCCTCGGCCTTCTTCGGGACCGACCTTGCCACCCGGCTCACGGCGCGTGGCGTGGACACCATCCTTCTCTGCGGGTGCACGACCAGCGGCTGCGTCCGAGCCTCCGCCGTCGACGGGCTCCAGCACGGCTTCCGCGTCATGGTCGTCCGGGAGGCTGTCGGCGATCGCAATCCCGCGGCGCACCGTCAGAGCATGCTCGACATGCAGGCGAAGTACGCGGACATCGTCGCGCTCGACGCGACCACGGAGTATCTCGCCCAGGCCTGATGCCGGAGACGCCCTTCCCATACCGATCGTCGACCGAGGCGCCGGCGATCGCCTGGCCGGGCGGCGCACCGGTGGCCGTCTGGATCGCGCTGAACGTCGAGCACTATCCGATCGATCGCCCCGGGCTGAGCATCGTGCCGGTGACCGCGGGCAATGTGCCGGATCCGATGAACTACGGCTGGCGCGACTACGGCGCCCGTGTCGGGACCTTCTCGCTGATGGAGCTGCTCGACGAGCTCGAGATCCCGGTCACGGCGCCGCTTCACTCCGAGGTCTGCACTCGCTACCCGCAGATAGTCGAGGCCGGCGTGGCCCGCGGGTGGGCGTGGATGGCGCATGGCGCCCACAACGCGGCGATGCACGTGGACCTCGACGTCGACGAGGAGCGCGCGATGCTGCGCGAGTGCGTGGAGACGATCGAGGCCGCCACGGGACGGCGCCCGCTCGGATGGCTCGGCCCCGCTCTCTCCGAGACGTTCAACACCCCCGCGCTGCTGTCTGAGCTCGGCCTCACCTACGCCTGCGACTGGTGCAACGACGACCGGCCCTACGCGATGACGGTCCCCGAGGGCCGGGTGATCTCGGTGCCCTACAGCGTCGAGGTCAACGACGTGACGCTGTTCCTCGCCCGGGGCTGGACGGGGCAGCAGTACGCGGAAGCCCTCGTCGACCAGTTCGAGGGATTGCGGGCCGCCGGCCGCCGCTCGGGCGTCGTGATGGCGATCCCGCTGCACGGGTTCCTCGCGGGAGCGCCCTTCCGGCTCGGCCACCTCCGCCGCGCGCTCGAGCACATCGCGGCGTCGGGGGATGCCTGGTTCGCCACGGCCGACGAGATCGCCGACCATTACCTCGCCCACCATCCGTAGCTCTGAGCGCTGCACGTTCGCCGTCGTCGGCCACAACGAGGCCGCCACGCTGGGCGAGGTGCTGGGGCAGTGCCAGGCCGCCGCGCGCGCGGGCGACGTGGTCTGGTTCGTCGACAGCGCGTCGACGGACGCCTCCGCCGCCCTCGCGGCGGAGGCCGGAGTCGAGGTGGTCCCGGCGCCGCTGGGCAAGGGAAGGGCGGTCGACACGGCGATCGCCCGCCACAGCGAGGGCTGGCTCCTCCTGGTCGACGGGGACGTCGAGGAGAGCGAGCGCAGCATCCCGGCGGCACTGCGCGACGCGGCCGCCCGCTCGCAGGCCGACATGATCGTGGGACAGGTCCAGAGCGACGGGAAACGCCGCAGCGTGACGCCCTATCTGTACGAGCCGCTCGTGCGCGCCCTGTTTCCGGAGGCACCGCAGCTCGATCGCCCGCTGAGCGGCTTCCGCGCCCTGCGGGCCGGGCTTCGGGTCGACCGCCTGCCCGGGGGCTATGGCGTCGAGGCACACCTCAACGTGGAGGTGGCGCTGACCGGCGGGCGAATAGAGACCCTGCCGCTCGGGGCCCACCGCGGTCCGACTCGAGGGTACGTGCACATCGGACGCGCGGCGCGCGACATCGCCGACGCGCTGCTCGATCTCGCCGTCGGCTATGGGCGGATCGCCGATCGCAGAGCTTGGGAGGCATGGACCGCCCGGGTGCTGGCAGCGATCGACGACCAGCCCGGCGAGGGCGCCGACGACGCGGCCTACTTCCGCGCGCTGCGCGCGGTGGCGGGCGAGCCACTGCCCCCGCTCCCGCGACGCTAGGGGCCGCCCAACGCCTCGGACAGCCGCCTGCGTTCGTGGCGGTCGAGCTGGTCGATGTATGACTGGATGCCCTCGCGGTGCGCCATGTCCAGCGTCGCGACGAGCTCCAGGCCTTCCTGGCTGAGCGCGTATCGACGCCGTTCCTCACGCAGGTAGCCGCGACCCCGGAGCCTGTGGATGGCGGGGTAGGCGACGTCGAGCGGGAAGCCGGCCAGGTCGGCAAGCTCGCTCACGGCGGCCGGCCCGTCGTCCACCTTGGCCGCGAGCGCCAGCAGCAGGCGCAGGTCCTCGAACGAGAGCTCGGACTCCTCCGCCCACATCGCTATCCGTTGCCAGGCGACGATGTCGACAAGGCGCAGCCGGGTGGCGAGCGCTTCCACGAGTGGATCGGTAGAGGTCGTGGCCGCCATCACCCGGCTCACGCGGCCACGTACACGGCCGCGGCCCCGATGATCTGACGGGCGAGGACGATCGTGGGCTTCACGAGAGGCTCCTCTCGGGTTGGGGCTGGGGGTCGTGGCTTGCGGCCGCGCTGCCGGCGAACCGCCTGACGAACGCGAGCGCCCTTTCGGCCACCTCGCGCCAGCCGCTGTCGATGGTGAGCGAGTGACCGCGGTTCGGGACCGTTTCGATCTCGGTGACCGCCGGGTTGTGCCGCTGGCGCTTGAACGACGCGTTTGCGATCGCCTGCGCGACCGTGTGGTCCTTCTCTCCCTCGATGATCAGCAGCGGCCCGCGGTCCGGGTTCTTGGGGTCCAGCTTCGCCTCGGTCCGGGGGTTCAGGTTCGCAAAGGCCATCTGCATCAGGGCCACGCCCGGCGTTGCCACGTGGTAGGTCTCATACAGCCGCTCCGCCTCCTGGTCGTCGAGGGCGTTCGCCCAGCCGTACTTGAACTGGTCCAGGGTCAGGGCGACGGCACGGCCGCGGTTCAGGGGGTTGCGAAGCACCGGGCTCGATGACCGCAACGTCGAGAGCGGCAGCGGCAGCACACCGCGGAACGGCCCGGGATCGATGGCCACGGTCACCGCGGACAAGCCGCGGTCGGCGATGATCTGCGCCAGGAGCCCGCCGGTCGAGTGGCCCATGACCGCGGGCTTCTTGTCGAGCCTCCCGATCACCTCCGCGGTGTGATCGGCGACCTGGCCGAGCGTCTTACCCGCGAAGACCTCGGGGTGCGCCCGGGCCTCTGCGATCGTCTCGGGATCGTCGGGCCAGCTCGGGGTCACCGCGGCATAGCCCGCATCCTCGAAGAACTCTGCCCAGCGATCCCAGCTGCTCGGCAGCAGCCAGAGACCGTGGATGAACACGACCGGGGTCCGCCCGCTCGCGTTCGCCTGCTCGACCTGACGCGTTTCCCGGTCGGTGAGAGCGGTGGTGGGCGTCATGAGAAGCTCCTTTCGGGTTGGGGCTTGGTGACGGACTGGCTGAGCCAGTCCTCGAAGCGGGTCGGCGCGATGCGCGCGTCGCCGCCGGGGGTGAGGGACCGATCGTCCAGCTCCGCGCCGAAGTAGCGGGCGTGAGCGTCGGCCGTCACCTGTCGCCGGTCGTCGCTTGCCCTCAGGACGAGCCGTGCGAGCTCGTCGAGACGGAACGCCTCAGGGCCGGCGAGCTCGACCGTGTCGTTCAGCGGCGCGCCGACCGCGACGTCGGCCAGTGTGCTGACGACGTCATCGGCCGACTCGGGCTGGACGAGGGCGGGCGGCAGCCGCACGATTTCGCCCTCGGTGTTCGAATCGGCGATCCGGCCGATGAACTCGAAGAACTGCGTCGCGCGGACGATCGTGTAGGGGATCGGCCCGGCCTTGACCAGCTCCTCCTGCGCGATCTTCGCGCGCATGTAGCCGCTCTCGGCAGCGAGCCGGTCCGCGCCGACAACCGACAGCGTGACGTGGTGCCCCACGCCTGCGGCCGCCTCCGCCGCGAGCAGGTTGCGGGATGAGGTCTGGAAGAAGTCGAGCACGGCCGCGTCGCCCCAGGCGGGCGCGTTCGCGACGTCGACGACCACCTGGGCACCATCGAGCGCACCGGCGAGCCCCTCGCCTGTGAGCAGGTCGACGCCCGTCTCGAGTGCCGCCGCGAGCGGCTCGTGCCCGTCCTTCCGCAGTTTCTCGACGAGCTTCGACCCGATGAGGCCGGTTCCGCCGATGACGACGATCTTCATCTCGTGGCTTTCGGTTGTGCGGTGGGGTGGACGGCGAGGAGGCGATTGACCCCGCGGCGGCCTCGGCCCAGGGCGTGCGCTCCGAGCAGCACGCCGTCGGCGCCGGGCTCGACCGGAAGGCCGAGGTCGCCGTCTTCGATGCGCGGGAACCCGATCACATCGACGCCGCGCGCGGCGTCGGCGACCGCGGAGGGGTCGACGAGGTCGAGCGCCTCGTGCCCGGGCATCGCGAACTGATTGCCCGCGGCCTCCGCGAGGGATCGGAGCGCGCGGCCGAGCACACCGGTTTCCCCGGTGATCAGCAGGCGCATGGACCTACCGTAGAAGCTTGGCGCCCGCAGTTACATGGGTCATTTGACCCATGCCGTGGATTGGCGTCGCGCCGCGAGGGTCATAGCGCCGTCCGGGTCGTCCGAGGCGAGGCGGGCAGGGGCGATCCTCACGTCGCCGTACCCGCTCGCGTGCGCCCTTCGCCGGCGCCTCGCGGAGCGGCACGCGTCAGTGCAGGGCCCAGCATCGGTCGCCAGGGCTCGCGCACACGGGTCGTGATGCGCGCTGAGCTCCCCGCCTGAGAGTCACCCGCCGCTCGACCCGCGCCGTGTTGCCGCTGCGGTCGGCGACCGCGAGCCGCACGGTGAACGTGACCTTCCGGGCCTGACGGATGCGTCTCGTCGCCGCCCGAGTGGGGCGGACGCGGACCTCGGTCCGGACCCCGGGGGCGACGGTACGCGACGCGCGGCCGACCGTGGTCCTCAGCCGGGCCCTGCCGCGCTCGTTGCTGCGGAGGCTCACGACGAGGCCGTTGGCCACGACCCCTCCGAGAGCCTGCGGCGGGACCCGCAGCCTGACCACCGGTGGCAGCAGGTCCGCGCACGGCCCTGAGCCGTCCCCGAGGTACCGCACGAGCACGTAACCCGATTCGAAGGTGGCGCCCTCACCCGCGACCAGCAGCTTCCCATCGGGCTGAAGCGCGGCCGCGCGAGCCTCGCCTCTCCGGGGGGCGGGAGGCAGGCAATAGCTGGTGTCGGCGGTGCCGTCCGGCTCGAAGCGGCGCACGATCCAGAACGACCCGCGGGTGGTGCGCGTGGCGCCGACCAGCACCGGCTTGCCGTCCGGCTGGAGAACGACGTCGTTCACCATCGCCATGCCGGGTTCCTGTCCTGACGCGAAGCCCGGATCCGGCGATCCGTCGGCGTTGTAGCGGGCGAGCGTCGAACCCGCCGTGATCAGCCTGCCGTCGGGCTGACGCACGAGCACGTTGGCGTAACCGGGGAGGCCGATGGACTTCCCGTGCGAACCGAAGCTCTCGTCGAGCGAGCCGTCGGCGTTGTAGCGGACGAGGGCGTCGTGCAGTGTGTCCCCGGACATGCCCGGCCGCATCGCACCGCCCGCGGCGAGGAGCCCCCCACGACGCGTTCGGCGCGCACGGCGTCGGGTTCGCCGCCCGCCTTGAAGCGTGCGAGCGTGAAGCCGCATTCCTCGCCCTGACACGGGCCGCCCCCCGCCACCACAACCCTCCGGTCAGGCAGGACGAGCATGTCGCGCGCGGCGTGACCCGGTGCGAAAGCCGTCCAGCCGCGTCCGGCAAAGCTGCGATCGACGTCGCCGGGCCCCGCCACGGCGGCCGTCGCGGACCAGGCGCAAACGACCCCGACCGCGGCAACGCAGCACCCTCGCAACGTCCCCCAGCGCAGCTTGGTCACTGCGCCGCCGTTACCCGGCGCCCGCGAGCGTCATGCGGCCGCTTTCAGGGACGGTTCAGGGAAAATCCCCGAGGTCCGCGAGCCCGCGAACGGGCACGCTGGCGGCATGCGATACGCCAACCTCATGTCGACGCTCGCGGTGTTCGTCGCGCTCGGAGGCACGTCCTACGCGGCCATGACCGTGACCGGCGAGCAAATCAGGGACAACACCGTCACCGGCCGCGATGTCCGCAACAGCAGCGTCGCGTCACATGACATCCGCGACCACTCGCTTCGAAGCCGCGACTTCAAGCCGGGACAGCTCCCAACGGGAGCGCAGGGTCCCGCCGGTCCACAGGGCCCGCCCGGACCGGGGGGCCCGGCCGGGCCGCACGGTCCCGCCGGTCCGCAGGGGCCGTCCGGCGACCCGGGGCCGCAGGGTCCTGCCGGTCCCGCCGGTCCGCCCGGCGTGAGCGGCATGGGCGTCGTCAGCGCCGAGACCGCGTTCGACTCGAGCTCCTCGAAGACCGTCACCGCCACATGCCCGATAGGCAAGCGGATCGTCGGGGCCGGTTACGAAGTGGTTGGCGCGGTCGGCGCGGTCGTGGTGGGCGCGATCAGGTACCCGACCAGCAGTTCGGTTGCGATCGACGCGTACGAGGGTCCCGCCGGCTACGACCTCTTCTGGAAGATCATCGCCCACGCGCGCTGCGCGTACGTGGCGCCCTGACACCCGGCCTTCGCGCGCCTTTCTGGTTCCTCAACGCCCGAATGCAGGAACTTCGGCGCTTTCTCGAACACAATCATCGGAGTGGGCTATCTCTACAGGGTGTTCCGCGCGACCGAGGAGGCCAACCGGCGCGCGATTCTCGCGGCGCTCGAGCCGCGCGCCGGGGCGCGACTGCTCGACCTCGGGACGCACGACGGCGACTTCACGATGCGGGTGGCCGAGCGCGTCGGCGCGAGCAGCGTATGCGGCGTCGAGCTGATCGAGGCGCACGCCGGCGTGGCGCGGGGCCGCGGAATCGACGTGCGCCGAGCGGACCTGGACGAGGGCCTGCCGTTCGAGGACGGCGCCTTCGACGTGGTCCACGCGAACCAGGTGATCGAGCACGTTCGCCGCACCGACACCTTCCTGCGCGAGACCCGGCGCGTGCTCGCGCCGGACGGGATCGCCTGCATCTCGACCAACAACCTGTCGAGCTGGCACAACGTCTTCTGCCTCGCCCTCGGGCTCCAGCCAATGCCCATACACGTGAGCGACGAGACGATCGTCGGCAACCCCCTGAACCCGCTCGACGGGCGCCCGCACGCCGACCTGGGGCGCTCCCACCTGCGCCTGTTCACGGCGCGCGCGCTCACCGAGCTGTGCGCGTGGCACGGGCTCGAGCGCGTGGGGCTGCACACGGCGGGCTACTACCCGCTGCCGCCGCGCGTCGGAGCGATCGCCGGGCGCGTCGATCCGACGCACGCGGCGTTCCTGATCGGGCTGTTCAGCCCGCGTCAGTAGCTCTCGAAGATGGCGACTCGATCCGCGTTTCCGCGGAGGGGGCTCCATTGCTCCTTCACGAGCCGGAACCTGCCCGTCGCGAGGATCTTCGAGCGGGACGGCCCAGGCCAGACGTAGATCAGCCGGACCGGTCGTGGATTGCGGTCCATCGATTCCACAATCGCTTGCAGGACCGCCTGAAGGGTCCTATCCCCGAAC
>DASSVP010000171.1:0-2468 GCA_035705985.1 Thermoleophilaceae bacterium
GTTCTTGCGGCGCGCGTAGACCGGGATGTACGCCATCGGCCCGGGCCGGTAGAGCGCGCCGATCGCGATCAGGTCGTCGAAGACGGTCGGCTTGATCGAGCGCAGCGCCTCGCGCATCCCGGAGCCCTCGAACTGGAAGACACCGATCGACTCGCCGCGCGCGAGCATCTCGTACGTCTTCCTGTCGTCGAGTGGAATGGTCGAGATGTCGAGGCCGGGGACGAGCTCGACGGCCTTGTCGATCACGTCGAGGTTGCGCAGCCCCAGGAAGTCCATCTTGAGCAGGCCGAGCTTCTCGATCGTGGTGCCGTCGAATTGGGTCACGATCTCCTGGTCGGGCCCCTTCTGCTGCAGCGGCACCGTGTTCATCAGCGGCTCGGCGCCGATCACGACCGCGGCGGCGTGGATCCCGTCCTGGCGGGTCAGCCCCTCGAGCGGGCGCGCCAGGTCGACGATCTCCTTCGCGACCGGGTCGGCATCGATCTCCCTGCGCAGGTCGGCGCCGGGCTTCAGGCACTCCTCGAGCGTCTGGCCCGGCCCTTCGGGGATCAGCTTCGCGATCTTGTCGACGACCCCGTAGGGCACCTCGAGCACGCGTCCGGCGTCGCGTACGGCGGCGCGGGCGGCCATCGTTCCGAAGGTGATGATCTGGGCGACGCGGTCGCGACCGTACTTCTCGCGGACGTAGTTGATGACACGCTCCCGCCCGTCGACGGCGAAGTCGATGTCCATGTCGGGCATCGACTTGCGGCCGGGGTTGAGGAAGCGCTCGAAGAGCAGGTCGTAGCGGATCGGGTCGAGGTCGGTGATCTCGAGGCTGTAGGCGACGAGGCTCCCGGCGGCGGAGCCGCGGCCTGGCCCGACACTGATCCCGTTCCGCTTCGCGAAGCCGACGAAGTCGGCGACGATCAGGAAGTAGTCCGAGAAGCCCATCTCCTTGATCGTCTTCAGCTCGAACTGGAGCCGCTCGCGGAGCTCCGGCGTGACCGTCCCATAGCGCTTCCCGACTCCACGCTCGCACAGCTCGACTAGATACTCGAACGCGTCGCGGCCGTCCGGGGTCGGGAAGTGCGGGAGCAGGATCCGGTCCAGCTCGATCTCGACGTGGCACCGTTCGGCCACCTCGAGCGTGTTCCGCAGCGCCGCCTCCTGGCCCGGGAAGTCGGCCGCCATCTCCTCGGGCGTCTTGAAGTAGAAGTGGTCGGTCTCGAACTTCCAGTGGTTCGGGTTCTTGAGAGAGTCTCCCGACTGGATGCAGAGCAGCGCCTCGTGCGACTGCGCGTCCTCGTGGCGGAGGTAATGGACGTCGCCGGTCGCGACGAGCAGCAGGCCACGCTCGCCCGCGAGCTCGACGAGCTGCGGGTTGATCCGCTGCTGGATGTCGAGGTGGGCGTTCTGGAGCTCGACGTAGACGCGGTCGCGTCCGAAGATCTGCTCGAGGCGGTCAAGCTCCGCCTCCGCGTCGGCGGGGCGGTTCTCCTCGAGCGCCTTGCAGACCCGGCCGGAGAGGCAGCCCGAGAGCGCGAGCAGGCCCGTGCCGTGCCGCTCGAGCAGCTCCCAATCCACGCGCGGCTTGTAGTAGTAGCCCTCGAGATACCCGAGCGAGGAGAGCTTGATGAGGTTGCCGTAGCCCTCGGTCGTCTCGGCGAGGAGGGTGAGGTGCGCGTAGCCCTTCTGCTGGGCGTGGCGGTCGTCGGCGACGTAGACCTCGCAGCCGAGGACAGGCTTCACACCCTCCGCGCGGGCCGCCTTGTAGAGGTCGATCGCGCCCGCGAGCGAGCCGTGGTCCGTGAGCGAGACGGCAGGCATCTCGAGCTCGGCGGCGCGCTTCGCGAGGTCCGGGATCCGGCAGGCGCCGTCGAGGATCGAGTACTCGGAGTGGACGTGGAGGTGGACGAAGGGCGCTTCGGACACGGGAGGTCGAGCTTACTGAGGCGTCCGGCTGAGCACGAATGAACTTCCGAGTGCCATGAACTGATGGGCTAGGTCGCGACTGCTACGACCTCAGCTGATGCGTGGCCGTCACCCTCGTCGCTCGGAGCGACCGTTTCTTTCGCGCCGAGTAAGGCTGCGGTGGACATCGCGAAAACCGCCCCCCGGGACGGCGGGGAACGTCGCCCACCATCCATCGCCGATTGACACGAGGTGGTAGGTGAGCCAGCCGAGTGGCGCCCAGAAGCAGGTCGAGAAGAACACAGCACCCCACTGCACCTTGCGTCGCACCGTCCTGAGATCGACATCAGCGTACGCCGCGACTTGCAGAATGATCTGGTTATTGAGCCAGAACTTCGTTGCTTCCTTCGCTTCCTGGGTGAGCTGCGGCGACGCGTCAAGCTCACCTAGAAGCCGCAGGTCCTCGCGAATGTCGGCTCGCCGCCTCGGCCGCCCGATGAATCCGAACGTCCGACAGACTTCTCCGAAGAAGTCCATGATCGCGCGACTGACCGACTCCGGCACGATTCGATCGT
>DASSVP010000172.1:0-3584 GCA_035705985.1 Thermoleophilaceae bacterium
TGTCGGCTGGCTCATGCGCCCGCGCGGCGCCTACGTCATGGGCCGCAACATGTTCGGGCCGATCCGCGGTGAGTGGGAGGAGGACTGGCGCGGCTGGTGGGGGCCCGAGCCGCCGTACCACGCACCGGTGTTCGTGCTCACAATCACGCCCGCGAGCCGATCGAGATGGAGGGAGGGACGACCTTCCACTTCGTCACCGACGGCTTCGACGCCGCCTACGCACAGGCGCGTGAGACGGCCGGCGACGACGGTGTGGACATCGCGGGCGGCGCCTCTACCGTTCGGCAGGCGCTGGTCGCCGGGGTCGTCGACGAGCTCACGCTCGACATCGCCCCGGTCCTGCTCGGGTCCGGCGAGCGGATCTTCGATGGCGTCGGGTCTTTGGGGTTGGAGCCCGTCGAGGTGCTGCATTCGCCGCTGGCCACGCACATCCGCTATCGCCGGGCGAGCTGAAGGCCTTCAATCGACGGGTGCCGAGTGTCGCGGACAGCACAAGTCGCCGCCGGAGTGTTCTCGCACGCACATGGAACCCTCGCTGTCACGAGACACTGGGCCCCGTGTCTCGGAAGAGCGTTTAGATCCTCGGGGCGGTCAGGAAACGGAGCCCTGGTTGAGCAAGCGCTGGTGCATCTCTTGGACGGCGGGCGATGGTGCCGCGCCGAGCTCGTCGCGGAGCAAGCCCCGAAGGCTCTCGTAGACTCGAAGGGCCTCCGCCAGGTTGCCCTGCCGCTCGAGCGCCTCCATCAGCACCGCGTAGCCGCTCTCGCGATAGGGGGCGAGCTCGATGAGACGACGCGCCGTCTGCTCGGCGACAGCGAGCTCGGGCTCCCGCAGGCCGAGGCTCCTGCGCGCCGTGCATTCGAGAGCCCTCACCTGGATGTCATCGAGCTCTCGTCGCACGCCGTCGATCCAGTCCGCCGCCTCGCCGGCGAGGAATCTGCGCCGGCTGATGTTGTAGGCGACGAGCGTGGGGCCGATCGCGGCGTACCAGTCCCCCGCCGCGATCCCCGCCTCGGCGCGATGGATGCCGTCGCGGGCCGCCTCGACATCGACTCTCGCGTGGCGTCCCAGCCCGAGCCGGATCTGATTTCGGCCCTCGAGCGCGCCGTCGGGAAGCAGCCGCCGAAGTTTCGAGAGCAGCGCCGAGAGCGCCTGGTCGGGAGCCGAGGGAAGCGCTCGCTGCCACAGCGCGTCGGCGAGCTCGTCACGGCCGGCGACCCGGTCGCGGTTGACGGTCAGATATGCGAACAGGAGGCGACCCTGGCGGCCCGGCAGCTCCTGCTCGATCCGCCGCCCGGCCACGCGCGCGACGAAGCGCCCGCAGAGCTGGATGCGCGTCGCGTCACGCTCGGACACAGCGCCAAGCTACCCGGAGGGTGGACAATTCAGCTCGATGGCCTACTTGATCAACTGTGATTGCGGCTACGTCTCGCGCGGTGAGACCGAGGACGAGCTCGTCGACGAGGCCAACCAGCACATCGACGAGGTTCATCCCGACATGGCGGGCAAGGTTTCTCGGGACGACCTGCTCGCGATGGCCGAAGAGGTCTGACCAGAGCTCCAAGCTCGCGCCAATCCTGCACCAACCCGACGGCAAGGCGCCGGGTCCATAGTCGCCTCGCACAGGCACCAAAGGAGATAGCGCGATGACGATGAGTGCAGTAATGGGCGGGGCGGCGATGGTGTACGGCGTGGGCGGCGCCCTCTCGGTTCTCCTGCAGGCGCGACAGATGCTCGCTCGTGGTGCATCCTGCGACGTCTCGGCCCGTTTCCTGGGTGTCTATGTGGGCGGCTACGCGATCTGGCTGATGTACGGCTTCAGCCTCGGCAACCTCCCGATCATCTCGGTGCACGCGCTCGGCCTGGTATGCGGCGTGGTGACGCTCGCGATCGCGCTCAGGCTGCGCGGCTCGCTCGTGTCGCCCGCGAGCTGGAGCCGGTGCGCCTGAGCCGGCGCCGAGCCGCGCTCGATGACGAACCTGTCTCCGTCCCTTCGTACGGGCTCAGCGACGACGACGAGATTGCGCGCAGGGGTCCTGTCGCAGCCAACGGGCTGCGGCTCGCGGCGAGAGGCCACCACCAAGCGAGCTACCACTAGCGACGCCGCTTGCGGAATTCGCGCACTGAGGCAACCTGTCGCGCGGGCGGCCGGGACGCTCGCTCTGCGTGGACGAGCGTCCGAGGATCGGCCCATACAGCCGCGCCATGACGCCGCGACGGTCGAACGCGGTCTTCAGCTCGCGACCGCGCACAGAGCGGCGCCCGGAAGCTTGTAGCCGCCCTCGGTGGCGAAGGGGACGAACGCCTCGCTGAGCCGTGCTCTGAGCACATCCCGCTCCTCTTCGGGCAGCCCGCGGACCAACACCGCGAAGGGACCGCCGACATCGGTGATCCACTGCTCGTAGTCCTCCAGGGCGCGGAAGCCGAACTGCACCGGCACCTCGGCGGTACGGACCGATCTGAAGCCGGCGCCGTCGAGCAGCGCCCTTGTGCGCTCCTCGCTCGCCATGCTGAAGACCCCGGGCGCCCCGGGCTCCGGGGGCGGCATGTGTCCACGCTCGATCAGGATCATGCCGCCGATCGACGCCCACGGGTTGCGCTCGGGCGCGCTCCACACCGAGAGCGCCAGTCGGCCGCCCGCCCTCAGCACGCGTCGCGTCTCGGCGAGCGCCGCGGCGGGATCGGCGGCAAGCATGTAGGTGCTCTGGCAGAGCGCGCCGTCGACCGAGTCTGTGGCGAGCTCGATGCGCTCCGCGTCAATCACCCGGTGATCGACGTTCCCGAGCGCGAGCTCGTTCCCGCGACGTCGCGCGACCTCGACCATCTCCGGGGAGAAGTCGGTCGAGATGAGCCGGCCGTGGTCACCCAACATGGCCGCCGCCGCGAACCCCGTCTCGCCGGTGCCCGCGCCGAGTTCGAGGACCGTCTCTCCAGGCTCTGGCCCGAGCTCTCGGATCAGCCACTCGCGTACCGGGGTCAGCGCGTCCGAGAGCTGCGCTCGCCAGCGTTCCCAGCCAGGCGCCATCGCCTCCCAGACCTCGTGGCTGGTGCGGCGGTAGGCGTCGACGTCCACGCGGCGATCCTAACCCCCAAGCCCACTGTCCTCTCGCGTGAACTCGACACTCGGGCCGGAGACCCGTGCGAGCAAGGCCGTCGCGTCCGGGCCGCCCTAGGATGGGCCCCGATATGGAAGCTCGCTCAGCATCGAGTTGGACGGAAGAGGCGAGATTCCGCTCTACGGGCCGGTAGCTCAGCGGTCAGAGCAGCGGACTCATAATCCGAAAAGACGGCTGCAAGGCGCGCCAGGAGGCGCTGGCACGCGGCACAAAATGCCTGCTAACAGGAAGAAACCGCCCTGACAGCGGGACCGCAGGGTTCTGCTGGAATCTCGGGCTCGTCGACCATCCGTCGACCATCGACGCAGGGACTCGGCAGCGTCCCCGAACGCCGAGAAGCACGGCTCCCGCCTCCCCGAGGCCCCGTTCCGCCTACCGGGCAGCTCTCATAGGCTCCCCGCCGTCGCTGCAGAAAGGAATGCCTCGATGTGTCGCGTGGCGAAATCACGCGAGCGGGTGACGACATTG
>DASSVP010000173.1:0-3432 GCA_035705985.1 Thermoleophilaceae bacterium
GGCCACCACCGCCTCCGTGACGAGCCCGAGCAGCCGGTCGACCCCACGCTCGTCGGCGTCCGACACGGGAATGTCGGCGTGCACCCAGATGTCGCGCGAGCGCGTGCAGCCGAAGCGGACCAGCCGCGTCTGGCGGTTCCACCACAGGAGCATCCACGGATCGAGGTCGCTCGCGCCGAAGAGGGCGAGCGCCTGGACGCGGAGCAGGCCGTCGGAGATCCGCATGCCCGCCTCGATCGGGTCGCCGCCCACGCTCTCGCCGGGGACCGTGATGCCCCACTCGCCATGGGCGAGCCGCCGGACGCCGAGGTTCGGGAGCGACTCGAGGTAGGCGTGCACGCTGTCGACGGCGGCCATTCGGGCAGACTACGCACGCGTGCGCGCGCTCGTGCAACGCGTGAGCCAGGCCTCGGTGACCGTCGACGGCGAGCAGGTGGCGGCGATCGGCCGCGGCCTTCTGGTGCTTCTCGGGGTGCGGCGCGGCGACGGCCCGGCGGAGGCGGATCGGATCGCCGCGAAGCTGCGCGCCCTCCGGATCTTCGAGGACGACGGGGGCAAGATGAACCTCTCCGTCGGCGACGTGGGCGGCGAGGTCCTCTGCGTGAGCCAGTTCACGCTCTACGGGGACAGCCGGAAGGGCAACCGCCCGAGCTTCGTGGACGCGGCGCCGCCTGAGGAGGCCGAGCCGCTGTACGAGCGCGTGCGTGAGGCGCTGGCCGCGCGGGGCGGCGTCTTCGGCGCCCGGATGGCGGTGGAGCTCGTGAACGACGGACCGGTGACCCTTCTCATCGAGGCATGACCCAATCGATGGCGTAAGTCCGCCGCTCGGGTTACCCTTCCCTGGATGCGGCTCGCGCGGGGGATCTGGCTGGTTGTGCTCGTCCTTGCCGTGCTCGCCTCCGCGCCGGCGGCCCAGGCGGGGACGCTCTCGAAGGCGAATGGCGAGTACGTCTACACGGACGCTGACTCGCACAACGGCGTGCTCCTCTACTACTGCCCCGGCACTGAATGCACCCCCTCGGACCCGGGGCCCTACTACCTCATCCGGGACGTCGGCGACACGATCTCGTTCATCGGGTCCGGCTGCGAGGTCTGGGCAACCGACACGAACTTCCTCAGGTGCCCCGCCGCCTCGGTGACCGCATGGCGCATGTCACTCGGCGCGGGCAACGACTCGGTTCAGCCTCAGGAGCTCAGCACCCCGCCGATGCCCGTGCCGCTCTCGCTCGAGGGCGGAGCTGGCACGGACAGCCTGCAGGGCGGGGCGCAGGCCGACTCGCTGGCCGGCGGCTCCGGCGACGACTACCTCATCGGCTTCGGAGGCGACGATCTCGTAGACGGCGGGCTCGACTCGGACAACCTCAATGGGGGCGCGGGCACCGACACCGCGACCTACGCCGGGAGGTCGATCGGAGTGAGAGTCGATCTCGCCGCGTCGGGTGCCGATGACGGCTCGAGTGAGGACGGCGCGGCCGGCGCGCGCGACACCACCAATGACGTCGAGAACGTGACCGGTGGGAGTGGGGCGGACGAGCTCCGCGGGAGTGACGTCGCGAACCGCGTCGATGGCGGCGCGGGCGACGACACGCTGAACGCCTTCGCCGGCCAGGACACCGTGCTCGGCGGGAGCGGCATCGACAACGTCCAGGCGCGCGACGGCGAGGCCGAGTCCGTGGACTGCGGGCCGGACGAGGACGCCGCGACAACCGACGCGATCGACACGCGCGTGAGCTGCGACCCGCCCGCGCCGAGCGCGCCGCCGGGAGTCGGCGGCACCACGGTCATCACGAACACCCTGACGCTGCCCTCGCGCGTAACGCTCGACCTCGCCTACGCCTTCAACGCGGGGCGCCGGTCGACGACGCTGCGTGACCTGTTCGTCGAGGTCGAGCCGGGCGGGCGGCTCACGGCAACGTGCCGCACCGCGACGGGCAGGGCGTGCCCGCGAGTCCGCCGCTTCGCGCGCGCCACCGCGGCACGGAGTGTGCGTCTCCGGGGCTTCGAGCGGAAGCCGCTGCCCGTGGGCGCGAGGGTCGAGCTGCGGATGGCGAAGGGCGGGCTGATCGGCGTCGTGAAGAGGCTCACCATCCGCAGGCGCAAGGCGCCGTCGGTCCGGACGCTCTGCCTTCCGCCGGGCGCGTCGCGTCCGGCCGCCTGCTAGCCGAGCGCTCCCATCACGTCGTCCGGCCCCTTGAACTGGTCGCCGTCCATGGCCTGAAGGGCCTCGATGATCTCCTGGGGCGCGTCGTTCGACTCGGCGGTTGTGATGATCTCGTCCTTGCTGGCGGGGTAGTCCACCCCGCCGAGGTGCTCTTGAACTTCGATTGGGTTGACGTTCATTCGTCCCGTGTACCCGCGCTACACTCGTGTTCACAACTTCAGTCGTACGCCGCCCGGAGGGGCGGCGCCTGAAGGTGGGCCGAGAGGTCCACCTTTTTTATGACCAGATGCAGATCCAGAGCCTTCAAAACGACATCGAGCAGCGCCTCTCGACCGCCGAGCCGGACGTCGAGGTGCTCGCGTGCGAGAAGGCCGGCCCGGACCGGGTGCGCCTCTTCATCGACCACCCCGACGGGGTGGATCTCGCGCTGTGCGAGCGGGTGACGCATCACCTGCG
Organism: Thermoleophilaceae bacterium; assembly: GCA_035705985.1. Lineage (GTDB taxonomy): Bacteria > Actinomycetota > Thermoleophilia > Solirubrobacterales > Thermoleophilaceae > JACVRW01. The sequence continues at coordinate 2,618 of DASSVP010000173.1, forward strand.
CGACCTGCTCGCGGACGTGGGCCTCGAGGTTTCCTCGCCGGGTCCCGAGCGGCCGCTGTCGAAGCCCGACCACTTCCGCCGTTTCCTCGGCCGCCGCGCGCGTGTGCGCCTGCGCGAGCCGCGGGACGGCCACAAGAGCTTCACCGGGGAGCTCGTGGGCGCCAGTGACGACGAGGTCACCGTGGCCGCCGACACCGGGGTCGTCTCGATCCCGTACTCGGAAATCAATCGAAGCAATCTGCTGCCCGAAGCGGCCGGCGGCCGCGCAGGGTACGGGATCGGAGAGCGATGACCAAGGAGATCGTCGAGGCCGTAGGAGTCCTCGAGCGCGAGAAGGGAATCTCCGCGGACCGCTTGATGGCGGCCCTGGAGGATGCGCTCCTGTCGGCGTACAAGAAGACGCCGGGCGCGGCCAAGTACGCGCGCGTGGAGGTGGACCGGGCGAGCGGCGACTTCCGCGTGTACGAGCTGCTCCTGCCGCCCGACCTCGAGGAGCAGCTGCTCGACGAGGTCGAGGAGGAGGCCGGCGAGCCGACCGTGGATCCGGAGACGGGCGAGATGGTCTACCCCGAGCCGCCCGAGATCGATCAGGAGCGGCTCATGCAGTACCGCGACCAGATCGAGGAGCGCGACGTCACTCCCGACGACTTCGGGCGCATCGCCGCGCAGACCGCAAAGCAGGTGATCCTCCAGCGCATCCGCGAGGCGGAGCGCGACAACGTCTTCGAGGAGTACGAGAACCGGCTCGGCGAGCTGATCACCGGCATCGTCCAGCAGTCCGACTCGCGCTACACGCTCGTGCAGCTGCGCGAGCG
>DASSVP010000174.1:0-7493 GCA_035705985.1 Thermoleophilaceae bacterium
CGATGGCGCCGGGAGCGTGCGTGCGACGCGACGCGATCTCGACGCTCGTCTGATCGGCGAAGCGATCGGTGATGATCCTGCGGCCGCTGTTGAGCAGCGTCTTGCCCGTCTCGACGTTCGTGAACGTCCCCGCGAACGAGAGACGCAGGACCCAGCGCGCCAGCTCCCCGTCGCTGTCGTAGTACTCCACGACCGTACGCCGCAGCGTGAGGTCGGCGACGACCGGAAACTCGCACCAGTCGATGTCGAATTGACGCTGGACGACGTTGTTGCGTTCGACCACGTTGGGCGCGCCGGCACTGGCCGGCGCGGACGCGATGGCGAACGCCGCTGCCGCTCCGACGAGCACAGCGATTGACTTGTGCATGGTCCCTCCTGTGGTGGGGATCGGGTGTCGCCGCAATGCGATCAGCCGGCGCTGAGAGTGCGCTGACGGTCCGCTGATCGAAGCGCCGCCGGGATTCGCGCGCGCTCCGCGGCCATGGCCCGTCCCCAGTCGTCGCGCTGCGCAAGGGCAGAAAGCAGTCGGTCGACCTCCGCACCGACTGCATCAACGGTTGCCTTGCTCGCGCCATGGAGCAGTATGGCCCCGCCCACCTCCAGCGCCTCGCGGACCACGCGCTCGGGGTCGAGCCCGCGTGCGACAGCCTCGCGCACGGCTTCGAGTGCAGGCCCGCTGATACGCAGCTCGCGAATGACAAGCGCGTCGTCCTCGACTATGACGCTCGGCTGAGCCACCGGCTCGAGCTCCGGCGAGCCTGCGGCTTCGCCTTCCCACGCCTGCGTCTCGGCGGAGGCTGTATCGGACGGATCCCTCGCTGGGTGACAACACCATGCTGGCATTGGTTCCGGCGCCTCGCCATACGGGGTCGGCCGAATGCCGCGCGGCGCGACATCTCCTGGGCAACCCGTTCCCCACGTACTTCCGTGGTTCGCGCGGAGCGCCGCCTTTTGGGCCAGAGAGGTCGGTCTCTGGCCCAAATCCCAGCGAATCCCCTGGAACTCGTGGTGACCCGAAGGCGAAGCTCGGGCCGTCCCTGTGACGGTTTGCCCTGCAAACTCACAGGAGTTGCAGCGGGAGGTGGATCGCCTCACACGCGAGAGGTCACTGGTTCGAACCCAGCCGCGCCCATGAAGGACCTGCAAATCAGCGGTTGTGACCTCCGCGGGGCCATCCTCTTGCTCTGGGGGCTCGAAAAGGAACCCCCGAGGGATGAACGCTCGCACGCCGCGATCGGCCACTCGAGGTGTGCCGGGCCGACGCCTCGGACACATGCACCGCCGGCTGCATTCGAAGGCAGGCGTGATCTCAAAAGCGGTGCCGACCGCCCGCTCCTGGCGCGTGAACGAAAAGCGGCCGGGCTCCAGCCTCCATGCGTAATTGGGGGCTTGTACGCGATTTCACCGGCAAGGGGGGCCGCGGGCGACGATAATCACCGTGTGGCGGAAGCCACCGACGAGCTGGAACGGGGTCGCGAGTCCTATGCGAAGCGCGCCTGGATCGACGCCTACAGCTCGCTGTCGGAAGCCGACGGCCTGGAGCCTCTGAGCGCGGAGGACCTCGAGTTGCTCGCGAGGTCGGCCTACATGCTCGGCCGTGACGACGACTATGTGAGCGGTCTGGAGCGCGCTCATCACGCCTATCTCGAGTCCGACGAGGCGTTGCGTGCCGTGCGGTCCGCGTGGTGGATCGGCCACAACTTCCTGTTCCGCGGCGAGACGGGTCCCGCGAGGGGATGGTTTGCTCGCGCGAAGCGGTTGCTCGAGCGCGAGCGGCGTGACTGCGTCGAGCGGGGATACGTGCTGATCGCGGCTTTGCTGGAGCACGTGATGGGCGGTGATCACCCCGCCGCGCATGCGACCGCAGTCAAGATCGCCGAGATCGGCGAGCGGTTCGAGGACCGGGACCTTGTGGCGCTGGGACTGATGGAACAGGGCCACGCCCTGGTCCGACAGGGCCGCGCGGAGGATGGCCTGCGGCTGGTGGACGAGACCATGGTGGCCGTCACGACGGGAGAGCTGTCCCCGATCGTCGCCGGAATCGTCTATTGCAGCACGATCGCGTTCTGCCAGAGCGTGTACGAGCTGCGCCGCGCCCGAGAGTGGACAGCCGCACTGACGCGCTGGTGCGAGGGGCAGCCCGACATGGTGGCTCACAACGGGCTGTGCCTAGTGCATCGCGCTCAACTGATGACCGTCAGGGGTACCTGGCAGGACGCCCTCGATGAGCTCCGGCGGCTCGGCGAACGCTTCACAGAGGGAGTGTTGAATCAGCGCGCCCTCGGCCACGCTGCCTACCAGCGCGGGGAGGTCCATCGCTTGCAGGGCGAGTTCGGAGCGGCGGAAGCCGCCTACCGCGAGGCGAGCAAGTTCGGGCGCGAGCCGCAGCCAGGGCTGGCGCTCTTGCGCCTGGCGCAGGGCAACGGCGACGCCGCGGCCGCCGCGATCCGGCGTGCTGTGAGTGAGACCACACAGCCGCTGAAGCGAGCGGCCTTCCTTCCCGGATACGTGGAGATCATGCTGGCTGCGGGAGATCTCGACGCGGCGGGCAGCGCCTCCCGCGAGCTCAACGAGATCGCGGAACGCCAGGACACCGGCATGCTCGACGCCATGGCCGCCCAGGCGCGGGGGGAGGTGGCGCTCGCCGAGGGCGACGCCCACGCCGCACTGGTCGCGCTACGCCACGCCTGCCATGCCTGGCAGGAGCTCGAGGCGCCGCACGAGGCCGCCCGAGCTCGCGCGCTGTTGGGGCTGACCTGCCGCTCTCTGGGAGACGAGGACACCGCGGCGCTCGAGTTGGAGGCGGCCCGCGGCGTCTTCGCTGGGCTCAGCGCAGCGCCGGCCCTCGCCTGGATCGACTCCCTCTCCGGCCGGGCGACGGCACCCGCCGACCACGGACTGACGTCGCGTGAGCTCGAGGTGCTGCGGCTGGTCGCGGCCGGGAGGAGCAACCGGGAGATCGCGTCAGCGCTCGTCATAAGCGAGCGCACCGTCGCCCGCCACCTGCAGAACATCTTCGCCAAGCTCCGCGTCCGGTCGCGAACCGCGGCGAGCAGGTTCGCGTTCGAGCACGATCTCGTCTGACGCTAGGCATTGGTCAGAAATGACCATGCCTGTCTCGCCGCAAAGTTGGTGAATCCCGCCGATGCGCGGCCGGGGTCACCCGCGTACCGTCGCCGTGACGTAGTCGGCAACCACGACCGAGAGGAGCGGCGGATATGTACGTAGTCGCACAGCATGAGATCAAGGACCAGAAGACGGCGTTCTCGCAGGGCGAGAAGCTGATCAGGAACGAGGGCGCGCCGGAAGGGGTTCGGGGTCTGCAGTTCTATCCGAGCACCGATGGGTCCGCGGTCACCTGCCTGTGGGAGGCCGAATCCGTCGAGGCGGTCCAGGGGTACGTCGACTCGACGCTCGGGGACTCGAGCCAGAACACCTGCTACGAGGTCGATGCCGACCAGGCGTTCGCGGAGCGGCCGCTGGGGCTCCCGGTGTCGGCCGCGATTGGCGCGTAGGTCCCCGAGGTGGCTTCGTGCCATCCGGCCCTGGAAAGGAGCACGACCGTTGAGCGAAGGAAGTTATGACGCGATAGTCGTCGGAGCGCGGTGCGCCGGATCCCCCACCGCGATGCTGCTCGCGCGTAAGGGCTACCGGGTGCTGTTGCTCGACAAGGCGACCTTCCCGAGCGACACGATGTCCACCCACCTTGTGCATCCGCCAGGAGTGGCTGCGCTCAAGCGCTGGGGCCTCCTGGAGCGCCTGGAAGCTACGGGTTGCCCACCGATCGAGACGTACTCCTTTGATTTCGGACCGCTGACGATCTCTGGGTCGCCCCGTCCGATCGATGGCGTGGCGCGGGCCTACTGCCCGCGCCGCACCGTTCTCGACCAGCTCCTCGTCGAGGCGGCCGGCACGGCGGGTGTCGAGATCCGCGAAGGATTTGTCGTCGATGAGGTCCTGGCTGCCGACGGGACCGTGACAGGCGTCCGCGGTCGCGCCAAGCGGCACGCGGCGGCCACGGAACGTGCGCGGGTCGTCATCGGGGCCGACGGCCGACACTCCCTGGTTGCGAAGACGGTGCGGCCCAAGGAGTACGACGTGCGGCGGTCCCACCTGGCGATGTACTACGCCTACTGGAGCGACCTCCCGGCCGACGGCTTCGAAGCCTACATCCGGACCGACAATCGACGTGGCTGGGCGGCCGCGAGCACGCACGACGGACTCACCGTGCTCCCGTTCGGCTGGCCCGTCGAGGAGTTCCGTCCAAACCGCAAGGACATCGAAGGGAATTTCTATGCGGCCATGGACCTCGCCCCCGAGTTCGCGAAACGTGTTCGCGGTGCGAAGCGGGAATCGAAGTTCATCGGCTCCGCCGACCTACCCGGCTACTTCCGCAAGCCGTTTGGGCCCGGCTGGGCGCTGCTCGGCGACGCCGGGTACCACAAGAATCCGATCACCGCGATGGGCATCAACGACGCTTTTCGCGATGCCGAGCTGGTTGCCGGCGCCCTGGATGATTTCTTCTCAGGGCGGCGCACCTACGAGGTGGGCATGAGCGCCTACCAGCAGACCCGTGACCGCGAGACGCTGCCCGTCTACGAGTTCACCGACGAGTTCGCGCAGCTGGAGCCCCCACCGCCTGAGAGGCGGCAGCTGCTCGGGGCGATGTGCGGAAACCAGGAGGCGATGGACGGGTTCGTCAGCGTGCAGGCGGCGACGCTTCCTGCACCGGCGTTCTTCGCCCCCGAGAACGTCGGGCGAATGATGGCAGCGGCCGAGCCAGCAACCTGACCTCGACGCCCGGGGGGATAGGCACGACGACGGTGCCGGCCGAAACCATCGCGGCCCGCGCTCTGCGCCGGAGCGGCCGCCTTCGTCAGCGCGGCAACGTGCTCGCATCGGACGAGGAGCGGAGCGCAGCCCCCTCGCGAGGAGGCGCCTGCCTTCAATGGATGCGAGAGCGGACGGGTGCAAGCGGTTCCAAGAGGCTTCAAAGCACGCGTACGGTCTCGTTGCCGTCGACCAGTTCGATGCGGCCGAACTCGCCACGACCCTCCCGGCCCTGGAGGAAGCTGACGGAGATCAGCCAGGCTCGGACGACGCGCGCCGGCGCGGGGCCGCCGATCGCCGCCTGGTGATCGTCGAGCACGGAGCGCTGCTCGTCGACCCAGCGGCCGAGGTCGGCTGTGCCGCTGCGGGCGACGACATGCGTTTCGCGGCGGCGCCAATGGTCGAACGGGCAGCGATAGGCGAACCCCTGGGGAAGCGCGCAGCTCCAATGCCAACTGAGGTCCTGGCCATCGTCGAACTCCAGGGCCACGCTGAGGTAGTCATGCGTCAGCGGCGTGTCCTCGCGAAGCTCGGAGGGCAGCGCGTCCAGCCGCCACGACCAGCGCAGCCGCAGCGTCGAAGCGAGTGGCGCCTCCGCCTGTCGGACCACGATGCCGACGGCCTGGCGGACATGAGCGCTGACGCCGCGCGCCGACGGCGCATAGACCTCGGCCGGCCGCAGCAGCGGATGGTGATACCAGCCCGGTGGCGGCTTCGGCGGGTCGGAGATCCGCGCGGCCTCGGCGGAGCAAAGGCCGGAGGCGTCGCGGCCGGCGACCGCTTCCAGCGCCGCGCGCGGATTCGTCCCCGGCGCCCAGCGCGCAACTACCGCGCCAAGGCTGCCGCTCATCACCCGGTACGGGATGCGATCGGTCGCGATCGATCCGTCCGCTTGCAGCTCGCCCGGGAACAGGCTGGCGAGCTCGACGTCGCCGCCGCGGTCCGCAGTAAACGTATACGTGTCGCGCGCGCTGTCCTGGACGGCGCCGCCCCCCACTCGGCCGGCGAGCGCATTGCGCGGCAGCACGCCGATGCCCAGCGGCTTGACGACATACACAAACCCCCACGCGAGCCACGTCACCTGCTCGCCGGCGGCGACCTCCACGCCCGTCTTCGTCCATTGCGGCCGATTGACCACGACGTCCACGAGCTGCGCATCCGCCGCCGCCTCGGCGACAAGGTCACGCAGCGCCGCGCCGTCGACCTGTGGCGCCTTCGGCGGCGCCGCCTTCACCCGCGTGCGGCCGTCGCGGGCCGCCCGCCCGAGCGTGACGGCCTGCCGCGCCGACCGCCGCAGCCCCCCCTCGCGGAAAGCCTCCATCAGGCCCGATCATCTCATCCGCGCCGACCATCGCGTCTGCGTCGACGAGCAATCACCAAGGCTCGCGTGGCGTCGCGGGCGGCAGTTCGCCTCGAGGGAAGGCACAAACGATCGCGATGCGAACGGCGCCGGTGACGGGGCGATCCATACCGATGCTTGGATGTCTGACAGGCTGAGCTCGTGAAGCTGCCTGAGCAGATCCGGGTTGAGGGCGTCCAGCACACGTCCGTCACGCTCGACGGCTTCGACGCGCATGTCGCGAGCGCCGGCGCCGCGGACGGTGAGCCGGTCGTGCTCATCCACGGTTGGCCGCTGCACTGGTGGTCGTTCCGTCATCTCATCCGGGCGCTCGCCGAAGACGGCCGCCGCGTGCTGGCGCCGGACCTGAGGGGCTTCGGCTGGAGCGGTACACCGGGGTGGGGATACTCTCCGCCGCAGTTCACCAAGGACCTCTTCGCACTGCTCGACGCCCTCAGCCTTGACGAGGTCGACCTCGTCGGGCACGACTGGGGCTGCTTCGTCGGGTACCGCGCCGCGCTCGAGCAACCTCAGCGCGTTCGCCGCTTTGTCGCGATGAGCGCCACCGGACCGCACACGCGCTACACGCCGCGGGCCGTGGCCTCGCTCTGGCGCTATTGGTACTGGCAGCCGCTCGCCGCACCCGTGATCGGGCCGCGGACCGTACGCGGCCTTGGCTCGCCGCGCTCGCCCGTTGGCCGCTGGATCGGGCTGCATCGGACGGCGCCGGAGGTCGTCGCGGCGTACATGCTCCAGTTCGAGGACGCGGCGCGGGTCGCGGCGAGTGTCGCGCTGTACCGCGACGCCCTGCTGCACGCGCTCGCAACGCGGTTTCTCCCGCAATACCGCCACGCGCGTCTGCGCGTTCCGACGCTGCACGTCCACGGGGCAAAGGACGGCCCCACCAACCCCGCGTTCGTCCACCCGATGGCCGCGCACTCGGATGACTGGCGCCTCGAGCTGCTCGACGGCATCGGCCACTTCATCCTCGACGAGGCGCCCGAGCAGGTGCAGCGGCTCGTGCGGACCTTCCTCACCCGCTGATGCAGCCTCGGACAACGAGCAGGAGCCCCCGCCCAAGTCCGATCGGATTCGGGTCCGCACGAACGGACACGTCTGCGCGAGTGGCGACATCGCCCGCCCGTTCGCCGTTTCACTTGGGCTTCACGCCGTGCTGCTTCAAGTAGTCGAGATAGAACGGCCGAAGCAGCTCGGCGACATCGCCTCGGCCGGCGTCGGTGACGTCGTCGAGGTGTGCGGCGATCGTCGCCACGTCGGACTCCGCGGCGACATCCGCCTCTGCCTCTCGCAGCTCGCCGGCTCC
>DASSVP010000175.1:0-10342 GCA_035705985.1 Thermoleophilaceae bacterium
GCGTCCACCCGGGCGAGGCCGCCCGGTCCGAGCACGTGCTCCTCGTCGTCGTTGAGTCGGATCTGGATCGTGCCGCGGTGAACGAAGTAGAGCTCCTCCTGCTCCTCGTGGAAGTGGCGGCCGGTCTCGAACCCGGGCGGCAGCTCGATCGCGTTCACGCCGAAGGCGGTCACGCCGAGCTCGCGGCGCACCTTCCGGAAGCCGGGGCCCTCGCCCAGCGTCTCGACGTTCGCGACGGCGTAGCCGTCGCCCTGCACCACGTCACGGACCTCGTCAGCCATGGGGGGAGCGTAAGGCCTCCGCGTGGTCTCCGCCCAGCGCGTCGGCCACGGCGCGTAAGGCCTCCGCGTGGTCTCCGCCCAGCGCGTCGGCCACGGCCGAAGAGCCTAAGCGGCGCGCTCCGCGCTGCGAAGCCCGGTGCGCGCCCACAGCACGGTGACCGCGACGATGAGCGCGGTCACCGCGAACGCCGGCAGCACGCGCGCCGGGTCGCCCGCGAGGAATCCGCGCTCCGCCTCCAGCACCAGCGTGATCGGATTGACCGACGCCGCCGCCTGCACCCAGCCCGTCAGGAGGTCGTACGGGACCCACACCGGGGCGAGGAACAGCAGCAGGAAGGCGGGCGTCTGGATTGCCGGACCGGCCTGCATGGTGCGCAGGCGCATGGCGACGCCCGTGCCGAACAGCACGGCGAGCGCGTTCATCAGGAAGGCGAGCGTGTAGAGGCCGACCAGGTCGATCCCGTTCCCGTGCACCTCGAGGCCGGCGATCAGCGCCACCGCCGTGATCACCGAGATCGTGACCGCCGCCCGGAACACGGCCGACAGCCAGTACCCCGCCACGATCCCGCCGCGGTGCGGCGCGCCGAGCATCAGCCGCCGCGCGAAGCCGGACTCGAAGTCGCGCGCGATCGAGAACGCCGTGAACACGCCGCCGAACGTGGATGCCTGGAGCAGCACGAACGCGTAGATGAAGGTCGTGTAGCCGGCCTCGTAGTCGAAGCCCGGCACGGAGTCCACGCTCGAGAGCCCGCCGGCGAACGCGGTGAAGAAGAACAGCGGGAACAACATGCTGGGCAGGAACATCGACGGCTTCGTGATCCAGTTGTGGATGTTTCGCCAGGCCACGGCTCGGGCCACGGTCATGTGCGCACCATCCTGGTGCGAAGCGCCGAGCCGGCCGCCGCGAGCGCGATCACGGCGACCCCCGCGGCGCAGCCGAAGCCCAGCGCCAGCGCCTCCGCGTCCCACCCGTCGATCACCAGCGAGCGGATCCCCTCGAGCATGTAGGAGACCGGGTTCCAGTCGGCCACGGTCTGGAACCACTCGATCTCGATCAGGTCGCGCGGGAGCGCCATCGAGGAGAGGAAGAGCGCGGCGAAGAAGAGCGGGAACACGCCCTGAACCGCCTCCCCGCTGCCGGAGCGGAGCGCGACGAAGGCGCCGATGCAGCCGAACGCGAGCGAGATCGTGAGCGACAGCAGGAGGATCACCAGCACACCTCCGACCCCGGCCTGGATGCCCTCGCCGAAGATCAGTCCCACCACGACGAAGGTCACGGCCTGGATCAACCCCAGCGCGAGGATGCCGGTGAGCTGCCCCATCATCAGGGCAAGGCGCCTCAGCGGAGTCAGCGACAGCCGGTTGAGGAAACCGCTCTCGATGTCGCTGGCGATGTTCGTGCCCGCGCTGTTCGCGGAGAAGAGGGCTCCCTGGATGAACGGGATGGCCAGGGCGAACTGGAAGTAGGAATCGGTCGGGAACCCCGGTAGGTGGGTGGCCGTCTCGAGTCCGCTGCTGTTGATGCTGAGGAGCAGCAACGGGAAGACCAGCGACGGGACGACCATCGCAGGCTGTCTCAGCGTCCGCACGACCGACCGGCGCGCCAGCAGCACGACGTTCCTCACGCGACGGCGGCCTCGGGCTCGGCCTCGCCCTCGAGCGAGCGGCCGGTCTTCGCCAGGAACACGTCGTCGAGCGTCGGCGCGTGCAGCTGGAGCTCGTGGATGTCGATGTTCTCGGCGTCGAGCGCGCGCACCACCTCGGCGAGCTGGGCGTCGCCGCCGTCGAGGCGGACGGACGCGCCCTTCGGAGAGCCGGTGACCGCGTCGCCGAAGCGGGCGAGCACCTCCTTCGTCCGGCCGAGCTGCTCCGGGTCCTGCGGGATCGCCTCGACGCTCGGACGCCCGATCTCGTCCTTCAGCTCCTCGGGCGTGCCCTCGGCGACGATGTGGCCGCGGTCGATGATCCCGACGCGGTCGGCGAGCACGTCCGCCTCCTCGAGGTACTGGGTCGTGAGGAAGACGGTCACGCCACGGTCGCCCGCGAGCCGCTGGACCTCCTCCCAGAGCGCGCTGCGGCTCTGCGGGTCGAGCCCGGTGGTGGGCTCGTCGAGGAACAGGATGCGCGGCCGGTGGACGAGCGCGAGCGCGAGGTCGAGCCGCCGTTTCATCCCTCCGGAGTAGCCGCCCACGCGCCTGTCGGCGGCCTGCACCAGGCCCACGCGCTCGAGCAGGGCGGCGGAGCGGTCGCGCGCCTCGGCGCCGCGCATCCCGTGGAGCGCCGTCTGGAGCCGCATGTGCTCGCGGCCGGTCAGGAACGGGTCGAGCGCGGCCTCCTGGAGCGCCGCGCCGATCGTGGCGCGCACCTCCGGGCCCTGCTCCACGACGTCGTAGCCGGCGACCCACGCCCGGCCCTCTGTCGGGGGCAGCAGGGTCGTGAGCATGTGGACGGTCGTGGACTTGCCCGCGCCGTTGGGGCCAAGGAATCCGTATACCTCGCCGGGCTCCACGCGCAGGTCGATTCCGTCGACCGCGCGCGGGCCCTTCTTGAACTCGCGGACGAGTCCCTGTGTCTCGATTGCGCTCTCCGACATTCCCCCCACACTACGCGGGGGGTATGCGTCACTGCTTGGTCGGCGCCGCCTCCGTCGGGAGGTGCGTCAGGTTCTCAACGCCGCGCACGCCGTTCACGGCCCGGGCGCGCTCTACGAGCTTGTCCATCCCCTCGCGGTCCGTGATCTGGCCGCGCAGGTAGATCACGCCGTACTCGGCGTTCACGGAGATGTCGCCCTTCGGGATCTCCGTATCGCGGAAGATCTCGCTCTCGACCTTGCGGGCGAGCGCCGGATCGTTCAGGCGCTCCTCGGCGGCCTCGCGGCCGGCTCCCGGGGTCACGCTCTGCGCCGCGCCCTTGACCTGGCCGGCGTAGCGGCCCACGGACGACTTCGCCGCCTCGTTGTTCTTCAGGAACCAGGCGGCTGCGCCTCCGGCGGCAGCGCCCAGCAGTAGCTTGCCAAGCATCATGTTCCTCTCGTTTCGGGTCTTCCCTGACCCGTTCCCGGACCGGGGCGCTTAGAACCTGAGGAGGGCCGCGGCGCCGCCGTGGCCCTCGAGGGCCTCGCGCTCGTGCCGCACGGCGAGCAGCTCCGCCGACTGCTGCACCGAGAGCTCGATCATGGCCTCGGTCAGGTCCTCCAGCTCGGCCACCTCGGAGCCGTCCGCCGGACAACGGTCCGCATCGAGGCCCAGCCAGCCGCACTCGAGGCATTGCACGCCCGGCACGCCGCCGAACTGCTCGTCGAGGATCAGCACCTCCACGCGGCGCTCGTTGAGCGCCGTCAGGACGTCCGCGACGCCGGTGGCGCCGCGCTCTCCCAGGCGCTCGAGCGCCTCGCGCTCGCGCTTCTGGTCCATCTCCTCGATCAGCGGCCGCGCGGACGCGAGCACCTCGTCGGGGCTCGAGTGCTCCACGTCGACCTCGATCCGGCCGGCGAGGCGCTCCCGGAGGTAGCCGTGCAGCTTCGACTCGAAGTCCGTGACCACCTCCCGGGGCCCTCCCACGATCAGGCGCTCGAACGGCTGGCGCTTGAAGTGGCGCATGAGGGCATCGCACGTGTTCTTGAGGTGGTCGTCCTTCTCCTTCTCGATCCCGCGCTGGTAGCGCGCCTGCGACCAGCCGCCCTGGTCGTGCTGCCCGAAGACGTCGTCGTGGATCTGCTCGATCTCGCGCAGGCCGTCGCGCGAGCCGCGGAAGATCCGGGCGTCACGGCGGTTCACGAGCGTCACGCACCAGCGCTCGCGCCGCGCGACGCGCGCCAGCGGGCCCACGAGCGGGGAGCGGCCGATGGCCACCTCGTTCTGGACCGCGCGCGGCAGCTTCATCGGCTGGAAGAGATCGTTCTCCTCGCTGACGAACAGGGCGAGGCCGTGGGCGCCGTCGGTGGGCAGATCGTTCTCGAGGAACTCGCTCGCCCGCCTGAGCGACGCCTCGAGCGCCGCGCGGTCGTCGTCCTCGAGCCCGTTCTGCTCGCGCAGGCGGCGCTCGGCCGCGTCGATCAGCGAGCGCACCGAAGTCTTGCGCGCCGGCGGCGTGGCGAACTCGGAGGGGTCCAGGTTCAGGTACAGGCTGAGCACGACCGGGCGCTCGAGCCTCAGCTCGGCGAGGGTCCGCAACTGGTCACGATCCGGGGCGTTTACCTGCATGCGATCGGTTCTACCCAAAGGGTACGGGGCAAATCCCTGGGCAAGAGGTCAGGCCGGGGCCGTACGTGTAACCACCGAAGCCTTTTAGTGTCTATACTTTCGACAAGTCTCGAACTATCAAATCGAAGGAGTAACGACGACCACCGATCAGCTGATCCGTCCGGCGGAGACGCCGGAGACGCGCCAGGCCGCCCCGGCGGAGCTCGAGGATTCCCTCCAGCTCTTCTTCAACGAGGCGCGCCGGCACCCGCTGCTGACCGCCGCCGAGGAGGTCGAGCTCGCGAAGCGCATCGAGCGCGGCGACCTCGCGGCCAAGGAGCGGATGATCAACGCCAACCTGCGTCTGGTGATCTCGGTCGCACGGAAGTACCAGGGCCAGGGCCTCCCGCTGGGTGACCTCATCCAGGAGGGCATGCTGGGCCTGATCCGCGCGGTCGAGAAGTTCGACTGGCGCAAGGGATTCAAGTTCTCCACCTACGGCACGCTCTGGATCCGCCAGGCGATCGGCCGCGGGCTCGCCAACTCGGGCCGCACCGTTCGCCTCCCGGTCCACATCGTGGCGCGGGCGCGGAAGATCCAGGACGCCGAGCGCAAGCTCGCGGTCGAGCTGGGTCGCACCCCGTCCGAGGAGGAGATCGCAGCATTCGTCGAGATGCCGCTCGACGAGGTCGCGGACATCCGTCGCGCGGACCGCGGCCCGACGAGCCTCGACCAGGGAGTCGGCGAGGACGGCGACACCGCCCTCGGCGACCTGATCGCGGGCGACGGCCCGACGGTCGAGGAAGAGGTAGTGGCGGGCATCGAGGACGAGAAGCTCCGGGAGGCCGTGGACACGCTTCCCGACGCCGAGCGCGACGTGATCACGCTGCGCTTCGGCCTCGACCGCGAGCAGCCCCAGGCGCTCCGCGAGACCGGCCGCCGGCTGGGTCTGTCGAGCGAGCGAGTCCGCCAGCTCGAGGATCGCGCCCTGCGCCGCCTGGCGCAGGACGACGCCGTCGCCGCGCTCCGCGAAGCGGCGTAGAAACCCTCAACCGCCCTCGGAAAGGGGTCAGACCCCTTCCGAGGTTCCGTCCGCGAGGTAGCGGAGGAGGCCCGGCATGCCGCCGTCTCTGTGAGCGGCGCGCTGCCGGTCCGCCCCGTTGCCTTCGCGGACGATTCGCTCGATGCCCTCGAGCTCGGGGTCGGCGTCGTCGAGTCGCCCGACCAGCTTCCGGGCGGCCTCGCGCAGCGGGCGGGGCGAGCCGTCGCAGTAGATGTCGGCGTCCAGGCCGTCGCGCGCGGCCCGGAAGCTCGACCAGTGGAGCGCCTGCTCGGGGGCGGGGTTCTCGATCGGCTGCTCGACGGCTCTGCGCACGATCGCGCGGGCGAGCGCCGCGATCGAGGCGGCCGAGGTGAGATCCGTCTGGGCGTCCACCTCGCGCAGCTCCACCGTGCCGAGCCGCGCCTGTGGCCGCGCGTCCCACCAGACCATCGTGTGGTCCGTGGGGCCGCCGCCGGCGCGCACGGCGTCGAGGCAGGCGAGGTACTGCTCCCACTCGCGCATCACCGGCGGGATGCCGCGGCCGGGATACGCGCGGATCACGGCGGCGCGCGAGCTGGCCATGCCGGAGTCGGCCCCGAACCAGAAGGGCGAGTTCGCGCCGAGGCCGTGCAGCAGCGGGAGCCATTCCCGGAGGCCGTTCATCGCGTTCACGGCCGCCTCCGTGTCGGGCAGGCCCACGTGCACGTGCAGCGCGCACTCGGGGGTGCGCTTGATGAGCCCCTGCATCTGGCGCTCAACGCGCTCGTAGCGCTCCGACTGCACGAGCTCGACGTCGAACAGCCGCGCGTCGGGGTGGAGGCCGGCGGACATGATGGTTGCGCCAGCCGAGCCGAACTCCGCCTCGGCCAGCTCGGCGCCGGCGCGCGCCGCGTCCGCGCGGCCCTCGGCCAGCTGCGCGACCGCCTCGCCCACCGAGCCGACCGGCTCCGAGCGCACCTCGACCTCTGCCAGGAATGCCTCGTGGTCGATCCTGTCGCGCGGGAGTTGCACTCGCGCGAGCAACTTGTCCGCCACGTGCGCCAGCTGGAGTGTCTCCGCGTCGACCAGCACGAGCTCCTCCTCGAGCCCGACCGAGAACGGCTCCCCCTCGCCGAACCGGTGCGGCGGCGGAGAGCCGCCGGTGCCGCCCTTGCTCACGGCTCCTCCCCCAGCGCGGCCCGCGCCGCTATCCGGCCGAAGACCAGTGCAGCCGCGAGCCCGCTCGCGTAGCCGCCTGTGGCGGTTCCGCCGGCGTCGGCGCCGCATGCGAACAGGGCGGTCACCGGGCGGCCGCTCTCGTCGAGCACACGCGCGCTTCCGTCGATCGCCAGGCCGCCCAGTGTCGTGGTCACGCCGGCCACGGTCTCCACGGTCACATCGTCTTCGCCGCGCCGGACGGGCGCCCCCGCCTGCTCCGCCGCATCGATCATCTCCCCCACGGTGCGTTCGCGCACGCGCTCGTCCAGCAGGTCGGCCGGCACCCTGAACCAGGCGCGCGCCCGCGGCTGCCTGAGCTGCCACTGCGCCACGTCGGTCTCGGACCACGCGCGCGTCTCGTAGCGCTCGCCGCGCTCGTTCGTCACGTCGGCGTGCCGCGCGTACAGCTGTGACACCCGCACGAGGTCGCGCTCGCCGACCTTCGCCGGCGGCGCCGGCATGGCGCGCGCGTAGACCTGCTCCAGACCCGCGCTCGTCGCGCCGCCCGCGTCCAGGCCGATGCGCAGCCCGTCACCCGTGCTGCCTGGGGCGGCGCGCAGGAGCGCGTGATCGGCCTCGGGCGTGACGTGCGCGCGCAGCAGGTCGCGGCTCGCGCCGAACCCGCCCGTGGCGAGGATGAGCGGGACGCCGCCGGGCACGCCGCCGAGCGGATCGCCGAGCTCCACCCCGCCGGGCGAGCCGTTCCGAGCCAGGCCCCCGGCGGCCTGCACCAGCGTGCGCGTGAGGCCCTCGGGGTCGAAGCGCACCCCCGTCGTGAGCGGGTTGCCCGTCTCGCGCGCGGTTGCGGACGCGCCGAGCGACTCGAGCCAGTCGGTGCCCGCCTCCAGGCGCTCGAAGATCAGGCGCTGGAGGCGCTCGTCGCCCTCGGGGCACTCCTCGCGGAAGCTGTCGAACTCGCGGTGTCGCCAGAACACACCGCTCGAGAGCAGCATCGAGCCGCCCGGGCGGTCGAGCTTCTCCAGGACGAGCGGGTGGGCGCCCAGGCCGCGCGCCTCGGCCGCAGCGGCCAGGCCGGCCATTCCGGCTCCAGCGATGACGAGATCGGCCATGGCATCCTTGCCTGCGACGGACGGCAGCGCGGCTCAGACGAGCGCGAAGCCGGGCTTGTGCTCGACGTACTCGATCCGCACGCCCTCGGGGCCGCGCAGGAAGACGGCGAAGGTGTTCTTCGCGTCCTTGACGTCGTCGATCTCGAGCCCCGCGCCCTCGGCCTCCCCCTGGACATCGTGCGCGTCGTCCACGAGCAGCGCGAGGTGGTTGAGCAGCGGGCGATCGCCGTCCGCCGGGTGCCCTCGGACGATGCGGACGTAGCGGTCGTCGACGGCGGCCGTCCCGTCGCCCCGCCTCTCGAAGCCCAGCTCGTCGAGACACGCGAGTGCGGCCTCGGGGTCCTCCAGGCCCAGCACCACGTGGTCGAGGTCGAAGTCCCGGCCCTCGGCCTCGGTGAGGCCCAGCGGCAGCCCGGCGGGCGCCTCGAAGGCGGCCACGCCGTCGCCGCGGCGGTCGACACGGAAGGGCAGCGACTCGAGTACGGAGTCGAGATCGCCCACGCGCAGCACCACGCGCTCGAGCGCGCCGCGCTGCCGCGGGCCCTCGGCGTCGAACAGCGTCAGCTTGCCGAGCTTGGCGTCGATTCCGACCAGCGTGAACGTGTCCGTCTCCTCGATCACGTGCATGCCGAGGTGCTCACAGGCGAATGTGGCCAGCTCTTCCCGGTCATGAACCCAGAGGGCCACGTGGTCCAGGCTGGTGGGGGCGAAGTTCGCGGGCATGCGGAGGGAATTACCCCTGAGAGGCGCTTCCAATCTCGGCAACCTCGTCCTCGGACAGCTCGATATCGGCGGCGCGCATGTTCTCCTCCAAGTGCTCCACCGAGGAGGTACCCGGAATCGGCAGCATCACCGGCGAGCGCGCGAGCAGCCACGCGAGCGCGATCTGGGCCGGCGCGGCGTCGTGCGCGGCTGCGATCCGGTCGAGCGGCCCGCCGCTCCGCGCCAGGTCTCCTGTGGCGAGCGGGAACCACGGGATGAAGCCGATGCCGAGCTCCTCGCAGCGCTCGAGGACGTCCTCCGAACGGCGGTCCTCGAGGTTGTAGCGGTTCTGGACCGTCACGACCTCGACGATCGAGCGCGCCCGCTCGAGCTCGTCGACGGACACGTTCGAGATCCCGACATGGCGCACCTTGCCCTCGTCCTTCAGCTCCTTCATCGCGCCGACGGAGTCCTCCCACCCCACCCGTGGGTCGGGAGAGTGCAGCTGGTAGACGTCGATCCGCTCCAGCCGGAGCCGGCGCAGGCTGCCCTCGCACGCCTCCTTCAGGTGCGCCGGGCTGGCGTCGCGCGGCCACTGGCTCGGCCCGGTGCGCAGGAGGCCGCCCTTGGTGGCGATCACGAGCCCGTCGGGATACGGGTGAAGCGTCTCGGCGATCAGGTTCTCGCTCACCTCTGGCCCGTACGAGTCAGCCGTGTCGATCAGGTCGATGCCGAGCTCGATGACGCGCCGGAGAACCCGCTCCGCCTCGTCCGGGTCCTCGGGCGGGCCCCAGATGCCCGGCCCCGTGATGCGCATGGCGCCAAAGCCGAGACGGTGGACCTCGAGGTCCCCGCCGATGGTGAAGGTGTCCATCCAGCTGACGCTAGAGGGTGATCGCCGAGGGCGCCGGCCTGCCGGCCCGCAGGCGCTTCAGGGTCGCCTCGGCGCGCTTCCGGTACAGCGTCACGTTGCGGAGCTTGATCTCCTCGTAGCCCCGGATCACGTCCGGCAGCTCGAGCAGCTCGACGGCGGTGTCGTGGGTCTCGGGCGTGAGGAGCGAGAGCGCCTCGGCCACCATCGCCTCGTACTCGCCGATCAGGTCCCGCTCCACGCGGCGAACCTTCGCCATGCCGAACGGGTCGAGCCGCGTGCCGCGCAGGCGGCGCATCCGGTACAGCGACCGGAACGCCGGCACGAACCAGCGGCCGAGCCTCAGCTTCCGCTTCAGGCCGAGCGCGCGCAGCAGCGGCGGGTGCAGCATGAAATAGACCTTCGCGTCCTCGCCGAACTCGGCGTCGAGCTTCGCGCGCTCCACCGCGTCGAGGTGGAGGCGCGCCACCTCGTACTCGTCCTTGTACGCCATCAGCTTGTAGAGCTGCCGGGCGACCGCCTCGGTCAGCTCCGAGTGGCCGGGCGTGCGCTCCTGCTCGGCCACGTGCACGCGCCTCACGGCCTGGGCCCAGCGGCGCGCCCAGTCGGCGTCCTGGTAGGCCACCAGCTCCGGCACGCGCAGCTCGGCCAGGCGACGGAGCTCGCCGCGGTCGCCGTCCACCGCCACGTTCACGAGCTCGCGCTCCAGGTCGCTCAGCTCGCGGACCGCCTCAACCTTCTCGGGCGGGCGGGTGGCGCCCTCGACGGCGTCGGGCGCCGCCACCACCGCGCGGCCCCAGCGCAGCGCGGCGAGGTTCTTCTCGACCGCGGCGCCGTTCAGCTCGATCGCCCGCTCGAGCGCCTCGCCGGACACCGGCAGCAGGCCGCGCTGGTAGGCCGCGCCGAGCGCCAGCGTGTTGGTCATCATGTGGTCGCCGAAGAGGCGCTCGGCGAGCTGCTGCGCGTCGAGGTAGAGGTTGTGCTCGCTGCGCGTGGCG
>DASSVP010000176.1:0-2986 GCA_035705985.1 Thermoleophilaceae bacterium
CCACAAGCTCGTGATGGCGTCGGTGAAGGCGGCGCGGGAGTGAGCGCGGTGGCACTTGCCGGGACCGAGGACCACCCGCAGGCGCGGATGGTGCTGACGACTGCGCTGTCGTCGGGGCAGCCCTCGCACGCCTACCTGTTCCACGGGCCGGCGGGGACCGGGAAGCGAACGGTCGCGCGCGCGTTCGCTGCGGAGCTGCTGGCGGAGGGGGCGACCGACCCCGCCGCCGTACGCGCGCGCGTGATGCACGGAGCGCATCCGGATCTCACGTGGGTGCGGCCGACCGGCGCGCACGTCATGCGCGTGGACGACATCGAGGGGCCGGTGGTGAGCGCGGCCACCCGGACGCCGTTCGAGGCGCGCCGGCGCGTGTTCGTGCTGGAGCGCGTCGACACGATGAACGACGAGGTCGCGAACCGGCTGCTGAAGACGCTGGAGGAGCCGGCGGCCTACGTGCACCTGATCCTGATGACCGACGCGCTCGGCCGGGTGCTGGAGACGGTGGTCAGCCGCTGCCAGCTCGTCCGCTTCGAGCCGCTGCCGGCGGCGACGATCGCGGCGCAACTCGTGGCCGACGGAGTGCCGGCGGAACGCGCCGAGGCGTGCGCGCGGCTGGCCCTCGGCAACGCGGCGCGGGCGCGCTACCTGGCGTCGCCGGACGGGGAGGCGCTGCGCGCGGACGTGGAGCGGCTGGTGCGAGCGGCGCTGGCCGGCGGCGCATCGGCGGAGGAGCCGGAGCCGTGGCGACCGCTGCTCGAGCGAGCCGAGGCGCGCCGGGCCGAGGTGGAGGAGACGATCGCCGCCGAGGCGCGGAAGCGGCTGGAGCTCGAGCCGAAGGGCCGCGAGCGGAAGGCGATCGAGCGTGAGTTCGAGGAGACGGCAAAGCGCGACGGCCGACGGGCGCGAACCCAATCGCTGGACCTCTCTCTGACGCTGGCGACGCTGACCTTCCGAGACCTGATCTGCCTGGCAGAGGAGGCACCCGAGGCGGTGCTGGCCGCGGACCACGCCTCGGGGCTGGCCGAGCAGGCCCGAAGCCGCGACCCCCGCCGGCTGCGCGAGGCGGCGGAGCGCTGCGAAGAGGTACGCCAGTCGCTGGAGCTGAACGTGACGGAGGATCTGGCGCTGTCGGCGCTGGGCTTCAGGCTGGCGGCGCTGGCGGGAGCGCGCTAGAGGGTCGCGCGCTGTGTCGCAGGCGAACCTGGACAAGCTGACCTGGGTACTCGAGCAGCTCTTCGACAGTCGCCGGATCCACCCGGACCTCCTGGCCCCGGAAGCCGAGTGGGTGAACCCGCACGACGCGGTCGAGCCAGGGACGCTGCGTGGCGCGGAGAGCTTCAACGGGGCGATCGCGAGCGTGTTCGCCACCTGGGACGACGTGCACTTGGACACCGAGCGCGTCATCGACAGCGGTGACGACGTGGTCGCGCTCGGTGTTCTCCACGGTCACATCCACGCGTCTGGCATGGAGGTCGAGAGCCCGCATGCGCAGGTGTGGACGTTTCGCGAGGGACGGGTCATTCGGATGCGCTGGTTCAACACGCATCGAGAGGCACTGGACGCCGCCGGCCTGGCGGAGTAGGCCCGCCGGCGGAGCAGGCCCGCCGGCGGAGCAGGCGCGCCTGAGATCGGTTCCGTCGCGAATACTGAACGAATCTTGCGCATGCCGTATTTCTCAAGTTACTATTGACGCAACCCTCCGCCGCGGATTCGCAAGGAGCTCCGCACGAGAACCCCCCACAGCTCGGTCGCGCATGGGCGCCCACGGTGGCCCAGACGGTCGCGCGATGACGTGTACGACCCCGGGCTCCTCGCCTCGCCGTTCCCGATAGGAGGGCCGGCCAGGTCCTCCTGGCGCGAGCAGGCGCTGGGGAGGGCGGCGGAATACCGGTTCCTCGCACGCCTGTTGCTGTCTCAGGCGAGCGAGCGCGAGCGTCAGGCCCTGCTCGCGATCGAACGGCACCTCGACGCCGCGGAGCGCGCCGCCACCGGCCGCTACCTCGACACCGACCATCATGGCGGCTCCGAGGACGACTCCGACGGCCCCCAGGAGAAGCCGCTCGGATTGATGGCGAAGTTCGTCTCCTTCCTGACCGGGGCGTCCCTGGAGCGCGTGAACAGCCAGCTGGATGCCGTCGAGACGAACCTCCTCCGCCTCGCGCCGGACCCGTACTTGCGCGGGGCGCTCCCGAATCTGTGCGCTCACGTCAGGAACCACCTTCCGAAGGACGATCCGCGCCGCGCGCGGGTGGAGGCGATCGCGCAGGAGGTGGAAGCCTCGCCAGACAGGCCGCTGGCCCCCCTCGCGCGTGACCAGGTGCTCTTCGCCGTCAGGGAGGCAAGCCTGGAGGCTCGGCGCGAGATCAGGCGCGTCCGGAGCTTCCGGAACGTCCTGCTCGTGAGCGCGGTCTTCCTGATGCTCGGGGTTGCCGGCATCACCGTGCTGGGAGTCCTGTCGCCCGAGCGCGTGCCGATGTGCTTCGCGCCCGACAACGAGATGGTGGTCTGCCCGACCACGGCGGAGCCCGTGTCGGGTGCGGACGGTGGAACCAACGTCTCGCCGGAGCAGCAGGCACGGGTCGATAGTCAGATACGAACTGCCGCCGGCTCGTGGGACATCCCGATCGTCGAGATCGCGGGCCTGCTCGCCGCGGCGCTGGCCAGCGCGCTCGCCCTGCGCTCGATTCAGGGCACGTCGACCCCGTACAGCCTGCCGGTGGCGCTGGCGGTGCTGAAGCTGCCATCCGGTGCTCTGACAGCCGTGCTGGGCCTGCTGCTGATGCGCGGCGGCTTCATTCCCGGCCTCAGCGCCCTCGACTCGTCCGCGCAGATCATCGCCTGGGCGATCGTCTTCGGGTACGCCCAGCAGCTCCTGACCCGCTTCCTCGACCAGCAGGCGAACCAGGTGCTGGAGAACGTCGGCAATCCCTCGAACCCACGGCTCGCGCCGAACGGCGGCACGCAGCCGACGACGCAGCCCGCCTAA
>DASSVP010000177.1:0-39466 GCA_035705985.1 Thermoleophilaceae bacterium
CGCCGAACAGCAGGTGCGGGGTGTTCAGCCCGTCCAGCGCGCCGATGCGGTCCAGCAGTTCGGCGCCTGTGCCCTGGACGACCTGGCGCAGCGTGCCGTGGACGTTGCGATGCAGGCCGCAGAAGTTCGTCACGCCCGCCGCCGTGCCCATGCCGCCCAGGAAGCCGTAGCGCTCCACCAGCACCACGTCGGCGCCGGCTTGGGCCGCGCCCACGGCGGCCCCCAGGCCGGCGGGGCCGCCGCCCACCACGAGCACCTCCGTCCCGCCGCCGAAGGCGGCGGTGCGAGGCGGGAGCTCGACGGTGCGGTCGCGGTCGGGGCGCGCCAGCGGGGGCATGCGCCTCACGATATGTAGGTTCCCGGTCCTCGTGGCCTTCGGGGACTCGCTCTGGAATCACACGGCCGGCGACGCGCCCGCGCCCCGTCCCCCGCTGCCGGGCGACGCCGAGGTCGACGTGGCGATCGTCGGCGGCGGCTACACCGGGCTGTGGACCGCGTATTACCTCCAGGAACTCGATCCGTCGCTGCGCATCGCGCTCGTGGAGCGGCAGTTCGCAGGCTTCGGCGCGTCGGGCCGCAACGGCGGCTGGTGCTCGGCCCTGTTCCCGCTCGCCTCAGCGGCGATCGCGCGGCGGCACGGCGCCGAGGCGGCGGTGGCAATGCGGCGCGCGATGCACGGCGCGGTCCGCGAGGTCGGGCGCGTGGCGGAAGCGGAGGGCATCGACGTGCACTACGCGTGCGGCGGCACGGTGATGCTGGCTCGCCACGACGCGCAGCTCGCACGCGCGCGTGAGCTCGTCGCGGAGGAGCGCCGCGTAACCGGCGACGTCGAGGGCCTCGAGCTGCTCTCGAAGGGAGAGGCCGAGGGGATCGCGAGGGCCACACGCGTGCTCGGCGCGACTTACACGCCCCACTGCGCGGTCGTCCACCCGCTCCGCCTGGTCCGCGGCCTCGCCGCGGCGGTTGAGTCGCGCGGCGCCTCGATCTTCGAGCGCACGAGCGCCACGGAGATCCGCGAGGGCGCGGTGGTCACCGATCGCGGGACGCTGCGGGCGGACGTGGTCGTGCGCGCCACGGAGGGCTACACCGCCAGCCTGCGCGGCGAGCGCCGCAGGCTCGTGCCGCTCTACTCGCTCATGATCGGCACCGAGCCCCTGAGCGCGGAGGCCTGGGACGAGATCGGGCTGCGCCGGCGCGAGACCTTCGCCGACCTCCGCCACATGCGGATCTACGGCCAGCGCACCGCGGACGACCGCTTCGCGTTCGGCGGGCGGGGCGCCCCGTACCACTTCCGCTCACGCACGGATCCGGCCTTCGACCGCGTCCGCCGTGTGCACTCGGGGCTCCGCGACGTGCTCGTGGACCTGTTCCCCGTCGTAAAGGGCTTCGAGGTCACGCACGAGTGGGGCGGCGCGCTCGGGGTGCCGCGCGACTGGTACGCGTCGGTCGGGCTCGACCGCTCCCAGGGCCTGGCCTGGGCCGGCGGCTACGTGGGCGACGGCGTCTCGACCACGAACCTCGCCGGCCGGACGCTGGCGCAGCTGATCACCGGCAACGAGAGCGAATTGACGCGGCTGCCCTGGGTCGGCCACCGCTCGCGCAGCTGGGAGCCCGAGCCGCTCCGCTGGCTCGGCGTGAACGGCGGCCGGGTACTGATGACCACAGCCGACCGGGCCGAGGCCCGAAGCGGAAAGCCCGCGAAGCGCGCGAAGGCCTTCGCGCGGATGATCGGGTACTAGGCGTGGCGGCGAAGCGGGATCCTGTGCAGCGGGCGGCGGAGGAGCTCTACGGGCTGCGGCCCGCGGAGTTCACGCGCGCGCGGGACGAGCGCGCGAAGGAGCTGCGGAAATCGGGTGACCGCGAGGCCGCCGATGGGGTGAAGAACCTGCGGAAACCGACGGTGGCTGCGTGGGCGCTCAACCAGCTCGCCCGGCAGCGCGGGAAGGAGCTGGGCCGCCTGCTCTCGGCGGGCGAGGGCCTGCGCGCCGCCCAGGCGAAGCTGCTCGCGGGCGGCGACCGCTCGACCTTCCAGAAGGCCGCGGCGGCGGAGCGCGCGCTCGTCGCGGAGCTGACGGGCGCGACTCGCGAGATCGTGTCCGAGGCGGGCGAGCGCGCGGGTGCGGGCCTCGACGAGAAGGTGTCCGCGACGCTGCACGCCGCCGCGCTCGACGCGGACACCGCCGAGGAGCTCCGCGACGGCCGCCTGACGCGCGAGCGCGAGGCGATCGGGGGCTTCGGCGGGCTCACGGCCGGCGGTGCTCCATCTCCACCCAAGCCCCGACAGCCCAAGAGGCAGAAAGCGGCCTCGAAGGAGTCGGCGGCCGACGCGCGCCGGCAGCAGCGGCTGGCTGCCGCTCGCACCGACGAGCGTCATGCCCGGCGCGAGCTCGAGGCGGCCGCGAAGGCGCTCGAGTCCGCGCGGACGCGCGCCGAGGCGGCCGAGGCGCATGCCGCCGATGCGCTGGACCGCGCGAAGGTCGCCGCCGAGCGGCTGAAGGAGGCGCGCCGTACGCACAGCGCAGCGAAGAAGGCGCACGCGCGTGCGGAGAGGTCGCTGGGGAGTGCCGAGGGCGGCTAGCGCCGCACCGGCCGGTACGTCTGCGCGGTCACGCCGGAGCTGAACGCCCGGCTGTCCACGAGCTCGAGCGATCGCTTGTCCTCGCTCTCGGGGAAGAGACGGTCGCCGCTCCCGAGCACGACCGGGAAGATGAGCAGGCAGTACTCGTCCACGAGGTCGTGCTCCATCAGCGAGTGCACGAGCGTCCGGCTGCCGGCCACGAGGATCGGGCCTCCGTCCTCCTCCTTCAGCGCGGCCACATCGCTCGCCACGTCGCGGATCACGGTCGTGTTGTTCCAGTCCGGGTCCTCGAGCGTGGTCGAGGCCACCACCTTGCGCATGCCGTTCATCTTGTCCGCGAACTCCCCGCCGCGCTCCGGCCACGCCGCGGAGAAGCCGTCGTAGGTCACGCGGCCGAGCAGGAGCACGTCCGCGTCGAGCGTCTCCTGGAGCTTGAACCGCTCCTGGTCCGGGCTCATGAAGTCGAAGACCCAGCCGCTGTGCGGGTGCCCCTCCTCCCCGCCCGGCGCCTCCATGACGCCGTCGAGGGAGACGAACTCGCTGACGATCAGTTTTCTCACGTTGGGCTCCGTTCTCGCTCGAGGATTGCCTTCAGCCGCCGCAGGTCCTTCCGGTTGGCGCGGCGCATTGCGGCGGTCATCAGGGGAGACGCTACGCGCGAGAAGCCGGACGGCATCCCGCGGTTGCGGAGTGTCATGTGCGTCCCGCCCGCGGGTGCATCGCTCCACGTGTACGTGGCTCCATCGGGAACGGCCCCTCGTCCGCGCTCATGACGAGCCTGTCGCCCGCCGCCAGCTCGCGGATCTCGTAGGTGTACGCGAGCTCCCGCCCCAGGAAGCGAGCCACGAACGTGATGCGCGAGCCGACCGCGAGCGGCCGCGGAGCGCGCCACTCGACGCTGTCGATGTTCTCGTACCAGTCCGGGGCGCTGTCCGGGTTCGCCGCGTAGCCGGCCACCTCCGCGCGCGGGCGCTCGATCTCGATCTCGGTCAGGACGTCGACGGCCCTACTCGCCATTTCGCACCTCCACGACCTGCTCGCCCCGGACGTTGCGCCATCTTCCGGGCCGGTGGTCGCGGCAGCGCACCTCGATGCGGTCGCGGCGGTGGGTCAGGTAGAGCGAGCAGAGCGGGGCGCGCGGATCGCGCCTCCTGCCGACCCCGACGAGCGCGGAGCCGTTGATGGTCGCGATCGACCGCTTCGGCCCGAGGGACTTGCGCTTGATGAGGCCCGGCGCGCTCACCGGCGAGTGAGTGTGGCCGCTGATCCACGCTCTCGCGTTGCGGTGGCGGAGCAGAAGCTCGCGGATGCCGTCCGGCGGCTTCGCGTAGAACGCGGCCATCGCCGAGGTGAAGTGCGTCCGCGGGTCGCCCATGACCGTCCGGAACAGCGGCCAGTGGCAGGCGATCCAGCAGTCGATGCCCGCGGCCTCGCCGAGCCGCTCGTCCAGGAAGGCGAGCGTGTCCTGCGACAGCCGTCCTGCGCGCTTGCCCGGTTCGGTGCGGTTGGGCCCGACCACGACGATGCGCACGAAGTCTAGGTCCACGCAGAAGTTCTGCGACTCCTGGCCGTAGGCCCGCGCCCACGCGGCGGCGGTGCGCCTGTTGCCGAGCACGTCGTGGTTACCGAGCGCGGTGACCCAGCGTCCCGGCAGGCGCGCGAGCAGGGCCAGCGCCTCGTCGTCCTCCGCCGGGCGGCCGTGCTCGGTGAGATCGCCGGTTTGAAGGTGCAGCGCCGGCGTGCCGAGCCGCTCGACGTCGGCGCCTACCGCCTCTAGTCGCTTCTCCGTGATCGCGCCTGCGTGAAGGTCCCCGAGGCAGTGGACGGTGCGCTTCCAATCGATGGCCCGAAGCGTACCCCCGGCTCCCTCGCGGGCCGCATGCGCGCGAGCCGCGCCACGCCGGCCGCCAGCGCCGCCACGAGCAGGATCGCGACGAGGCCGACGATCAGGTAGGCGATCGTCGTGAGCGCCGGCGAGACGCCGGACTTCTGCTCGCGCTGGAGCAGCTCCTTGTCGCGGACGAAGCTGCGCGTGAAGCTCCGCTCGGCCGGAATGGCGTCGACCGGGATCGCCTCGTCCTCCGGGAAGTAGACCGCGAGGCCCTGCACGGCGCCGCCCTTGTGGAGCCGCAGCGAGGCCTTCCAGGTGCCGTAGACCGGGACCGGCTTGGTGGTGCGCCAGACTCCCGGCCGGACCTCCTCGAGCGGGTCGACGACGGAGCGCCCCTCGCGGCCCTGCCAGGCGGTGCTGACGAACCAGTGCGCGTCGTCGGCGGCGTCCCGCGGTTCGACGCGGACGGTGGCGTGCACGTTGCGCTCGGGCGGCGGCGTCGCATCGCTGAGCTCGACGCTCGCGCGGATGCGCTCGCCGCTCGACAGGGGAACCGCGTACACCAGCACGGCGAGCAGCGCGAGCGCCGCGGCCGGCGCGGCCCAGCGCGGCGGGCGTTGGAAGGCCCCGCTCGGCGAGAGCCCGTTGCCGATCAGCGCCCCGATCACGCCGCCGGCGAGCGCCGTCACCAGGCCCGCGATCGCCGCCTCGGGCAGCAGGCTCGCCGGCCACTCGATCGTCCACCAGATGTACGACCACGCCCACTCGGCGGCGAGGCCGACCGTGCCGACCGCGGCGCCGGCGATCAATCCGAAGCGCAGCGCTCGGCGCGGGTCGACGCGCAGGGCGACGAGCTCGACGACCGCCGCCTCGACCAGGTACAGCGGGAAGTGCAGCCCGGTGTGGCCGAACGTCGGGGTCACGAGCAGCGACAGGACGCCGCGTACGAGGACGAAGAAGAGCGCCGCGGCGAGCGCGCCGCCCCTGCCCACGTACACGCGCGCGGCGACGAGCGCGACCGACGCGGCGAGCATCAGCAGCACGGGGTGCAGCACGAGCTTGAATTGCGGGACGGCGAAGTCGTACTCGCCCTGGAAGGTCGACAGGCCGATCAGGAGCGCGCCCGCGAGCATCACCTGAACGACCTTGCGCATGCGGCCGCCCTCGCTCGCCGGCTCGACGACGCCCTCCTCGCGGGCGGCCTGCGTGCGCGCGGCGTCGCGGGCTCGGACGCCCTCAGTGAGCAGCACCAGCGCGCCGAGCACGGACAGGGCGGCCCCGCCGAACAGCAGCAGGTGCGTAGGGCCGTACAGCGTGACGTCCTGGCCGAAGATGCGGTGCCAGATGTCGTCGAGCGGGAATGCCGACAGCGAGATCATCGAGCAGAGCAGGATCAGCGCGCCGCCGAGGGGCGCGCGCCAGGCGCCGGGAATGTCCACGCCGCTGGACGGCACGCGCTCGTCCGCCATGAACACGGACAACAGGCCGGCAGCGAAGACGCCGAACAGGCCGACGAGGATGAAGTAGTGCGAGGCGTTCGCGAAGGGCCCCTCGTCGCGGCCCGAGTCGATGTGCGTGGCGATGTCCCAGTACATGCCGAACACGGCGACGATCAGTGACACGCCCAGCACGGTCAGCGGCACGGCGACCCAGCCGGGCAGCCCGAGCTGGCGCTCGCCCAGCTCTCCCTGGCTACGCAGGAAGCCGGTGCGCCCGCTCCGGTGCGCGAACACGAGCGCGAACAGGGCCGCCGTCGCGATCAGCCCACCGAGGGTTCCGATGACTATCTCGCCCGTCGCACCGCCGCCCGCGGGCGGTGTGGGCTCATTTGCCGCAAGACTCCACATACGGGATTTCTTCCCAGGTGCACCGCCAACTGAACCTGCGTTCAGTTAGATGGGACTACGCGGGCAGGTAGCAGAGCGGCGCCGTGATCCGCACGTGGCCCTGGCCCGTCGCCGTGAACCTGTGCGGCGCGAGCCCACCGAGCAGGACGATCGACTCGCCGGGGCGGAGGCGCACGGTCACGCGGCCGGGCTCCGGGTCCGCCTCGATCGCCGCCAGCGGCTCGCCGGCCCGCTCGGGCCACAGCTCGAGCGCGCCGGACCGGCCCTCGCTCGGCGCGCCCTCCTCGTGGAAGCAGGTGATCAGCGCGAGCTTGCACTCCTTCACGTCCAGGTGGATCCCGAGGAAGTGCCCCTCCCGGCGGTAGTAGGAATAGGTCCCTTCCTCGCCGGAGGGGCGCCAGGCGACGCCGGTCACCGCGCGTAGCGCCCGCAGCACCACCGGGGCGGTGTAGAAGGCGCGCAGCGCCGGGCCGCCCTCGACCGTCTCGAACCACCGCAGCGGATCGTGCGGCGGCGCGGCGGCCTCGTCACCGACGAGCGAGACCTGGGCGTCCGCGTGCCTGACAAACGCCTCGCGGGCGAGCACCCCGGTCGCGCGCGGGCCGAGGAGCCTCGTGACCCTGTGCAATGACGGCAGGGCCGGGGTCAGGGGTTCCCCGGTCCGTAGTCGGGCGGCGCCTCGAGCGTCACCGCCATGACGGCCGAGCGGACGTCCTCCGGGAGCGCATCGAGCGCCAGCTCGCGCTCGCCGCCGGCCTTCTCCGCCTCTCCGTAGCCCGAGAAGGACTCCTCCATTCTCGCGCGCGGGCCCTCGATCGAGAACGAGATCCCCACCAGCGGCCCCGCCATGAAGCCCTGGCGCTCGAACCAGCGGTGGACCGGCTCGCCGTCCGCGCCCTCGTTCAGGACGACCAGTGCCGCCACTCGATCCTCATTCATCGGCCGGCCCCCCATTCGACCACGCGCGTGCGGGGCTGTGTACCGCGAGCGCGAGGTACGAGTCGGTTGAGCGCATCATCAGGCGGGCGTCCACACAGCGATCGAGGAACGACCGCAGCACGTCCGGCGCGACGTCGTCGAGCGCAGGGTCCCGGGCGAGCCCGGAGAGCGAGCGTGCCCTGTCGCACGCGTCGTACGCCCGCGCCCGCCACCCGCGCAGACGCAGCGTGCGCCGCGGAGGCGGCGCGCGGTCGTCCACCACCGCGATCCCGTCGCCGTCGTTCACGCGGGTGAGCGCCCCGCGGTGCTCGTCGGCCATCCACGACCTGACCTTCTCGACCGTCTCGCCCGCGTAGGCGAGCGGCTTCCGGCCGTCGGCGTAGTCGTAGTCGAAGTAGTACGCGATCCGCATCAGCGCGCTCCTCGGGAACGGGTACAGGTATGGGTACGGCCCGAGCGGCCGCACGTTGATCATCCCGTTTCCGGCCGGGTCCTGGTGGTAGGGGCTGAACCGGTCGAGCCGCACCGGGCCGTAGCCACTCGGCGGGTCGAGGAACCAGATCTGCTCGAACAGCCGCGGCATCCCCGCGTAGTCCTCCGGCTCCTCGCCTGGGAACCCGTACAGGACGTTCCATTCGGGCAGCACCCCGTGCTCGCGGCACCACTTGAGCAGCTGGACGTTCCTGAGCGCCGTGGTCCCCTTGCGCATCAGCCGGAGGACGTGGTCGCTCATGCTCTCGAGGCCCGGCTGGATCGCGTGCACGCCGGCGGCCGCGAGCAGCGCGACCTGCTCGCGCTTCAGGTTTGCCTTCACCTCGTAGAAGAGAGACAGCTCGGGGCCCTCCGTCGCCAGCACCGGGAGCACCGTCCTGAAGTAGCCCATGTCGAGAATGTTGTCCGCGATGTTGATGGCCGCGATGCCGTAGCGGTCGCGCAGGTGACGGAGCTCCGCGACCGCCCGCTCGGGCGACTTCGAGCGGAAGCGCATTCCGCCGCCGTTCAGCCCGCAGAACTTGCAGTGGGACTTCTCACCCCACCAGCACCCGCGCCCGGTCTCCGCGAGCATCGACGCTCCGACCGCCGTCGAGGCGGCGCTCGCGGCCCTGTCCCGGAAGAACGGGTCGAAGTCGGGATAGGGCAGCTCGTCGAGCTCCGTCACGAGCGGCGCGGGCCCGTTCGCGCGCGTCCGGGCGCCGTCGCGCCACACCAGGCCCCTGATGCCGCGCACGTCGCGGCCGTTACCGAGCGCCCTCACGAGCTCCGGGAAGGACCGGTCGGCCTCGCCGCTGAGGACGAAGTCGACGAACGGGAAGCGGCGATGGAGCTCGCGCCCCATCGCCCCCTCCCAGTTCGCTCCCCCGAAGGCGATGGCCACGCCCGGGTGCGCCCGCTTGACGCGCCGCGCCATCGCCAGTGACGCGATGTTCTGCTCGAACGTGGACGTAAAGCCCACGACGTCGTAGTCCCCCCACGGAACCGCGTCCAGGCAGTGGCGCAGATACGGCTCGCACCAGGAGCGCACTCGCCTCAGGCGCGCGACGTCCTCGGCCCCGAGCCGCCACTCGCGGTGGAGCACGCCGCGTACGTAGCCCGCGTCCGCCTCGGGGCGCACGCCGTACAGCGACTCCGTGAACGCCCAGTCGCCGGCGAACGCCGTGTACGGCAGGCCTCGGTGAACCCAGAGGTAGTCCTCGACGCCGATGCAGTCCGCAAACGCGAAGGAGAGGTAGCGCGTCTCGCACTCGAACCCACGCTCGTGCAGCTCAGCCTGGAGCAACCCCAGGCCGAGCGCCGGCCGGTCCAGCGCCGCGAACGGCATGCTGGCGAGCAGGACGCTCGTCATTCGAGGTCCAGATCGCCCTCCGTCTCGAGGATCAGGTTCTCGAGCGCCGCCACGTCCTCGTCGGTCAGCGGCGCGCCGCCCGCGGGCTGCGCCCCCTCGGCCGGGCCGGGCCGCAGCGGGTCGATCGGCTCGATCGGCCGCGGCCTGAGCGGGGTCGGCGTGATCGGCTCGATCGGGGGCCGGATCGGGGTCGGCGTGATCGGCAGCGGCGTGATCGGGGTCGGCCCGACGGTGACCGGCTGTATCGGCGGTGCGATCGGCCGGATCGGCCCGAGGCAGCGCACCTTCGCCATCAGCACGGCGGGATGCGCCGCCACGAGCCCCGCACCGGTGGCGAGGTCGTAACCCGTGCCCGCGGCGTTCCCGAAGACCGGGTGGTTCGTCCCGGTGGTGACGTCGCGCGCGGTGCGCATCAGGATGTCGCGCACCTGCGCGGGCGTGAGGCGCGGGCACGCCTGCTTGATCAGCGCGCACACCCCGGCGATCTGCGGCGCGGCGGCGGACGTGCCGCTGAAAGCCGCCCAGCCGTCGTTGTTCGCGGTCTCGTCGCCGTTGGGGTGTGTGCCCCCGGCGTTGCCGATGTCGATCGTGTCGCCAGGCTGGAGCGGGAGCATGATGTAGATCGCCTTCGGCCGCATCCCCACGAGCCCCGAGACGTCGGGGACCTTCCGGTTCGCGTAGATCTGGCTGGCGAAGCCGCTCGCGTAGTCCGAGGCACGCATCGTCCCGTTGGGGTTCATGAACACGCCGCCCGCCGAGATCACGTCCGGATGCTGGCCGGGGAACCCCCAGTGCCCGTTGCCGGCGCTGAACACGACGATGATCCCGCTTGCCACGGCCGCGGAGATCGCGGCGGCGAGCGCCTGATTGGCCGCGCTGAGCGGACCGGTCTGGACGCTCGAGCCCCACGAGCAGCTGATGATCTGGGGCCCGAGCGCGACGGCCGCGTTGAACGCGCCCGTGCTGTTCGCGAAGTTGATCTTCACCATCGTGAAGTCGATGTCCGGGGCGGCCGCGAAGGCGTTGGCCGACTCGCCCGTGCCATGCCCGCTCTCGTCGTTGTTCGGATTTGCCGCGCCGGGGCCGAGCACGACGGGCGCCGAGCGGTAGCCGCGCTGCGTGAAGTACGGGTGGCGGAACCAGCCGGAGTCCACCATCACGAGCCGTACGCCGCGCCCCGTGATCCCGCCACGGTGCACGCGGTCGGCGTCCACGCCGAGCGAGACGTCGCCGGGCACGTCGAGATGCCAGTACCTCGCCGGCGGCGCGAAGGCATTCTGGTGCGGGTACACCGGCTCCTCGAGCGCGATGCCCTCGAGCACGTCGTCGAACGAGGTCCCGCGGGTGGCGACGAGGCCGGGAAGGTCCGTCTCGGGGCACTCGACGAAGGTGGCTGTGTCCTCCTTGCCGCCCGGCTTGAGGACGGGACGCTCCTCGGTCACCAGCTCGGTGTTGAAGGCGTTCTCGTAGGTCTTCGCCGTTCCGGCGATGTTGATGGTGGTGCCCGAGGGCGATACCTGCAGGACGCGGAAGCCGGCCTCCTGGAGGCGGACGATTGCGGCCCGCGTGACCTCGTCGTCCGAGACGAAGTTCGCGACGGTGTCCTGGTTGATCGCGGCGCCCGCGTCGAAGAGCGGCGTGCCGCCCAGCGAATGCGGCGAGGCCTGGGCGTATACGAGGCGGGGCATATCGCCCGCGGTCTTCTTGCGCGAGCGGCTGCGGCCGCTTCCGCTTCCCGAAGAGCGCGAGCTTCGCGACTTGCTCGAACGGCTTCGACCCGGTGCGCGTGACATGAGCGGCTCCCTCCGGCTCTGTGTTTCGATGAGCCTGGAACGATTGCGTCACCTGGGCGTCACGCGGGCGTCACCGCCCCGCAGGCCCGTCTACCTCGTGAGCCGGGACGCCTGGAAGGGCAGGGCCGACACCAGCAGGCGCATCTCGAGCGAGGGCTCCCAGCCGAGCCGCTGCGCCAGCACGTCGCGACAGCTCCGATACTGCTGGAGGGCCTCACCCGGGTTCCCGGCCGCGAGGTGTGCAGCGATCAGGACCCTGT
Organism: Thermoleophilaceae bacterium; assembly: GCA_035705985.1. GTDB lineage: Bacteria > Actinomycetota > Thermoleophilia > Solirubrobacterales > Thermoleophilaceae > JACVRW01. The sequence continues at coordinate 11,092 of DASSVP010000177.1, forward strand.
GCGCGCTCTCGCGGAGGCGGTCCGCCGCCACCGCCGCCACGCCGGCCTGGACCGCCTCGGGGAAGCGCCCGTCCGCGGTCAGCTCGATGCACAGGCGCTCGAGCGCACTGAGCCTGAGCTGCCGGAAGCGCTCGCGCTCGATCTCGAGCCACTCGTCGTACCAGTCGGGCAGGAGCTCCCCGCTCTCGCTGAGCGTCTCGAGGTCGTCGTCCCACGGGCGGGCGTGGTGATGGATCAGCCGGCGCGCGCGGGCGCTCACGTCGCGGAGGTCGACCGCCACGTCGGGGCGCAGCGCGAGGTGGCTGGCAGGCTCGTCCGCGAGGACACCATGCGCGTCGCCGAACCGCCAGAGCGCCGTGCGCAGGTTCGCGTTCGCTCGTTCCTGGCTCGACTCCGGCCAGAGACACCCCGCGACGAACGGCCGCTGCACCGGCCGGGGCTGAAGCGCCAGGAACGCGAGCACCCGCTGCGCGCTGAACGCGAGGCGCCGCGGAGCGTCGTCGACGACCAACTCGAAGCCACCCAGAAGCGCAAGCCGCCGCGTGCCGGCCCGGCCGAATTGAGATTTGGTGCTCGTGCCCTGACCGTACGCCGATGTTTTTCCAGGGTCAAGGTGCCAGCGACCCGTGCGGCAGGGATGCGCAGGTTTCGAGGGAAATCGCGCCCCCACCGGCCTGGTCAGGCCGGACGAGGCTTGCCCCCCGGACCGACGACCCACCACAGGCCGCCGTTCAAATCGACGTTGTGACACCGCACCTCGCCAGGCGACTCATGCGCGTAGAAGTAGAGCGGCTTACCGGCGTAGGTGACCTGCATGCGGCCGTCGCGTCGCTCGATCGTCCCGAGCAGCGACCGGTCCACGCCCCTGCCGGCATTGGGCGGCGCCTCGGTATAGACGGGTGGCCAAGCCTCGGCGCACTCGCCGTAGCAGACGGTCTCGTTCGGGCGGTCGTTTTCGAAGACGTAGATCGCCTGCCTCGCCGAGTCGAACAGCATCGAGCCGAACTCGGAGCCGCGGACCACGATCGTCGCAGCCTTGCGGCGCTTGCCCGCAGGCTCGTTCGTGGGGGCGGCCTCGTCCCTCTCGGTCACGCCGCCGCCACCGTCGGACACCCGCGTCGTCACGTCGCCGTCGCCGCCGCACCCACCGAGGACCGCGGCAGACGCTGCAGCCGCGATCGCGAGTCGCCTCGTGCGCATGCCCGCAGTCTCCAGGCGTGCCTTACGGCGACCTAAAGGTCTGCCGCTCGGCCGCGAGCCGCTCGGCGCGCTCCTTGATTCCGAGGAGCATCTTGCGCTCCATCACCAGCGAGCCGGGCTCCATCACGAGCATCCCGAGGCGCTGCCCGGCGGATGCTCCCTTCATCGCGATCCGGTTGCGGCTGATCAGCCGGGTCGAGCCGTTCTGAGGTTCGAGGAAGAATGTCCAGACCCAATCGCCGGCCTCGGAGCGGTTCGAGAGAACGCGCTCGGGCTCGAGCAGCTCGACCCGCATCCCGGGTCCTCCCTTCGGAGCCCGCAGGACGTCGCCGACCTCGAGCTGCTGCCACGCCGCCACGATCGTGTCCGCGCTGTGCATGTCGAGCCCGAACAGGTTCTCGATCCAGTCGTAGGTGTAGGCGCCGGCACGCCCCGGCCCCATCTGGACGAGCCACGGCCAGATTGCCGACGGAGGAGCATCGATCTCGATCGCGCGCGTCGCGAGTACGTCGGGCGCCTCGAGCAGATCGTCCCCCGGCAGCGGCCGCTCCGCCTCGCCCGCCGTGGCGCCCCAGGTCAGGACCCAGTCGCGCAGATGGCGCCGGTAGAGGCGCTCGCCCACCACGCTCGCCGCGACGGCACCGGCGATGACGACAAGCTTGCGCACGAGCGGACTATGCCCAGAGGCGCACGGCTTCCCACACGCCGCATCGCGCCGCCAACCCGCTGCTAGATTGCGAACGTCGCCCAAGAGGGCGCGCGTGGTGGGCGTAGCTCAGCAGGTAGAGCTCCTGGTTGTGGTCCAGGCGGTCGCGGGTTCGAGTCCCGTCGCTCACCCTCCACGGACCTTCTGCAAAGCGGGGGTCTGGACGCTCTCAAGCTCGCGGCCGTGGCGTCGGCGGGCTCCGTGGCCTCACCGTGGCCTCAGTATCTAGCTTGGCCCGGATCGCTTTCCTGGGGTGGCCACCAGGCTTGCGAGCTGGGAGGCGATTCGCAGCTACGACCACGGCGGTGGCTGCCTCCTCGCAGTTACTGCCGCAGCGCGTGGGCGACGGTTGCGTCACCGATCAGTGCGCAGGGTCGAGTGCGCGAGTCGGCTCCTGGTCCTACTCGAGCGGCGCGGTGCGCAGCACGCCGTCCTTCATCCAGCTGAGCGTGCCGTCCGCGAGTGTGAGCGAGGTGGGGTCGATGTTCCCGGAGTCGAGCAGCCGCGTCGAGTTCCAGCAGACAGAGTACGGCGCTGGGAGACAGGTCACGATCGTGGGCTCGATGACGCGCACCTCCGTCGGGGCCCCCAGGAATCGTCCTGCCGCGATGAAGGCCGCGGTTCCAGCGGAGCTCAGGACCAGGTCGGCCACGGCACCATCACTCGGCGACCTGCGAAAGCGGGCGCCGTTCCGAAGGTCGGTGACGACGACGCTGCGGCCGCAGCTCGCCGCGCAGCCGATGCTCACCCAGCCGGCGTACGGACCGCCCAGCCGGAAGAGCTCCCCCACGGACTGGTCGCCGCTCGCGCTCAGGCCGCCGAGGAACACCCGCGTATCGGTGGAGAACAGGCAGCCATACACGCGCGTGTCAAAGTCACCGTACGTGCGGTGCTGGAAGATGCGCCCTTCCGCGCTGAGCGCCAGCGTGCGCGCCGGATGCGTCCGGCAGTCGCGGAACGGAACGAGCCCGACGTGCTCGAGTTGCACCACTGTCGGCCCCGCGCGGCAGAAGCCCGGGCGGCGACGATCTCGCGGATTGGGCGGCCGTTTCCTCACCGAGACGACGAGCCGCGCTGCCCAGCGCCGCCTGAAGCGCCCGCGCGCGACGATACTCGTGCCGGCGCGCCGTTCGGTGAAGCGAAACCTACCGTCGGGACGGATGGCCGCGGGCGCCGTCAGCCTCAGCCGCGCGCCGACCTCAGCACGGCCGCGCTCGCGCGCGCACGGAGCCCAGGCGCCGACAGCCGTTCCTGGCGCGATCCTGCGTCCGGAGCGTGAGACGAGGAGCCGCCCCGATGCCTGCTGGTCGGTGCGGTCATCGTACGCCGCGCCGGCGTACGCGCCGCCGGCGAGCGGAGTCGCCGCCGAGGCGCCGGCCGCCTGCAGCAGCAACAGCACGCCGGCCAGAATCATCGCGAGCGTCGTCAAGCGCATCTCAACGCAACCTTGCCATCCCGATCCGGCTCCTGCCACCAAGCGCGCTGTGAGCCGCCGCCGCCAAAGCTGGCGCAGCGGTCACCTTCGAAGATCGCCACGTTGAGGCTCAGGGTCGCCTGAGCGGCCGAGGGCGGGTTCCCCGAGACGGCGGCCGGACCTCTTACCGACCGCCCGGGATGGGCGCTTCCAGCTTCTCGTCGGGGTCCAGGTGATGGTTGCCCGGGTCAGTGGAGGGTGGGTCGGTAGGTGAGCTCTTGGATGTGACCGTCGAGCGTCCGGTGCTCGAGCAGCTCCAGGTCGAAGTCGGCCGCACCCTCGAAAATCGGGTCAAGCCCGGTCTGACCCGTGATGACAGGAAAGAGCGTCACCTGGACGCGATCGACCAGGCCGGCGGCCATCAGTGCCCGATTCATCGACAGGCTGCCGTGCGAGCGCAAGGGCACCTCGGACTCCTCCTTGAGCCGGGCGACGACGTCGACGGCGTCACCGCTCACTAGGGTCGCGTCGGGCCAGTCGAGGGGGCCTTCCAGCGTCGTCGACACCACCGTTGCCGGCAGGCTCCTCATCCGCGTGACCCATGGGTCACGTACTTCGGACTCCTCGGTGCTCGAGGCCAGCATCCGCGCGAATGCCCGATACGTGTTGGCCCCGAAGACCATCCGCTGCTCCGCGCCGTACAGGGCAAGGCGGTGATCGAGCAACTCGGGACCTTGCTTTCCCCAGTAGCCGGTCCAGTTGGCGCCGGCGGCGCCGTAGCCATCGAGGCTGGAGAAAACGTCGAAGGTGTAGGTCGCGGTCATGTCGTTCTCCTCGAGCAGTTGAATCGGTGTGATTACAGACCGGAGATCACTGCGAGACTCATCGCCGTCGGAGTGACCGGGACCTTGCAGATATCTGCCGGGAGGGGTGCTCGGCCGTTCCGGCCCTTATTGCCCCCTCCCGCAGGCACTTGGCCCGCGGGGTTAGAGTGGGAACGTGCTGCATCGTGCCCTCCTGATCGGCACGTTGGTCCTCGGCATCGTGGCCGCGCCGGCAGCGGCGGCCGTGGACTACGAGGTCAAGGGGAGGTGGACCTGCCGGGACGGGACCACGGTGGCGCCCATCGCCGGCGCGCGCGTGGAGCTCTACCGCTCGCGGTCGTGGTGGCCCGACGAGAGGATGCGCGTTGCTCACACCGCCGCCGACGGCTCGTTCGACTTCTTCGTGAGGGCGGACTCCAACTCGACGTTCTACGTGAACCTCGAGTTGATCGGCGGCGGGGTCGACCTCGAGAACTGGTACTCCCCGTTCAACTGGTCGACGGAAAGCGGCAAGCGAAAGCGGCCGTCCGGTCTGGTGGACCTGGGCACGTGGGAGGTCGCGAGGAGCGGCGGCGCCTCCGGGTCGCCCAAGTGCCAGATCTGGCAGGGAGCTCACGACGCGTACGTCGACTTCCGCGCGGTCGTGGGCGCCCGGCCGCCGACCGGCGACTACGGCATCGAGGCGGACTTTCCGTGCTGCGGCGTTCCGTTCACCACCACCGACACGACGCGCTGGCCCGCCGGGTACCCGACCGGCGCGCGGAACAGCACGAGCTTCCACGAGTTCGCGCACGCGATGCGGCATTCCTTCGACGGAGGCTTCGCGCACTTCCTCGTCGATGCCGGCAGGTTCCAGTACCCGCAGTTCCACTCGTCCTGCAAGGACACCAACCAGGGCTTCGCCTTCAACGAGGGCTGGGCCGAGTACTGGGCGCGATCGTTCGAGACCTGCGGGGATGGGACGAACCTCAGCCAGGAGGGCAACGTCGCGGCGGCGTTGACCGGGCTCGAGGGCTGCAGCAGCCGCCCGCAGATGGTCCGCGTCCTCCGGGAGACCCCGACCGGGATCACCCTCTCCACCGGGATCCACAGCTTCGGCGACTTCCGCGCGCGCTTCTTCCAGCTCTACGGCCAGCAGGTCTGCGGCAGCCCGCGGGTCGGGGCCGCGGTGACCGACGCCGTGATCTCGCGGGCGCGGATCGTGAGGGACATCCGAGGCCAGATCTCCGCCCAGCGGAGCCTGATCGGCAGACTCGCTCGGCAGGAGCGGCAGGCGACCGGGGATGCGCGCGGGATCGAGCCGTGCCGGGGCGCGGGCTGCCAGGCGGCGATGGAGAGGGTGATCGCACCCAGCGCCCTGGACGCCCAGGGACATCAGGCCGACCTGGTGCTCACACGGCTCCGACGGGGGCTCGCGGCGGCGCGCAAGGCTCGCCTCCGCACCTTCCACAGCTCGGGCTTCGTCGACACGCTTGCCCGCGGCAGGCGCAGGTTCACCCTGGCCAACGAGACCATCGTGATCGGCGGGCTGCGCCGGGCGATCGAGGCGATCCGCGAACGGCCCGCAATCAAGGGCGAGGGCTCCACCGGGCTGTTCCGGACGCTGACGCGCCGGCTCGCTGCCGTCACGCGGGCGCGCAGGTCAGGTCGGCAGCTGGCCGCGGGGCTGCGGGCGCTGTTCGCACCTCCGGTTCCGCCGCTCGAGCGCGTCAGGCGGGTGCCGCAGGAGTCGGCACCGCCGGAGCCGGCCCCACCACCGACGATCGAGCCCACCACGCTGTCGCAGACGTGCCCGCCGGTCGTCAACACGGCCACCGGAACGCCTTTCACCGTGACGGGCACGCTCGCGCCGGCGCCCCCGGCAGCCAGCATCCGGCTGGTGTACACACCGCCGGGTGGGACCCCATTCGCCCGCACCACGTCGGCCGATGCGAGCGGCAGCTGGAGCCACACCATCGACCCGAGCGCCGATCATGGCGACGGCAACACCTACGGCAACTGGATCGTCCAGTCCCGGTTCGACGGAGCCCCGGGCTTCCAGCCCTCCCAGTCGAACACCTGCACGGTGAACGTCACGGACTAGTGACGGACTAAGCCGACCGCGAGAGCTCCGCGAGCAGCCGGTCGGTCAGCGTATGGCTGTCCGTGTCGGGCCTCACCGCGTAGACGCTGCGCCGCGCCGGGTCGCCGGTGACGGCAGGGGTGGCGATTCCGTCGAGGCGGCCGGCGAGCAGGCGGCCTGTGAGCGTCACGGCGAGGCCCGAAGCCACCAGCTCCCGGAACGCCAGCACGTCGTGCGTCACGAAGGCGATGTTCGGCTCGAATCCGGCCGCCACGCAGGCGCGGTGGATCAGGCCGTCGCGCGAGGGCGCGGTCCAGAGGTCGTCCGCGAGGCGCTCGAGGTCGATTCTGCGGCGGCGCGCGAGCGGGTGCCGCGGGGGCAGCGCCGCCACCATCGGCTCCTCGAACAGGTCGTGGCGCTCGAGGTCCTCGTGCTCGCGCCGCGGCGCGGCGGCGTCCTGGAAGAGGACGGCGAGGTGCAGGCTGCCTTCGCGCACCGCCGCGACGAGCTCCTCGTGCGTGCCCTCGGCGACGTTGACCTCGAGGTCCGGCTCAGCGGTCCTCATCCGCACGAGCGCCTCCGGCACGATCGTCGCGATGGCGCTGGGGAACGCCCCGATGGCCAGGCGCCGGCGCTCCTCGGCCACGAGCGCGCCGAGCTGCTCGTCGGCCAGGCGCAGCCGGCCCGCAACGGCATCCGCGTGCCGCAGCAGCAGCGCGCCGGGCGCGGTCAGCCCCACCCCGCCCGGGCCGCGGTCGATCAGCCGGACTCCGACCTGGCGCTCGAGCGAGAGGATCTGCTGCGACACGGCGGGCTGCGTGAGCGACAGCTCCTCCGCGGCGCGCGAGAACGAGCCGAGCCGCGCAACCTCGCGGAAGGTGAGGAGGCGACGCGGATCAAGCATTAGCTGATCTTATCGTAGTAGTAAAATCATGATTGCAATTGATGCGGCGCGAGCGACACTCGCTCCATGAACCCAATCGCACTCATAGAAGCCAAGGCCGCCGCTCGCAGAGCAGTGCGAGGCGCGCTGGCCGCGACTCTGCCGCCGCCCGGCGTTAGGCGGCCGCCAGCTCCTCCAGCGGCTGTTCCGGGTCCGCCAGGCGCTTCTCGTCGACAGGGACGCGCTCGCGGATGAGCCGCTTGACCGCATCGTTCACGTCCCAGACGTTCAAGTTCATCGCGGCCGTCACGCGGCCGTCCTCGGTCCAGAAGGCCATGAACTCGCGCGAGGCGGGATCGCCGCGGAAGACCACGTGGTCCCCGCCCCGCGCGTAGCCGGTGTACTCCATCCCGACGTCGTACTGGTCGGAGAAGAAGTACGGCAGACGGTCGTACGCCTCGCCGCGGCCGAGCATGTTGCGGGCCGCGGCGGGGCCCTGGTTGAGCGCGTTCGCCCAGTGCTCGACCCGGACGCGCCTGCCGTAGAAGGGGTGCCACGCATTGGCCACGTCGCCGGCGGCGAACACGCCGGGGACGCTCGTCTCGAGCCGCTCGTCCACCACGATCCCGTTGTCGATCGCGATGCCGGCCTCCGCCGCGAGCGCTGTGCGCGGCTGCACACCCACGCCGATCACGGCGAAGTCGCACTCGATCGTGTCGCCATCGTTCGTGCGGGCGCGCTCGAGGCGGTCGCGCCCCTCGAATGCCGCGACGCCGGCCCCCATGCGCAGCCGCACGCCGTTGTCCGCGTGCAGATCGCGGTACACGGCCCCGACATCGACGCCGAGCACCCGCTCGAGCGGAACGCCGAGCGGGTCCAGCAGGGTCACGTCCACACCGCGCTGGCGCGCGGAGGCCGCCACCTCCGCGCCGATCCAGCCGGCGCCCACCACGACAGCGCGCCCGCCCTGGTCGAGCCGCTCGCGCAGCGCGTCGGAGTCGCGGACGCTGCGGAGATAGAGCACGCCGTCGAGCCCGCTCCCCGGGATCTCCGGTCGGCGCGGCTCCGCGCCGGTGGTCAGCAGCAGGCGGTCGTAGCCGACGATCTCGCCGTCGTCGAGCTCGAGCTCTCGCCTGGAGGTGTCGAGGCGGGTCGCCGTGCGGCCGAGTCGCAGCTCGATCCCCTGCTGCGCGTAGAACTCCTCGTCGTGGACGTAGACCTTGTCGCGCCCGGCCTCGCCGCGGAGGTAGTCCTTCGACAGCGGCGGCCGCTCGTACGGGCGTTCAGGTTCGGCTCCGACGATCAGCACACGGCCGTCGAAGCCCTCGCTCCGCAACGTCTCCGCCGCCTTCGCGCCCGCCAGGCCGCCGCCGACGATGATGTGTGTCTCGTCACTGGTCATGTGCCGTCCTCGTTGTCAGTGCCAGGAACTCCTGGCGGGTTCGCGGGTCCGTCCGAACGAGACCGCGCAGCGCCGAGGTGACGGTCGTGGCGCCGAGCTTCTGAACGCCGCGCAGCGACATGCAGAGATGCTCGGCCTCGAGGACGACACCGACGCCCTTCGGCTCCAGCTCGCGCTCGAGCCAGTCGGCGACCTGGGTGGTCAGGCGCTCCTGGATCTGGAGGTTCCGGCTGAAGTACTCGACCACGCGCCCGAGCTTGCTCAGGCCGATGATCCGCTCACCGGGCAGATACCCGACGTGCGCCACGCCGTGGAAGGGCAGCATGTGGTGCATGCAGAGCGAGTGGAACGGGATCGCGCGCGCCACGATCAGCTCGTCGTAGCCGTCCTCGTTCGGAAACGTGGTCGGCCGGAACGGATGCGGCGTAAGAAGCTCGGTGTATGCGTCTGCCACGCGTCGAGGCGTTTCCTGAAGCCCCTCCTCGTCGACATCGGCACCTAGGGCGCGGAGGAGCTCGCGAGCCGCGCGCTCGACAGCGAGGCGGTCGACGGCGCGCTTGGCGCCATTGGTAGTCGGTCATGAACCGTTTGCGCCGAGGCGCGCGCGTTTCTTACGCCCCCGGCTCTAGCCGAACGTGATGCGGCGGGTGGCGCGGCGGGTGGCCGTCCCGGGGGCGCTGACGCGGACCTCGAGCGTCAGTTGCGCCCCCCGCGCGCGCGAGACCGCAGCGCGGGCGCTGCGTGCGATGCGCGTGGTGAACGCGGCGGGCGCGCGGGCGGCGGCATTCAGCCGACCGCGGCCGATGGCCACGCTGCGACCGCTCGTCCTGATGCCGAGGCGCCGCGCGGTCGTCGCGCTCACGATCAGCCGCGCGTCGATCGTGCAGGCGCTGGAGCAGGCGCCGGCGAGCTTGAGGCCCCGGCTCGCGAGGCGCGACGGGCTCAGCTCGCGCCGGAGCGCGATCGAGCGCGCGAGCGACACGGAGCCGGACGCGGCCCGCAGCGTCGCCGTCGTGCCGCGACTGCGTCGCAGCGCGGTCCGTGCCGAGCGGGTGAGCCTGGTGGCGACGCTGCCGACGCCCGCAGGCTTCGAGCCGGCGCCGAGCCGCACTGAGCGGCGGGGCAGGCCGAGCCGTGCGGCGGCCCGCGCCGAAGCGATGAGCGACGTGCTCCGGGTGCAGCGACCCGCGCACGATGTCAGCGCCGCGAGCCGGCCCGCGGCGGCGTCGGCGATCGACTCCTCTGTCGAGACCACCGCGAAGTCGGACGGCGCCGGCGCGTCCGCGCCGTCCACCCGGAAGCTGACCGCGCCGCTGAGGCCGGTGTTGCCGGCGGCGTCCGACTGGCGCGCGCGCACCGTGTAGGTGCCGCCGCCGACCTCGCCGAAGCGCGCGTTGAACGAGCCGGAGGCCTCGCGCTGCGCCACCACGCTCTGCACGGGTGTGCCGCTCGCGGCCGCGCCCGCGAACAGGTCCACCGTCACGGAGCCGTTGTCACCGGAGGAAGTGCCGGCGCTGCCGTCCACGACGGGAGCAGCGCCCGCGACCGTCGCGATGCGCGGAGCGGGCGCGGTGACGTCGACGATCCACGTGTAGACGGCCGGGCTACCGTCGACGTTGCCCTTCGAGTCGAACGCCCTCACCTCGAAGGTGTGGCTGCCCTCGGCCAGGTCGCCGAGCGAGTAGGGCGACGAGCACGGGTTGAAGTCGCCCCCGTCGAGCCGGCACTGGAACTGCGAGCCGGGCCGCGGCGAGCCGAACTCGAAGCTCGCGTTCCTCGAACCTGCGAGCGCCGGCGGGGCGTCCTGGATCTCCGTGTCCGGGGCGTTCGTGTCCGGGTCGCACTGGGCGGTCCGGATGGTGAGGCCCCAGCCGAGCAGCGAGCCGGTGTCGTTCTCGTAGCGGTCGCTCACGCGGAGCTTCCAGGTGCCCTGTTGATCCTTGCCGTCGAGGCGCGCCAGCTGGTCGCCCTGCGGGCGGTAGTAGCCGGTGTAGGGCGCCGCGCTCGCGCCCGAGCCGACGACGGTCGCGGCCTCGTCGTCGAACACGGTGTTCACGAGGTCGTCGCCGCCGTTGTTCGGCCCGCCGACGTGCTCGATCAGCCGAATCGTGGTGGAGTTGTCGGGGCTCGTCAGCTCCACCTTCAGGTCGCCCACGAAGCTGTGGTCGATGCTGTTGATGTGGACGTCGAGGTCCTTGATCCGCCCGCTCACCGGCACGTACAGGGTGGACACCGCGCCCCCGGCGTTGTCGTCCGGGATGGCGAGCGTCTGCGTGCGGGTGTGGGTAGTGGCCGGCCCGGGCCGCCCGGTCGGAATCGTGACCGGGACGGCCTGGATCCCGCCTTCGGCGCTGGCAACGTCGAGCACGCCGGTGGCGTCCACACCGCACGAGGCGGTACCGGAAAGCGTGCCCTCGAATGCCGTCGCGTTCTGCTCCTCGGCGCCGGTGGTGATGTCCGGGTAGCCGGAGCTGCCCTGCGTGACGCCGAGGCCGGCCCCGTTCAGCGTCGCCGACACTCCCGTGGCGACGTCCGTGCCCGTGTTCCGCACGCCCTGGCGCAGCGCGAACGACTCGCCCGGCTCCAGGGCGCCGTCGCCGTTCTGGGCGTCGAGCGTGTCGTCCACCGTCACGGCTCCCTGTGACAGCACGGGCGAGGAGGCCTGCTCCTGCGCGTTCGAGACGACGAGCGCGAAGTCCTGGTCGAGCGGCTTGCCGTTGCCCGGCACGCCGTCGCCGCCAAGCGACCTGGCCACGACCCGCACCGACATCCTGCCGGTCGTGCTCGCGGGCAGCACCACGTTCTCGACGTTGTTGCGGAAGTCCACCTGGCCCCCCGGCGCGGACACGCCGTCCACCAGCCAGTTGCCGCGGTAGGTGCGGCCGCCGGCCGAGACCTCTAGGTCGAGGTCGTTCACGAACGCGTTGCCGGTGACGGTGGCGGGCGGCGGGTCGGTCCAGGCGAGCGTCACGCGCACCGGCTTCGAGCCATCCGCCACGGAGTACGAGCGGAGGAAGCTCTGGCCCGTAGCGTCGAGCGTGGTCGTCTGGTCCGAGTACTCGCGCTGAGTCGCGTCGAGCGCCGCGCCGAGGTTCACGCGGCCCCAGCCCTCGTCGCTGTTCGGCGCCGACGGGATCGAGCTGCCCTTGCCGCTGTCGCCGCCGGCGACGTCCACGGCGGTGTTCACGAGCACGGCCTTCGTCATGGCCGGCGAGGGCGCGGGCTCTCCGAGCTCGCGGACGTACCAGTCGCGCAGCAGCGCGGCGGCCCCCGCAACGTGCGGCGCGGCCTGCGACGTACCCGAAACGAGCGAGTAGAACGCATTGCCGGCGAAGCTCTGGTTGCAGACCGAAGCGCCGGTGTAGCCGGCGTGCTGCGGCGCCGCGCCGGTGACGTGCGTGCCGGGCGCGACGAGATCCGGCTTGAGGCGCCCGTCCTGCGTGGGACCGCGGCCGGAGAAGTTGATGATGTCGCGTGCGCTGTCGGCGCCTCCGTCGGTCACGCCGCAGCCGTCGGTGCCGGAGCCGCGCACGCTCTCCGCCGCGCCGACCGTGATCACGTTCTTCGCGGTGCCCGGCGCGGTCACCGAGCCGTAGCCCTCGTCGCCCTTCGGGTCGAGCGGGTTGCCGTTCGCGTCGCCGTCGTTGCCGGCGGAGAAGACCTCGACCATCTCCTGGTGGCCGGGGTTGGGCGAGGCGTCGCGGACCAGCGCGTCGTAGGCCTGCGAAGCGGCGTGGTAGCCGCCGAAGTTCGAGATGCCCCACGAGTTGTTCGAGATCCGCGCGCCGTCGGCCCAGGCGTCCGCCGTGAGCGTGGCGTAGTTCACCGCGGCGCCGGCGCCGTTGCAGCGGAAGATCTTCGACGCGCCGAGCTCGGCGTAGGGCGCCACGCCGAGCCCGTGCTTGTAGCCCTGGGCGTCCTGGCCCGTGGCCGTGCTGAGGCCGGCGGCGATCGAGGCGACGTTCGTGCCGTGACCGCCGCAGTCCGTGGCGTCCGGGTCCGCGGTGTAGTCGCGGGCGTAGCTCACGCGCCCGAGCAGGTCCGGGTGGACGAGCGCGGAGCTTCCGCGATCCAGCCCCGAGTCCGTCACGTCGATGGCGAATCCGAGCGGGGCTCCGAACCCCTTCGCGGTGAGCCAGGCCTGGTAGCCCGGACCGCTCGGCGCGAAGCCGGCCAGGTTGCCGGCCACGATCTGCGCACCGCGCTCGTCGTGCAGCTCCGGCACGCCGGCCGGCTCGATCGCTACCACCGACGGATCGGCGGCGAGCGAGCTCACCTCGGCCGCGCTCAGGTCGAGGAACTGCGTGCGGACCCGCGCCGCCGCCAGCTCGGGCGCGAGCTCGTCGCCGGCGGCGCCGGCCCCGTGACGTGCGTCCTCACCGGGGGCTCCCGCCACGGTTTGGACCGCCACGCGGCCGCTTCCCGCCCCGCGCTCGACCTTGTCCTCCGCTCGCAGCGCCGTGGCGGCGCGCACCGCCGGATAGGCGCCGACGAGCTCCGTCACGCGGTCGAGGGCGTCTCCCGCCGCGTGCACGATGTACCCGTTCTGGGCGGCGTAGCCGAGGACGGTCGCGCCCGTCCCGCGGAGCTTCGCCAGCCACTCCTCCTTCACCGGCCCAACGAACTGCACGAGCACGAGCGCCTCGCCGCGCTCAGGCGCGCCCTTGCCCGCAAGCGACGGCCGCGCGGCCGGATCCACCGGGCCGCCGGCGAGCTCCACGCTCCGCATGTCGTCGCGGCGGCCCGCGCCGGCGCCGCGCAGGAGCTCGTCGTCCTCGCCCGCCGCTTCGACGAGCGTGAAGTCGCTGTAGCGGGCGACCATACGCGCGTCCGCGCGCGCGAGCGCGAGCTCGGCACGCGCCGAATCGGGCACCACGAGCAGGTGCAGGGCGGTGTCAGGGCGTACGGATTCGGCGTCCGCGAGGGACGCGCCGGCGACCAGCCCGCCGAGGGCAGCTGCTGCTACAGCGAGGTGACGAATGCGCGCGAGGTCGATACGGGGCCCTTTCCCGCTCTAGGACGCCGATTGCGGGAGTTAGGGATGTATCGGCAACTGCGCGAAAAACAACAGTCCAGACGGAACGGAATCTGGACATCCGTCCAGTTTCAGCGAACCGGCGTCAACTCCGCCGGAACGGTCTGGTCGGAGACCGCCTCGACCGTCTCCTCCTCGCCCGGCAGCCCGTCCTCGCGGGCACATACCACACGGAACGAGCCCGTTCCGAGCGACGGGTTCGGGCGGATCGGGAGGCCCTTGATCGTGTCCCAGCCGAGACGCTCGACCTCGAAGGGGTTCATCTCGACCGCGACCGCGGGCCACTCGCACGAGACGTTGTGGTGCTCGATCGCCTTCGCGATCACCTCGAGGTTCTTCGCCTCGGCCGAGCTCATCGCGACGCGGGCTGGCCCAGGATCTTCGTGTAGTGCTCGATCGTGCGGCGGATGCCCTCGCGCACGTCGATCTCGGGCTGCCAGTCCAGGAGGTCACGGGCGCGGGCGATGTCCGGCTGGCGAACCTGCGGGTCGTCGATCGGGAGCGCCTCGAAGACCACCTCCGAGCGCGACTCGGTGAGCTCGATGATCAGCTTCGCCATCTCGAGCAGCGACATCTCGTTCGGGTTGCCGATGTTCACCGGCTCGTGCACTTCCGACTCGGTCAGCAGCACCAGGCCGCGGACCAGGTCGTCGACGTAACAGAAGCTGCGGGTCTGAGCGCCGTCGCCGAACACGGTCACGGGCCGGTCGGCGAGCGCCTGCCCGAGGAAGGCCGGAATCGCGCGACCGTCGTTCGGCCGCATCCGCGGGCCGAAGGTGTTGAAGATCCGGACGATCGCGGTGTCCACGCCCTGCTGGCGCAGGTAGGCCATCGTGAGCGCCTCGGCGTAGCGCTTCGCCTCGTCGTACACGCCGCGCGGGCCGATCGGGTTGACGTTGCCCCAATAGGTCTCGGGCTGCGGATGCACGAGCGGGTCGCCGTAGACCTCGGAGGTGGAGGCGAGCAGGAAGCGGGCGCGGTGCTTCTTCGCGAGGCCGAGCGTGTTGTGCGTTCCGTACGCGCCGACCTTGAGCGTGTGCAGCGGCAGGCGGGCGTAGTCGATCGGGGAGGCCGGGGAGGCCATGTGGTAGACGAAGTCGACCGGCTCCTCGATCTCGTAGTGCGAGGTGATGTCGAACATCTCGAAGCGGAAGTCCGCCCCATTCTTCAGGTGCTTGATGTTCTCGAGTGAGCCGGTCTCGAGGTTGTCCACGCAGATCACGCGCTGGCCGCGCGAGATGAGGTAATCGCACAGGTGCGAGCCGAGAAAGCCCGCGCCCCCGGTCACGAGTGAGGTCGGCATGGGAGACGAGAGTAGCGTCAGTCCGGCGCTAGGGCTGGGAGAACTCGACCACCACCTTGATGTCGTCGTCACCCCTCTCGAGCGCGTCCTGCCAGCGCTCGAAGGGGACGGTGCGCGTGATCAGCATGCGGAGCCAGTCCCGGTCAGCCTCGCACAGAGAGGTCACGGCCTGCTCGAAGTGGCGGCGGTTCGCGTTCACCGAGCCGAACACCACGTCGTTTTCGAGCACGAGCTCGTTGTTCAGGGCGCCGATGTCCACGCTGAGGTTGCGCGACGCCGAGACGCCGGTTAGGCAGACCACCGCACCCGGCGCGGTGTGACGCATCGCGCCGGCCACGAGCTCCGCCACGCCCGTGCACTCCACCACCACGTCGGGCGAGCACACCCTCGAGACCTCCGTTACTTCCCCCGAGTGGTAGTGGGCGCCGAGCGTCTTCACGACCTCCGGCTTGATGCCCTCCGTGGCGCGGTCGAGCACGTGCGTCTCGAGGCCGCGCTGCGCGCCCATCAGCGCGGCGAGCAGGCCGATCGGACCGGCGCCGGTGACCAGCACTCGCTCGTGGGCCGAGCACGCGCGCATGGATATGCGGTCGATCTGCTCCCAGGCCTTCGCGAGGATGCTGGCCGGCTCGGTGAGGACGCCCAGCGTGCCGAGCTCGTCGGGGATCGGGACGGCGAAGTCCTCCTCGAGCGTCACGAGCTCGGCGCCGTAGCCGTCGAGCGCCTTGATGCCGCGCTCGGTGTACTCGCCGTTGCGGCACATGTCCCATTCGCCCTTCGCGCAGCAGGCGCACGGCACCGGGTCCGGGCGGCGGACGATGCCGGCGACGAGCCGGCCGGTGTCTCTCACGCGCCCGAGCAGCTCATGGCCGAGCACCAGGCGCTCGTGGCCGGGCGGCGGCTCGCCGTGCAGCCCGTCGAGGATCTCGCGGTCGGTGCCGCACACGCCCAGGTAGAGCGGCTGCACGAGCAGCTCGCCCTCCTTCGGCTCGGGATCGGGCAGCTCGGTGAGCTCGGCGCTGCCGGCCTTGCCCGGGATGACGGTCATGGCGCGCATCTGTACGCCCTACCCGGGTACGGCGCGCGTCATTGAGAACGTGTGGCCACGGCCTCGATCTCGACGAGCTGTCCGGGCCAGCCGAGGACCGTCACACCGAGCAGCGTGCTGGGGGGCCCCTGGGTGCCGAAGACCTCCTCCACGAGCCGCCACGCCGCTTCGAGCTCGCCTCGGTCGCTGGTCGCGACGTAGACGGTGGTCTTGACTACGTCCTCCGTCCGGCAGCCGGCGGCGTCGAGGGCGACGAGGAGGTTGTCCAGGGCCTGCCCGGTCTGCGCCGCGACATCGCCTCGACCGACTACGTCTCCATTCGCGTCGAGTGGACAGGCTCCGGCTGTGAATACGGTGATGCCGGGCGAGGCGAGCGCAACGTAGGAATAGGGAACGCCGGCGTAGAGCCCGGAGGTGTCGATCAGCTGTCGGGGCACTGGCCGCAGTTTGCCACTCGGAAACGCCCTCCGAGACTGCGACGGCCCCGGAAACCGGGGCCGTCGAGGTGTCGCCCGCCCAGCGCTGTTCGGTGGCCCTAGCGAAGTGTGGCGGTCCACTTCGCGCCTCCGGGCACGTAGCAGCCCGAGGTCTCGCCGAGGAACAGGCTGCCGCTCGCCTTCCCGCGTGTCAGGAAGCGACCCTTGATCGTGA
This sequence comes from Thermoleophilaceae bacterium, assembly GCA_035705985.1. Taxonomy (GTDB): domain Bacteria; phylum Actinomycetota; class Thermoleophilia; order Solirubrobacterales; family Thermoleophilaceae; genus JACVRW01. Next base: position 27,620 of record DASSVP010000177.1, read on the forward strand.
AGCCGCTCGTCGCGGTCTGGGATATCGAGTAGCTGAAGCGCCCGGTGGCGGAAACCTTCCCCGACTGCAGGGGGATGGCCACGGTGATCCGCCTGATCTGGGCAGGGTCACCCTGGCAGTCCAACTTCACCCGAGCCGTGACCTTGGCCAGCTTGTAGGACCCCGCAGCCTTGATGACGCCCAGCCTGACGGTGCCCGTGTACGGCATGGAACCGGACTGTGTCGCCTTACCCGCGTAAACGCCGGCCTTCGGCTGCGCCGCCCCCGCGCTAGCAGGAACCAGCGCCGCGCCGGCTACGAGCGCCCCGAGCGCCAGCGTTACGATTGTGCGTCGGACGTTGATGCTGATGGTCTCCATGTAACGCAGCATCCGCCCGACGCCGCGCCCGGACATCGGGGAAAGGCCCTGAACGGCCCCCTGGACTTCGACCTACCGGCCGCACAGCTCGCAGCTCGGCGAACACTTCCGGATGGCGGTGGTGAGCTGGACGACGACGAGATGTGTCACATCGTGCTCGGCCAGCCGCCGTCGAGGCAAGCGCGTCAGCTGTGGGGGCTCCGGAAGCAACGTCGATGGCGGAGATCGCCCCCCGGCGGCGTGCCGTCGGGCATCCCTGCGACGACGACGCTATGGATCCGGTAGGTGGCGTCGAGCACCTTGGCGCGCTCAAATGCGGGGGCGGCAAAGCTGTGACGGGTGATGTCGCTTGTGGTTCCTGTGGGCATGGGGTGACCGTACGCGCCTGACGTCGCGTCGGCATCGGGTGGTGCTCCGGGACGGCGAAAGCCCCCGGCCCGGCGAACCGGGACGGGGGCTCGACACCGCCTTCGTGGAGGCCCGCTGGGTTCTAGCTGGCCATAGCGGCCCGGCCGGCGGGAGCCTCAGAGGCCGCCTCCCGCTCGCGACGCCACGGGAGGCGCAGCGTCAGGACCAGGAACCCGATGCCGGCCAGCAGCAGCGCGAGGCCCATCACGATCGCAAAGTTCGCGACGTTCTCAGCGAAGTAGGACGTGTTGAGAGCGGTCGCGAGCGCGGTCTCGGTCACCCAGATCTCGCGCGCCGGGTTGCTCACCGGCTCACCCGACTTCGGGTCGACCGCTGCCGCCTTCTCGTCGGCGGTGGGCTTGCCGTTCTCGTCGAGGAAACGTGGCATCTCGGCGTACGTCTGGCCGTCTGTCGCCTCGAGCGTATGGACGCGCATCCCCGCCGCGAAGTCGCGGGCCTCTGCGCCCGTGTCGACCTTCTCGTTCGCGACGTTCTTCATGTCGGGCGTCCCGACGATGTTCTCACGCGCGAGCTCGTCGCGGACATCAGAGCGTCCGTCGAGCCCGACGACGACCGCACCGATGCCGATGGCGATCATCACGCAGCTCGCTGCGATTCCGGCGTAGATGTAGAGCTTGCTCATCACAGATCTCCTTGGGGTGGTGTCGAGGCCATCTTCGATCTGACGTCAGGCCGGGACATCGGCACGAGCTACGGAGCCGCGCGCGGACGTTCCGCGCGCCGGATGCGTAGAAAGCCGCAGCGGCCGTCGACCTTCAGCGCGTGTTTGCCGAGGCTCTCGACGGAGCAGGCCACGGCACAGCCCGGACGAGGCTGCGGTCGCGGCCGACCCACCCGAGCAGTCCGCGATGCGTGATCCACCCAAGCGGAGTCCCGTTGCGGGCGCCCACGACGAGGACCGCGTGCACGCGGTGCGCTGCCATCGCTCTGGCGGCGCCGGCGACCGAGGCAGCCTCTGAGATCGGGACGCAGCCGGTGTCATGAACTCGGCCACCTCGCGATCGAGAAGAGAGTTGGAGGAGCCGTGGGCCGGGGTGCACTTCGCTCGGAGCGATTTCCGTGACTGCGGGTTTCCCCGCAATGAAGGGGCGTGTTCCACGGATATCGCGAGGGCCTTCGGGTCGCAGAATTCGCTTTGATGTTCCAACTGCGTATTCATGGGCGCGGCGGCCAGCGCGTTGTCACGGCAGCCGAGCTGGTCTCTGTCGCGCGTCCCCGATCGCATGCGCGGCTGCGGCGCAGGCCGCAGACGCGCCTGACATGCGGCGCGGGTGAGCCGACATCACCTTCACGCTGATCAACGCCGACGCGCCCGCCCCGCTGGAGGTCGTCATCGCCGGCGGCGGTGTGGCCGGGCTCGAGGCGCTACTCGCCCTTCACGAGCTGGCCGGGCGGCGCGTGAGGGTCCAGCTCCTCGCGCCTGAGCGCGAGTTCGTCTACCGCCCGCTCGCCGTCGCCGAGCCCTTCGGGCTCGCACATCCCGCCCGGATCGACCTCGCTGAGCTAGCGGAGGAGCACGGCGCCCATCACCGACGCGACTCATTGGCGGGCGTCGAACCCGATCGTCAGATCCTCCACACGGAAAGCGGGCGCATGATGCGCTTCGACGCGCTGCTGCTGGCGATCGGAGCCCGTCCCGTCGAAGTGGTGCACGGCGCGCTCACGTTCCGTGGGCCGGAGGACGTCGCGGCCTTCGGCCGCCTGCTCGAGGAACTCGCGCGGGGACAGGTGAGCAGTGTTGCCTTCGCCGCGCACGAGCGCGTCAGGTGGGCGCTGCCGCTGTACGAACTGGCCCTTCTGTCGTCAGCCCACCTCGCATCACTCGGCGTGGAAGGCATCGAGTGGAAGCTCGTCACGCACGAGAGGATGCCGCTCGAGATCTTCGGAGAGCGCGCGAGCCGAACGGTTGCGAAACTGCTCGAGGACGCGGGCATCGAGGTCGTGACGGGGTGTGCCCCGCACATGTTGAAGGGCGGACGGCTCGTGTTCGAGGATGGCGGCTCCTTGGACGTGGAGCGCGTCGTCGCCTCTCCCGAGCTGCGCGTTCCTTACCTGAACGGCGTTCCCCGCGGGGCCGGTGGCTTCATCCCCACGGACGACGTGGGCCGGGTCAAGGGCCTCGAGCGTGTCTTCGCCGCCGGAGACGCCACGTCGTTCCCAATCAAGCAGGGTGGCCTGGCGGCCCAGCAGGCGGACGCGGCAGCGACGGCGATCGCGGCGCTGGCAGGGGTGTCTGTCGAGCCGCGGGCGCCCGACCTCCTGCTCCGGGCGGCGCTCCTCACCGGTTCGGCGCCTCAGTTCATGCGGGTCAGGCTGTCCGAGGAGGAGCCGACTTCCAAGGCGGGCCGAAGCGTCCTCTGGTGGCCTCCGGGCAAGGTCGCGGCTCGCCACCTTGCTCCCTACCTGGCCGGCCGCACCGAGGGCGGACAACCACCCCCGCTCGACGACGTCGAGACCCTGCTCGGGGAAGACGTCGAGGCGGCCGAGGCGGAGCGAACGGCTGCCCTCGAGCTCTCATACGCAGCCGCGGACGCGGACGCCGACTGGGAGGACTACGACAGCGCGCTCAAGTGGCTCGAGGTCGCCGAGAAGCTCAACGTGACGCTGCCGCCGGCCTATGCGCGGAAGCGCGACGAGTGGAGCCGAGCGCTGCCCCGCGTCACGGGCCCGTCGGCCCGCGGCGGATGACCGCCCAGGGCACCGGCCGCCTAGGGGCGCCGGCGCGGCGGCGCCCCGACCCTGCGCTCGGCCAGGATGACGAGAAGCGGGTAGCCGATCGCGAGCACGATTCCCAAGGCGAGCGCGACGATGAGGGCGAAACCTAGGCCCTCGACGATAAGCGCGGCGGCGATGGCGACCACAACGAGCGTAACCACGGAGAGGTGGATAGCCATCCAGCGTTCGTTTCTCATCGGAAGCTCCTTTGCCAGCTTCGGCGATTCTCCGCCGACGCTCCCATGGCAACATCCGTGGTACCCGCGTGACCTGATGCGTGAGAACTACGGAGCCGCGAACCGACCCGGAGTCGTCGCAGCGCAGCCCGTGGGCATAGTGGAGGGTCGCCAACCAGCACCGCCACGCTCGCCAGGGCTCGCGAAGTCAGTAGTTGACCGCCATCGGCTGCGGGTTACTGCCGTTGGACCGCCGCGCCAGCGGAGCTAGCTTGGGAAGGCTGGGAAAGGAGCCGTGATGAGGTACTGGCACCGGATGAATCACTGGCAGCACGTCGCGGTCTGCGCGGGTCTGATGGTCGTCGCCTTTGTACTCGTCGGCGTCGGGGCGGGCACGCTCGCGTTCATCGCCCCGCTCGGCTGCGCGTTGATGATGGGCATGATGATCTGGGGGATGGTGCGCGGCGCAGGCCACGGCCACCACTGACCACCCAGTAGTCGTCAGTCCGGCTCGCGCGGGAGAGCAACGGATAGGTGGAGATCGCCCGCACCGGCCCCGCACTCCGCGGCCGGCGGCGTGGGCCACTCGCTCGGCAATCTGGAACGCGCCCAGCGTGCCGCAGGAGCGTGCCACGCCCGAGAGCAAGCAGCGGCGCTCAGGCCGGGATCGGGCCAAGCACGCCGCTCGGTACAAGCGCCGACTCGCGCCATGACGAGCGCCCCGGGCAGGACTCGAACCTGCGACCCGCGGCTTAGAAGGCCGCCGCTCTATCCAGCTGAGCTACCGGGGCAACGGGTTAAGGGTAGGTCAGCGGCCGGGCAGGGTCAGCGCCCGCCGCCCCCGCCGATCGACGAGCCGGAGAAGAAGAAGAACCAGATCTCGAACGCGGCGGCCGCGATGAGGACCGTGACCACGACCACCCGCTCGGCGCCGGAGATGCGCGCGGCCGCCCGCTGATCGGGCCGCTCGCCTCGCATGCTGCGGAGCCACGGCGCGTGGGTGCGGACCGTCGGCGCGGTGCCGGTGGCGTCCTGGTAGGCCGACATGACGAGCTTGAGGAGCTGGTACAGCCCCCAGCTGAACGCGATCAGGGCGATGATCACGATCGCGTAGGCGCCCATGGACGGCTGGCTGTTCTCCCCCTGGACCTTCGAGCCGAGCCACACGGCGAGCAGCGGGCTGCCCGTCCAGACATTGAGGGCGAGGAACGCCATGGCGGCGGCGAGCAGAATCGGCTTGAGCCGTCCGCGAGACTGCGATTCCTGTGCGGTTTCGGCCATCTGAGATCGGGGCGCCCGGATTTGAACCGGGGACCTCCGCCACCCAAAGGCGGCGCGCTACCAGGCTGCGCCACGCCCCGTCCGGACGGAGTCTAGGCCGCGCCTCGGCTCGCGCTAGGGTGGCGCGGCTCATGGCAGATGTTCAGCCGCTCAGGACGCTGAGGTACGACCCCGCCGTGGCGGGGCCGCTCGACGAGCTCATCGCTCCGCCCTATGACGTGATCGACGACGGGCTGCGCGCGGAGCTGGCCGCGAAGAGCCCGTACAACGTCGTCGAGCTCGACCTTCCGCGCAGCTACGGGGCGGCCGCCGAGACGCTCGCGGAGTGGCGTGACAAGGGGGTCCTCGTCCAGGAGGACGAGCCGGCGCTGTGGGTGCTGCGACAGGAGTACACCGCTCCGGACGGCTCAACCCGCACGCGCACCGGCTTCTTCGCGCGCGTGCGCGTGGAGGAGTACGGCGCGGGCAGGATCCGGCCGCACGAGCGGACCCATCCCGGGCCGAAGGAGGACCGGCTGAAGCTGACGCGGGCGACGAAGGTCAACCTCTCCCCGATCTTCAGCCTGTTCCCCGACCCGAGCGGCGCGGCCCGCGAGGCGCTCGCTCAGGCAACGGAGGCCGAGCCGTTCGCTGAGGCGACGGACCACGAAGGCACCCGCAACTCCCTCTGGCGGGTGGCAGACCCGGACGGCATGTCAGCGCTCCAGGGGGCGCTCTCGGACGCCGAGCTCCTGATCGCCGACGGGCACCACCGCTACGAGACCGCGCGCGTCTACGCCGACGAGCTGGGCGGCGAGGGCGACCACCGCTACGTCCTCATGCTCCTGGTCGCGCTCGAGGATCCCGGCCTGCTGGTCTTCCCCACGCACCGGCTCCTCACCGGCCTCAAGGACGACACCGGCAAGCAGATCGCCATCCGCGACACCGCCAGACGCGACTTCGACATCGAGGAGCTCGGCGACACCCGCGAGCTCGAGCCGCCGGCCGGCGCCGACGAGGTCGCCTTCGGCTACATGGACAGCTTCTTCAAGCGGCCCTTCCGCTTCACGCTGAAGGACCAGCGCATCGCGGACGAGGCACTCACCGGGATGCCGGAGCCCTACCGCCGGCTCGACACCGCCGTGCTCGAGGCGATCGTCCTTCGCGGCGCGCTCGGAATGAGCGAGGACGACATCGCGCACCTCCGCGGGCTCGACTACTCCAAGGGCCTCGACGACGCGATCGAGCGCGTCGAGTCCGGCGAAGCCGACGCAGGCTTCTTCATGCGCGCCACCCCCGTCGAGCAGGTCCGCGAAGTGGCGGGGGCGGGCGAGTCGATGCCGCCGAAGTCCACCTACTTCTATCCGAAGGTCCCGACCGGCCTCGTGTTCAATCCGCTGGCGTGAAGATCTACACGCGCAAGGGAGACGACGGCACCACCGGCCTCTGGTACGGCGGCCGCGTGCCGAAGTTCGCGGGCCGGCCGGAGGCGTACGGCTCGATCGACGAGGCCGGCTCGGCGCTCGGGCTGGCCCGCGCGGCGGCCGAGAAGCCGGGCGAGCTCTACGACGACATCCTCCGGCTCCAGAACGAGCTGTTCATCGCCGGCGCCGAGCTGGCCACCGCGCCCGAGGCCGCGGAGCGCCTCCAGGCCGGCGTCTCGAAGGTCACGCCCGACATGATCGAGCGGCTCGAGGGCGACATCGACCGCTACATGGAGCGCGTCGAGCTGCCGCCCAAGTTCGTCATCCCCGGCGGCACGGAGCTGTCCGCTCGCCTCGACGTGGCGCGCGCGGCTGTGCGCAGGGCCGAGCGCCGGGTAGCCGAGCTGAAGAATGACGGCGAGCTCGCCGACGACACCGTCCTGATGTACCTGAACCGGCTCTCCGACGCGGTCTATGCGATGGCCCGCTTCGCGGACGAGCCGGAGCCTGAGCTCTTCGAGGGGAGAGGATGAAAGCAACCGCACGCCGTGAGAGCGGCACGCTTCGACACGAGGTCGAGATGCGCGACCACACGCTGTTCGCCGACGAGCCCAAGGAGGAGGGCGGCGACGACTCCGGCCCCAGCCCGCAGGAGCTGCTGGCGGCGAGCCTGGCGAGCTGCACCGCGATCACGATCGAGATGTACGCCATCCGGAAGGGCTGGGAGATCGGCGACGTGACGGTTCAGGTGGACTACGAGCCGGCCCAGCGCGGCTCCCCGACCCGCTTCAGGATGCGGGTGGACCTCCCGAAGGAGCTGCCCGAGGAGCAGCGCGAGCGCCTGATGCAGATCGGGGCGAAGTGCCCGGTGCACCGCGTGCTCGAGGGCGAGGTGATGTTCGAGGAGAGCGTCGAGCTGGTCTAGGCGGCCGCCCGCTCTACGCCGCCCCGCCAGCCAAGCTTGCGGTGCGGCGCTCCCACATCGAGAGTTGCCCGAGCGCCCGGAAGCCCTCGCGCTCGTAGACCGGGGAGCCCATTTTGGTGGCCACGAGCGAGGCGGTCTCGCTGCCGCGCTCCGCGGCGTCGCCGAGGGCCTGCCTCAGCAGGTCGCCGGCGATGCCGCGGCCGCGCGCCTCGGGCACCACCGCGACCATCTGCACCTCGGTGTTGCCCTCGTGGTCCGCCGTGGTCATGCAGCCAACCGGGCGGCCGTCTTGGCGGAACACGTAGATGTGGACGGCGCCGTCGGGGAGCGTCTGCAGCGCCCGCGAAAACGAGTCCGTGCCGAACGTGTACGCCTGATCGTTGACCTGGCCGACCTCGTCCACCCGCCCGTCCGAGATGGAGCGGGGGTGCGATGGCGGCTGGAGGCCCTTCAGATCGTGGAGCATCGCCACCGGCTGGGCGTCGAGCACGTGGCCGCGGCCCTCGAGGAAGCGCCCGGCCGCGTCGCCGTCCTCGCCGGGCGGCACCCAGACCGTCCACTTCGCGCCGATCTCGCGGTAGGCGGAGGCGATCTCGTCGTAGGCCGCCTGCAGCTGCGCCGCGCTGCGGAAGAGCACCGCGTTGACCACGGCGCGCTCGGGGGCGGCCGGCACGACCGCCGCCACGATGCCGTCCAGCTCGAGCACGCGCGCGCCGTCGGACGCGCGACCCACGAGCCGGTACCAGTGGAACATCGACTCCAGGACGCGGTCGATCACGTGATCGTGGCGCCTGCGGCGCGGAGCTCGTCGAGCGCGCGCTCGGAGTCGCCCGGCTGCACGTCGATGCCGCGGATCCCGGCGCGGTCCACCGTCACCCGAAAGCCCTGGCGCAGCGCGTCGGCGGCGGTCTGCCTCACGCAGTAGTCGGTGGCCAGCCCGACCACGGTCACCTCGTCGATGTCGTTCCTCCGAAGCACGTCCGCGAGCTCGGTCTCCTCGAAGCCGGAGTAGCCCTCGAGGTGCGGCTCATAGCCGGCGTCGACGATCACGTCTACCTTCGCGCGGTCCAGTGCGTCGTGCAGCTCCGCGCCCGGAGTGCCCTGCACGCAGTGCGGCGGCCAGGGGCCGCCCTGCGCCGCGAATGATGCGTGATTCGGCGGGTGCCAGTCGCGCGTCGCCACGACCAGGTCGAAGTCCCCGGAGTCGATCAGCTCTCCCACCCGCCCGGCGATGGCATCGCCGTCCGCGACGGGCAGCGCGCCCCCTGGCGTGAAGTCGTTCTGGAAGTCGATGATGAGTAGAGCGCGTCCCACACTTCGATAATAGGCGCGTGCGGGAGTACCTCCTGACTCCGGAAGAGGCGGCGGCGATGGACGCGCCTGGCACCAAGGACGCAGCGGTGCTGGTCCCGCTGTCCCGCGACCCGCTGACCGCCGTCTTCACCGAGCGGCGCGCGGACCTGCGCCGCCACGCGGGCGAGATCTCGTTCCCCGGCGGTCGCCAGGACCACCCGGAGGAGGACCTCCGCGCCACCGCGCTGAGGGAGGCGGAGGAGGAGATCGGACTGGACCCGGCCGGTGTCGAGCTGGTCGGGGCCCTCCCGCCCGTCGGGACGTTCGTCACCGGCTACCGGATCTTCCCGTTCGTCGGGGTGATCCAGCCCGGCCAGACCTGGAGGCCTCAGGCGAGCGAGGTGGCTGAGGTGCTCGAGTTCACGCTCGCGGACCTCGTTCGCGGACACGAGCTGCAGCGGCTGATCCGCAAGGGCGTGCCGATCAAGACGCCGACCTACACCGTGGACGGCCACCTCGTCTGGGGAGCGACCGCACGGATCGTGCAGTCGCTCCTCGAACGCCTCGCCCCTCTGCTCTAGACGTCCTTCTCGATCGGAACGGCCACCATGTTGCCCCACTCGGTCCACGAGCCGTCGTAGTTCTTGACGTCGCTCTCACCGAGCAGCTCGTGGAGCACGAACCAGGTATGCGCGGAGCGCTCGCCGATGCGGCAGTAGGCGATGATCGGGTTGCCGTCCACCACGCCCTTGCCGCTGTAGAGCTCGCGGAGCTCGTCGGCGGACTTGAAGGTGCCGTCCTCCTTCACGGCCTGCGCCCACGGCACCGACGCGGCGCCCGGGATGTGGCCGGCGCGCTGCGCGCCCTCCTGCTCGTAGCCCGCCATGGCGATCAGCTCGCCCGAGAACTCCTGCGGCGAGCGCACGTCCACGAGGCGCGTCTTCGAATCGAGCGCGTCGAGCACCTCGTCGCGCTTCGCGCGGATGGCCGGGTCGCCCTCCTGCGCGTTGAAGGTCTGGGCGGAGTAGCTCGGGACGTCGGTCGACGTCGGGCGCCCCTCCGAGATCCACTTCTCGCGCGGGCCGTTCATCAGCTTCACGTCGTGGTGGCCGTAGTACTTGAGGTACCAGTACGTGTAGGCGGCGAACCAGTTGTTCCGGTCGCCGTAGAGCACGATCGTGTGCTCGTTGGAGACCCCGCGGCTGCCGAACAGCTCACCGAACTCGGCCGGGCCGAGGAAGTCGCGCTTCACCTGGTCCTGGAGGTCCTTCTTCCAGTCGAACCCGATCGCGCCCGGGATGTGCGCCTCGGCGTACAGGGCGGGGTTCTCGTCCACTTCCACGATCCGAATGGACTCGTCGCTCAGGTGGTCCTCGACCCACTGCGTGTCGACGAGCACGTCGTTGGCGTAGTCCGCCACGCTTCCTCCTAAATCTCCTGAAAACCGGTCGAGAATTACGGTACCGAAGGCCGGGCGTAGTACACCGCTCCGCCGCCAGGGGTATCGTGGTCGGCCGATGGAGCACGCCCCGCTCCGACCGGTCCCATCCCGCGCAGCCGGCCCGATCGATCCGGCGGCGGCGGCGCGCGAGCTGGCCGCGGCGCTTCCGGACCTGACCGAGGTCCAGGCCCGTGCGCTGGCGCTCGTGGCCGTGGCGGCGGTCCCCCGAGCCGACGCGGCCGTGGCGCTCGGAATCGACGAGCGCGCGCTTTCCGACAACCTGGCGACGGCTCGCAAGGAGCTGCGCCGCTCCGTCACGACTCTGCCCGGCAGCGGGTGGTGCGAGCGGGCGGAGCGGCTGATCTCCGACCGGCTCGACGGCTCCCTCGGCGACACCGACTCGCGCCGACTCGACGTCCACCTGCGCAACTGCCCCCGGTGCGTCGAGCACGAGCGCCGCCTGGTGCAGGCGACGGACGGCTGGGTGGCCACCCTCGCGCCCAGGCCGCCCCTCATGCAGCCGCCGCCAGAACCGGCCGAGCCGCTGACCGAGGTGCCGAGCCAGCCACCCGCCGAGGAGCCGACGACCGACGAGCCGGCACCGCCGCAGCCCGCGCCCGGCGAGCAGCCGCCCGTGGAGGTCCCGCCCGCCGAGGTCCCGCCCGTCGAGGTCCCGCCCGTCGAAGACGCGCCCGCCGGCGAGCGGCCGGGCGCACCGGTCGGGGAACCGCCTGTCGGGAAGGCGTCCGCCGAGACGCCTCCCACCGAGGTCCCGCCGGTGGAGGAGCCGCCCATCGAGGAGCCGGTCGAAGAGCCGCCGCTGGAGGAGCCCCCGGTGGAGGAGCCGCCGGTGGAGGAGCCGCCCGCCGCGGATGCGGGGTTGGCCGCGGGCCTGCGGCCCGCGCCGGCCGACGTTGCCGCGGCTGCCGAGGTGCTCGTCGCCGTGAGGACCCGGCGGCAGGTGGCTGCCGCCATCACGTGGAACGCGCTCGTCGTGCTCGCCGTCCTGCTCGCGCTCGTCACGATCGGCTTCACGGTCGCGGGCATCCTTGGCGCTGAGCTCTAACCGCTCAGCACCTCGCCCACCGCGGCCCTCATCGCGTCCACCCAGGCCTCATACGAGGCAGGATCGACCGTGACGACTTTGACCGGCATGTGCCAGGTGTCTGACGCGGTGCGCACGATGTCGGCGCCGCGTTCCAGCAGGGCCGAGTCCACGCTCCCCGCCGCCTCGTAGACGAGCCCTCGCACCGGCGTGTCCACCAGGTGCTCCATCAGCGTCCGCAGCCGGTCGCCGTGGACCTCGGGCGAGCCGCCGGCGCTGCCCATCAGCCAGCAGACCACCGTCACGCCCGCCAGAGCGGGGACCAGCGTCGCCAGCCGGTCGGGATCGGCCACGACCCCCTCGACGCCGGCCGCCTCGAGCTCGGGCAGCCGCTCGGGCGAGCGGGTCGTGCCCCGCACGGCGTATTCCTCGAGGGTCGCTGCGAGCGCCTGGCCGCGGCACCCGCAACCCACGATCAGGACGCGAGCCACTGCTCCGCCGGCGTGTTGCGGTACCGCTGGAAGGCCACACCGGCCCAGATCAGTTCAACCACGCCGAACGGCCACGTCCCGGCCGCAAAGCCGTAGGCGCTGGAGAGCAGGCACCCGCAGCCGAAGGCCAGGATGAAGCCCCGCCCGCGCCGCTCGAGCGCGTACATCAGCATCATGAAGGTCACGGCCGCGGCGCCGAACGCGGTGAGCACGGCGCGCAGTCTGGCAGCGCCTAGCCGTCCGCCGCCGGAGGGGCGCCCGGCGGCGCGCCGCCCCCCCGGGCGCGGCGC
>DASSVP010000178.1:0-2949 GCA_035705985.1 Thermoleophilaceae bacterium
GTTCATCATCAGCCGGATGCGCGAGGCCTACGACCGCACGAAGTCGACGCCGACCGCTGTCGTCGAGGGGATCGGTCGGACTGGCCGCCTCGTCACCAGCGCCGCGTTGATCCTCGGACTCGCCTTCGTCGCGTTCAGCTCGACGCCGGGCACCGAAGCGAAGATGTTCGCGACCGCACTCGGCGGTGGGATCCTGATCGATGCCACGATCATCCGCGGCCTGCTCGCGCCGGCGCTCGTCGCGATCCTCGGCCGCTGGAACTGGTGGCTCCCCACACGGCCGGCACGGATGCTCCGCGTCGAGGCCTCGCCGGTCCACGCGGAAGCCGCCGCCCAGACGGCTTAGAGAAGAACCCAAGGCTTGTGCGTCGCCGCCCGGCGCGGGCTCGGGCGGCGACTGCACAAGAGCCGTTCCTCATCGAGGGCGGGCCGCTCGTCAGCAGGACCCGTCCTTACCTCATCACGGGGTCGACGCTGAGAAGCCCGCTGACCTCTTCCTTGCCATGCGGGGTCCCCGGCAATCGGATGCAGCTACAGGCGGCTGGTTGCAAGGAATCCTGCGGCTTTGGCGCCCGCAGTGTTTGCGGTCGTTTGCCTGGGGTTTGCGTCCGCTCTGCTCCAGAAATGCTCCATGCCGAGCGGCGCCCGCCGGCGGACTTTCTCTTGTCAGAGGTTCTTGGTGTCTGCCGCAGGGTTGTTGAGCCGTGCAGCCATCCGATCGAAGAAGACGTCCCAGCCGGCCTTGGTGGCGTCATATTCATCCGGCCGCAGGTGCCCGCGTTGCTCAAAGAGCATCTCCGTGCGACCGGCGCCGAGGTCGTTGAGTATGACCGTCACACGTTCGTAGACCTCGTCCGCGCGGTTGGAGAACGTCAGCACCAAGCGATCCGGCGCGACGACCTCGAGGTACTCGCCCTTCCACTCGATCAGGCGGCGTTCTGGGCCAAAGAACATCGTCGCGCCCCACCGTCCGCCGGGTCGCAGGTCCATCGTCACGGTCTCGAGTGGGATCTCCGCCTCGGGGCCGCCGAACCAGTCGGCGAAGCGTTCGGGCTCCGTCCACTCCTGCCAGACGCGCTCGCGCGGCGCATCGAACTCGCGCCGGATCGTGAAGCCGTACTCAGTCACGGAGCCGTCGGTCGAGGTCGGCGAAGCTGTCCGTCCAGAACGAGCGGTATTGCTCGAGCCAGTGCGCCGCGTCGCCAAGAGGATGAGCTCGCAATCGCGAGGGGCGTAGCTGTGCTGTTCGGCTGCGTTCGATCAGCCCGGCGCGCTCGAGCACGTGAAGGTGCTTCGAGACCGCTTGCACGCTGATCGGGAACGGCTCCGCGAGCTCGTTTACGGTCGCCTCGCCGGCGGCCAGCCGCTCGAGGATCGCCCGCCGGGTCGGATCGCCCAGGGCGGCGAAGGTCGCGCTCAGTTGGTCAACCATATGGTTGAATACGATAGCTCGACGTTCGGACCTGCGGGCAGGGCGGTCGCGCGAAGCACTCGCCGGACCTGAGCCAGTCCGCGATCTACCAACGAGAAGGAGGGCCAAGATGGGCAAGATCGTTGTGACCGAGTTCGTCTCGCTGGACGGTGTCATGGAAGATCCGGGCGGGTCGGGCAGCTTCTCTCACGGCGGCTGGACGTTCGAAATTGATCGGGGTGAGGGGAACGCGTTCAAGCTCGACGAGACAATGGCGACCGACGCGTTGCTGCTCGGGCGAGTGACGTACGTGGAGTTCGCGGATGCCTGGCCGTCACGGGACGGGGAGTTCGCCGACAAGCTCAACTCACTCCCGAAGCATGTCGTCTCATCAACCCTCAAGCAGCTGCCGTGGAACAACTCGAGTGTTTTGAAAGGTGATCTCAGCGACGAGGTCGCGAAGCTGAAGGAGCTCTACGACGGCGACATCGTCGTCCACGGCAGCGCACAGCTGGCCCAAGGCTTGATCGAGAACGATCTCGTCGACGAATTGAGATTGATGGTGTTCCCGGTCGTGCTCGGTAGCGGCAAGCGACTCTTCGGTGCTAGCGCCGACAAGAAACGCCTCGAGCTCGTCGACACGAAGACGGTCGGCGAAGGCGTCCTCATCCTTACCTACGCACGCCCCACCACAGTCAACGCAGACAAAGCCGGCGGCTGATGCGCAAGATCATCAATTCGACCTACATCTCGCTCGATGGCGTCGTCGAAATGCCTCATACATGGCCGTCGATCGAGCGGCCGTCCGACGGGCGCGGAGACGAGATCCAGACGAATCTCCTCAACGCATGCGACGCCGTCCTCATGGGAAGGCGAACCTACGAGAGCTTCGCGCCGGCCTGGCAGTCACGCTTCGGCGACCCCCTGTCAGATCGCATGAACGCGATGCCTAAGTATGTCGTCTCAACGACGCTCACCGATCCCGAGTGGGCGAACACGACGGTGATCTCCAGCGACGTCGCCGAACGGATCCAACAGCTAAAAGAAGAACCCGGCCAAGACATCGTTCAGTACGGCTTTGGCGCCGTCTCGATGCTGCTCATGCAACACGGCCTACTCGACGAACTCCGGCTATGGATTCATCCGTTGTTCGTCGGCAAGGGCACCATCGAGGACGTGCTGTTCCCGAAAGGACCGCCGACTCAGTTCGAATTGGTCGACTCCGCGATTCTCAAGAGCAGCATGGTGATCCTCACCTACCGGCTCGCATCGTGAGCGCGGCGCACTCGGGGATGCGGGAGCCCGTAGACGGGCTGCTACTTCTGCACCGGGAGGTGGGGGAGCGCGCTCAAGGAGGCGGGCAGGTCGGCGAGGCGCGCTCGGCGCCACGCTGTTTTGAACGCTAAAGCTCCATAAACGGCTCCATAGCCACGGCACGCTGCCCGGTCTGCGAATCGACCTGAAATGCAAGAGCGCCGCGTGCGGCGCTCTTGCAGAGCCCTCTGACGGACTCGAACCGTCGACCCCCTCCTTACCAT
>DASSVP010000179.1:0-23349 GCA_035705985.1 Thermoleophilaceae bacterium
GAGCCGATAATGCCCGTTGGAGACCTTGAGCGGCCGCTGAGCCCGGGATAGAGCCTCCGGACCGCCTCCTGGCCCGCCGCGCGAGCCGCTCTCACGAAGGGTGCGGCCGCCATGTACCCGCGCAGCATCGTCTCCAGATCCGGGTGCTCCTCCCGAACTTGGACGTAACCGGCCTCGACGGCGGCGAGTCCGGCCTCAGCCGCCACCCCTCCAGAACTCCCTCCTCGTGGAGCGCCGGCTCGTCCTCTTTCTGTTCACTCGACGGTGAGGGCGAGAACTGCGTGAGCGACGCGAAGACGCAAACAGCGATCTTGGCGACCGTCTTCGCAGCTGTCCTCGGGGCAACTCCGCGCGTGCGCAGCGCCTTGAAGGTCGGGAGGTCGGAGAACGCACTGACTGCTCGAACCGTGCGAGCATCCGAGCGCGTCCCGGCGAGCGCCTCTCGAGCCGGCGCGGCGACAGTTCCCCGCTGCTCGGCCTCCCACTCGCGCACGCCGGGGAGCCGACGCTCGGGCACATCGACCTCGATGTGCGGTCCCCTCGCTCATAGAACGCGAAGAGCTCGCGGGCAACGCGTTCGAGCCGCTCTTCGTGCCCCCGCGCATCGCCGATGATCTCGGTCGCCGAGTCGCGACGGGGCGGCCGGACCCGTTCCACGGGGAAAACGGCATCTTCGGCACCTCGTGGCAGGACATCGCGAAGGAAGCCGATGTCTCCGTGGCCACCGTCTATGCCGACTTCCCCTCGCTGGACGAGCTGCTGCCCGCTTGCGGCGCACTGGTAATTCCCGATGTCAAGGCCAGGTGCCGCTTCCTCAGACCGGAGAAGGGGGGCGAAAAAGCACCCGCCGTGACGTTCGAAGCATGGACGAGCAACGGCTGATCCTGGTTGTGGAGGACGACGAGGCCACGCGAGCCTTCCTGCTCGAGAACTTCGCCGCGGACGGGTTTCGCGTGGCGGGTGCGTCGAGCGCCGGCGAGGGGATCCGGGGCATCGAGGTGCGACGGCCGAGCCTCGTCGTGCTGGACCTCGCGCTCGAGGGAGGCAGCGGTTTGGACCTGCTCGATCGCGTGCGCCACGCCGACGGCCTGGCTTCGCGGATCGACCCTGATCTGCCCGTGATCGTCCTGACCGGTCGGGTGGGAGAGGCGGATCGCGTGCGCAGCTTCGCGCGTGGAGCGGATGACTACGTTCCAAAGCCATTCCTCTATGCCGAGCTTCTCGGCCGGGTGCGGGCCGTGCTGCGAAGGGCGGAGGGGCGCCGGCGGCGCGGGCTGCTTCGGGTGGGCGAACTCACGGTCGACCCGAGCACCCGCGCCGTGCGCCTCGCGGGCAAGAAGGTCGAGCTGGCGGCGAAGGAGTTCGCGCTGCTGCACGCGCTGGCCGAGGAGCCGACGCGGGTCTACGGCAAGCAGGAGCTCCTGCGCGACGTGTGGGGCTATCTCTCGATGGGCAACACGCGCACGCTCGACGCCCACGCCTGCCGGCTCCGGAAGAAGCTCAGGCCGTCGGCCCGGCCCTGGGTGGTGAACGTGCGCGGTGTGGGTTACAAATTGACGGAGGCGCTGTGATCGCCGGTCAGGCCGTGCGTTCAGCTACTCCGACAGGCGCAGGGCCGTGAGCGCTTTGTCGGGATCGAGGTACGTCCGCACGCGAACGGCCTTGCCGTCCTTGAAGTCGACGACGAACGCCATTGACGAGACGATCTCGGTTCCGCTCGCCTTGCCCCGTGCGTGGCTGTGGCCCAGGGCGAGCACGACGTCTCCCAGGTCGCGGATCTCCGAGTACACATTGTCGAACGCCGCAAAGTGCTCGTCCAGGTCGCGGACCAGGCCTCGAACGCCCTCATGCCCCCGATACACGGTCGCTTCCCCTGCGAGGAATGCCGCCAGGCCTGGGTGCCACTCCACGTCCGGATCCAGTTCGGCGAGCATTGCATCCAGGTCTCGGCGCGAGAACGCCTCAGCAGCACGCTTGAAGGAATCGACGTTCTTCCCCGACATGTCCAGCGCCAGTATGGTGCAGGAGCCCGTGCGTGCCGCGCGCATGGGTCTGTTTGATCCAGTCTCCGGCGTCAGCCACAAGCTGACGGAGGCGGTGTGACGCGGGACGAGCGGATCGCGCGCGCCGACCACGAGCTGCGTGGGGCCACCGCGGCGCTCACGCTTGCGTGCGATGCGATTCGGCGCAATCCGGGGATCCCGAATCCGGCGGAGGTCATCGACGTCCAGCTCGATCGCCTCCGGGCCGGGCTTGCCGAGCTCGCTGCCGCGCGGCAGAGCGAGGCGCCGCCATTCTCAGCCGAGTCGGTCGAGATCTCGTCGCTCGCGCGCGCGGCCTCGGAGCCGTGGCGTGACGCCGCCTTCGAGTGGGAGGGTGGGCCGATCACCGCACGGGTGGACCGCTCGCGGTTAGCGCAGGCGCTCGGCAACATCCTCGCCAACGCGGCCGAGCACGGCACGGGGGACATTCGCGTGACAGGGCGGGCGCACAACGGCGGCGTCCGGCTGCAGGTCCGCAACCGCGGCCGCGGTCTCCGGATCGCCTCGGCCGCCGCCGTGGAGATGGGCGGGAGGCTGAGCTTTGAGGTCGACGGCGACACCGCCGTCGCGACGCTCGACCTGCCCGCCGCGTGACGACCCGCCGGCGGCGCGGCCTGCTGCTGCTCTCGGTTGCGCTGGCGAGCGGCGGGCTGGCCGCCTCGGAGGTCCACGAGCGGGAGCGCGCGGTCGCCGAGCGGGTGGGCGAGCCCGTGAGCGTGCTCGTTGCCGCCCGCGACATCCGGGCGGGCGCGCGGATCGGACGCGATGCGCTCGCGCTCCGGGAAGTGCCGACGCGGTTCGTGCCTCCGGACGCCCTTGCGTCGGAGGCAGGTGTGGTCGGCGCACGCGCCGGCGCAGCGATCGTGGCGGGGGCCTACGTCACACCTTCGATGCTCGAGCCCCCGAACGACGGGGAGCGGGGAGGCAGCCGGCTCCGGCGCGGGGAGCGAGCCGTGACGGTGGAGGTTGCCGGGCCGGCGGGCGTCGCCGGCGTGGCGCCGGGTGCCCGCGTCGACGTCCTGGTCTCGACCGAGCCGGGCGCGGATGGCGGCCGGACGACCGTCGCCCTTTCAGGCGCGGAGTTGCTGGCCATTGCGCCGGGCGGCGCGTACGGCGCGGACTCCGGGAGGGAGGACGCGGTCGCCGGTCCGGTCGGGCCGACCGCATTGGCCACCCTCCGCGTGACACTCCGCCAGGCGGTGTACCTCACGGAGGCGGACAACTTCGCACGCGAGCTACGGCTGCTGGCGCGACCGGCGGGAGAGCGGTAGGACTACCGGCCCTCGAGGCGCTCGACGTTGCCGTCCTCCCTGCCCAGCAGGGCGAGGGAGGCCATGTCGAGAAAGAGGCCGTGCTCCACCACGCCCGGAGTCGGGGCGAGCTCCGCTGCCAGGGAGCGGGCATCCGTGTCCGCCGGGATGGAGCAGTCAAGGATGTAGTGGCCCTCGTCCGTCACGTACGGCGCGGACCCATCGTCTCCGGTTCGCAGCGCGGCGTCCGGCAGCAGGGAGGCAAGCCGGCGGCGGGTGTCCGCCCAGCCGAACCGGACGACCTCCACGGGGAGGCGGAAACCCTCTCCCAGGCGGGAGACCTTCTTGGATGCCTCCGCGACGACCACGAAGCGCTGCGCGGCGGAAATCACGATCTTCTCCCGCAGCAGCGCCCCGCCGCCTCCTTTGATGAGGCCCAGCGAGGGGTCGATCTCGTCGGCGCCGTCGATGGCCAGGTCCAGCTCGAAGGTTCCGTCGAGCTCCCGCAGCTCGAGGCCGGCCGCCTCTGCGCGCTCGCGCGTCAGCTCGGACGCCACCACAACGGGGGTTCCGGGCTCCAGCCTCTCCGTGACCGCCCATACCGCCCGGCCTGACCCCAGCCCGATCGTCATTCCGGGCTGAATCAGCTCTACAGCTGCGTTCGCGGCGGCCTCGCGTGGCTCCACGAGCGGCACTTTCGCACGCGCGCCGGGCGGACTTACCATCTCTATACTCGCTTACCATGAGTAAGCAACTTGAGACGATGCTTCTGGTTCCGGTCGACGACTCGGTCGTCTTCCCGACCATGACAGTCACGCTGGCGATCGATGTCGGCACCGAGGAGCGCGTCGTGCTCGTCCCGCGCAAGGGGGAGGAGTTCGCCTCCGTCGGCACCGTGGCGGAGGTCGCCGACCACATCAGGCTGCCCGGCGGCGGCCGCGCCGTGGCGCTCGAGGGCCTCCACCGCGGCCGTGTCGGCGCCGCGAGCACCGGCCCGGACGGCCAGCTGCGCGTCGAGGTCGAGCCTCACCCGGACGACGTGCCGGTGGACGGCAAGACGCGCGAGCTCGAGCGCGAGTACCGCGCGGTCGTCGAGGAGATCCTCGAGATCCGCGGTGACGACGGCCGCGTGGCCGCCTTCGTCCGCTCGATCATCGAGCCGGGCGCGCTGGCAGACACGGCCGGCTACTCGCCCGACCTCACCCACGCCAACAAGGTCGAGCTGCTGGAGACACTCGACGTGACCGAGCGGCTCCGCCGTTCGCTCGAGCTCCAGCGCGAGCGCCTCACCGAGCTCCAGGTGCGCCGGCAGATCCGCGAGGACGTCCAGTCCGGCGCGGAGAAGCAGCAGCGCGAGTACTTCCTGCGCAAGCAGATGGAGTCGATCCAGAAGGAGCTAGGCGACGACGACGGCTCCGTGATCGAGGAGTACCGCACGAAGATCGCCGAGGCCGGCATGCCGGAGGCGGTCCGGGAGCAGGCGGAGAAGGAGCTCGGACGGCTCGAGCGCATGGGGGATCAGTCGGGCGAGAGCTCGATGATCCGCTCCTACCTCGACTGGCTGACCGCCGTGCCGTGGTCGAAGCGCTCGGACGAGCGGCTGGACCCGGTCCACGCCCGTGAGGTCCTGGACGCGGACCACGCGGGCCTCGAGGACGTGAAGGACCGCATCGTCGAGTACATCGCCGTCCGCAAGCTGCGCCAGGAGCGCGGCATCGCGGAGGAGGATAAGGAGCGTGCGCAGCGGTCTACGCCCGCTGCTTCGCAACGGCAGAGCGGGGCGATCCTGACCCTGATCGGGCCGCCCGGCACGGGCAAGACCTCCATCGGGGAGTCGATCGCCCGCGCCACGGGGCGCGAGTTCGTGCGCATGTCGCTCGGCGGCGTGCGTGACGAGGCCGAGATCCGCGGCCACCGGCGCACGTATATCGGCGCCCTGCCGGGCCGGCTCGTCCGCGCCCTCAGGGACGCGGGGACGATGAACCCGGTGATCATGCTCGACGAGGTCGACAAGGTCGGCGCCGACTGGCGCGGCGACCCGAGCGCGGCCCTGCTCGAGGTGCTCGACCCTGCCCAGAACCACTCCTTCCGCGACCACTATCTCGACGTGGAGCTTGACCTCTCCGAGGTCGTGTTCATCGCCACGGCCAACATGGCCGAGACGATCCCGGCGCCGCTGCTCGACCGGATGGAGGTCGTGCGCTTCGACGGCTACACCACCGAGGAGAAGGTGGCGATCGCGAAGGGCTACCTGTGGCCGCGCCAGCGCGACCGCAACGGCCTGCGCGAGGACGAGGTCGCCGTGGGCGACGAGGTGCTCCGCAACGTGGTCACCGAGTACACCCGCGAGGCGGGCGTCCGGAACCTCGAGCGGACGCTCGGCACGCTGCTCCGGAAGACCGCGACGAAGATCGCGTCGGGGAAGGCCACCGCGCCGGTCGCGATCGACATGGACGAGGTCCGCGACGCCCTCGGGCGCCAGCGCTTCTTCCAGGAGTCGGCCGAGCGGACCGCGATCCCCGGCGTCGCCACCGGTCTGTCGGTGACGGGCGCGGGCGGCGACGTGCTGTTCATCGAGGCCACCTCGATGAAGGGCAAGGACTCGCTCGTCCTGACCGGTCAGCTCGGCGACGTGATGAAGGAGTCCGCTCGGATCGCGCTGTCGTACGTGCGCGGGCACGCGGACAGGCTCGGCATCGACGAGGACGGGTTCGACGGCCGCGAGTTCCACGTGCACGTGCCGGCGGGGGCGATCCCGAAGGACGGCCCGAGCGCCGGCATCACGATGACGACCGCGCTGGCGTCGCTCTTGAGCGGCCGCCCGGTGAAGCACACGGTGGGCATGACCGGCGAGGTCACGCTCCAGGGCCGGGTGCTGCCGATCGGCGGGCTGAAGCAGAAGGTGCTGGCCGCCCACGCGGCGGGGCTCACGGACGTGATCCTGCCCGAGCGGAACAGGGCCGACCTCGACGACGTGCCGGTGGAGGTCCGCGACGAGATGACCTTCCACCCGGTGATGACGATCGACGAGGTGATCGACCTTGCGCTGGAGCCCGCTCCGGCGAGCGCCCTGGCGGCCTAGCCGTTAGAGCGCGAGGAAGATCAGCGCCAGCACGACCGCGACGAGCACCAGAAGCGCAACCACCGCAAGCAGGCGCGGGGCCCGGCCGTCGAGGGCTCCGCGCCTGATCGCTGGATGCAGCTCGGTCGCGGGCTCGGGCCGCACCGGCCTCTGGCGCTCGCCGATCTGAATCGTGCGCCGCTCGACGGCGGGCCTGGCGACCGGCTCTGGCGCCGTGCCGGGATCCGGTGGAGGCATCGCTGCAGTGGCCTCCTGCGGCTCAGGCTCCGGCTCCGGTTCGGGCGCCGGCGCACGGGCCGCGCTCGGTTTGCCGGCCGCCACCGCGCGCGCCCGCTGCATCCAGGCGTTCCGCTCGTCGCGGGCCCGGTCGCGGGCCTCGGTCGCGGCCGCGAGCTCGCGCTCGGTCGCGGTGACCCGCGCCAGCGCCGCCTCCAGGTCGCGCTGGGCGCTCACGAGCTCGGCTCGCAGCCCATCGGCCTCGGGAACCGCCATCCGGGCCTCCTCGCGCGCGCTCTCGGCATCGGCCCGCGCCCTCTCGGCCTCCGCGCGCGCCAGGGAGGTCTCGTCGCGCGCCTCGGTCTCGGCCGCTTGGGCCGTGTCGGCGTCGGCGCCCGCAGTCTCGGCCTCCCCCTGCGCAGCCGCCAGCTCGGCGCGCGCCTGCCGCAGCTGCGAGTCGAGGCCGCGCACGTTCGTCTGCTCGGCGCTCAGCTGCTCCCGCAAGCGCTGCGCCTCGGCCATCGCGCTCGCCAGCTCGCCCTCGAGCACCGAGGTGCGCGACGGTCCCGCGGGGCGCCGCTCCAGCGTGCCGGCCGCCTTCCCGGAATTGGCCCTCGCCGCTCCGCCCACCGCGGGCAGCTGCACCGCGAGGTCGGGGCTCACGGTGAGCTCCGCGTCGTCGAACGGCGCGGGGTCGCCGCGCCAGGTGAAGGCCGCCACCCACTCCGCGCCGTCGTCCGCGGCCCAGGGCTTGTGCTCCAGGTCGGCGAGCATCCGGCGGCGCTCGCCGTCCACGTCCACGTCGAGCGTGGGCCTGA
Organism: Thermoleophilaceae bacterium; assembly: GCA_035705985.1. Taxonomy (GTDB): domain Bacteria; phylum Actinomycetota; class Thermoleophilia; order Solirubrobacterales; family Thermoleophilaceae; genus JACVRW01. The sequence continues at coordinate 7,409 of DASSVP010000179.1, forward strand.
GGAAACGGTGGCCGCGCAGGCCGAACCAGCGGCCGGCCAGCTCGAGCCGACCGTCACCGACCCATTCGAAGCGGTCGATCTCGAACGTGACGTCTGCCATGCCGCCCTAGGCGATGCTCTTGGTCAGGCCGCCGTCCACCAGCAGCGCGACTCCGGTGATGTAGCTCGCCCGCTCGGAGCACAGGAAGGCCGCGGCGGCGGCGAGCTCCTCCGCGGTCCCGAGCCGGCCCGCGGGGATCGTGTCGCGCGCGACCTTCTCGGCCTCCTCGATCGATCCGTGCAGGTGGGCGATGCGGTCAGTGGCGATCCGGCCCGGAAGAATCGTGTTGAGCGTGATGCCGTCGGGCGCGAGCTTCTGAGCGAGCGTCTTGAACGCGGCGAGCAGTCCGGGGCGGTGCGAGTTCGACAGCATCAGGGTCGGAATCGGCTCACGCGCGGCGGATGAAGACACGCTTACGATCCGGCCGAACCCCCGCTCGCGCATCCCGGGCGCCACGTGCTCGATCATCTCGATCGGCGCCACCACGAGCTCACGGTGCGCCGCCTCCCACTGCTCGCGCGTGAACTCGAGCGGGTCCCCGCCGGCCGGGCCGCCGGTGTTTGTCACGAGCACCTCGACCGGCCCGAGGTCGCGCTCGACGCTCTCGAGCAGCTTGGGTGCGGCGTCCAGGTCGAGCGTGTCGTGCACGTAGGGCCGGGCGCCGATATCGGAGGCCGCCGCCTCGATCTTCTCGCGCGTCCGCGAGCTCACCGCGACGCGGGCGCCCTCGCGCGCGAGCTCGCGCGCGATCGCGAAGCCGATTCCCTGCGACGCGCCCGTTACGAGCGCGACCTTGCCGTCAAGCCCGAGATCCACGCTGGGAGCGTATCCGCGCGCGGGCGCCGGGCCGGCCGCCATAACCCATACGGGTGATATAGCGAAACGCCCGCGGCGCCGATGTGCTTGGATGTACGACTTCTGTTTCGAACTGCCGAGTCCTCGCTGTCCCGACGGCGAGGAACGGGGGACCCAATTGCGGCCTTCACGGCCGCTGGGGCGAATCGCGACAGCCGTGTCGCGTAGCGCCACTTTCCGGCGCGAGCCCGTCAGCTCACCTCGTAGGCAATGGAAAGGGGATTGTTGGTGGCAAGGATTTTCGATGCCGTGCGCGGCCCGCATCTTGCGGGGCTGCTCGTCGCAAGCGCTCTGCTCGCGGGCGCCGCCGTGCCCGCGCTCGCCGACCCCGGCGCGACCGCTTCCGGCGGCGCGACGGCTTCGAGCGAGGTCGTCGTCAAGCGCGGCGATCGCGGTCCGGCCGTCCGCACCATCCAGCGCGAGCTCGGCGTCACCGCCGACGGCGTGTTCGGTCCGCTGACCGAGCGCGCGGTGAAGCGCTTCCAGCGGCGCCATGGCCTCGTCCCGGACGGCATCGTCGGGCCGCTCACGCGCGGCGCCCTCGGTCTCCAGCCCTTCAGCGCGCGCTCCGTGCGCCGCACGAGCAGCCGCAGCGTCGAGCTCCCGAGGATCCTCAGGCTCATCGCAGCATGCGAGTCGGGCGGGAACCCGCGCGCGGTCTCGCCGGATGGGCAGTACCGCGGCAAGTACCAGTTCAGCCGCGCGACCTGGCGCGCCCTGGGCGGCACCGGCGACCCCGCAGACGCGCCGGAGTGGAGGCAGGACCGCCTCGCGCTGAGGCTGTACCGCCAGAGCGGCACGGCGCCCTGGCCGAACTGCCCCTAGGCGGCGGGTTCGCAGAGCGCCGCGGCGCGGCGGCGGCCGATCGCCGTGAGGCCGGTCAGGGTGGCGCCGCAGGCGACAGCGAGCAGGCCGTAGGGGACGGTGTCGGAGGTCGCGTCGGCGAGCGTTGCGCCCACGCCCGCGCCGAGTACGTGACCGGCCGCCCAGGCCAGGTTCGAGATCGAGAAGGCGAGCGCCTGGTCGAGTCCGGTCTCCTCGGCCGCATCTGACAGCAGCGCCATCGCGGGCGCCCAGAAGACGGCAAGCGAGGCGATCGCGGCCACGACCGCGACGCCCACGAGCAGCGCGGTGCCGGGCAAAGGGAGCAGCACGGCCATCACCGTGGCGGCCACGAGGCCCAGCCGGATCGGCGCCAGCCGGCCAACGCGGTCCGAGAAGCGGCCGGCGATCGGGCTGATCACCGCCTCGACCGCGGCGGCGACGAGGAAGACCGCGCCGATCGCGGTCCCGGCGGAGCCGAGGTCGTCCATCCGCAGCGGCACGAGCACCTCGACCACGCCGGCGAACAGCGCGGGGATCGTGAACAGCCAGAAGCCGAGCAGCACGGCCGGCCGCCCGAGCGCGCGGAGCATGGCCCGGATTCCCGGGCTCTCCTCGGGCTCGACGGCGGGCATGGACCAGGCCCAGGCGGCGAGTCCGGCGGCGACCACCGACACGGCGCTGAAGACGGCCTCGGGGCTCAGCACGGTGGCCGCCCCGCCGAGCACCGGCCCGAGCAGCACGCCGACGATCGCGGCGCTGAGCGCCGCTCCGATCAGCTCTCCGCGCCGTTCAGGTGGCGCGGCGGAGACGAGCCACGCCATGCCGGCCGCCCACATGCATGCGCCGCCGACGCCCTGGAGGAAGCGGGCGAGGTCGAGGAGGACGATGTTCTCGGCGAAGGCGAAGCCGAGGCTGGAGGCGCCGAGCATGGCGAGCCCGGTGAGCAGCGTGGGCTTCACGCCCCAGCGGATCGCGAGCCAGCCGGCCGGCAGCGCGCCGACGAACGTTCCGGCCGGATACGCCGCCGTGAGGATGCCGGCGCCGGTCTTCGTGAGGTCGAGCTCGTCGGAGTAGTGGGGCAGCAGCGGCGCCACCGCGGCGAAGAACATCGTGTCAACGAGGACAACCGCCGCGACGAGCCAGAACAACCGGCGCATCCATACGATCCTACGTGAGTCATGCCGCCCATCCGCGACGAGCTCGAAGACTGGCTGCGCATCCCCTCCGTCTCCACCGGCGGGGGCGACGCCGAGGCGCTCGGCCGCGCCTGCGACTGGGTGCTGGAGCGCATCCAGACCGCCGGTGGGACGGCCGAGCGCGTCGTGCTGAACGGGAGCCACCCGATGGCCGTCGGCGAGCTCCGAGCGGCGAGACCCGACGCGCCGACCGTGCTCTCGTACGGGCACTACGACGTGCAGGATCCCGGTCCGGCCGACGCGTGGGAGTCGCCGCCGTTCGAGCCCACCGAGCGCGACGGGCGCCTGTACGCGCGCGGCGCCGCCGACGACAAGGGCAACTTCCTCCCGTTGCTGCACGTGGCATGCGAGCTCGCGCGAGCGGGGGAGCTGCCCGTCAACGTGCGCTTCCTGGTGGAGGGGGAGGAGGAGATCGGAAGCGAGTCGATCCTCCGCTACCTCCGCGACGAGCCGCCGCAGGTCGACGCCGCGATCGTGTTCGACTCCCTGATGGCCGACGAGCGGACGCCGGCGATCAACACCGGCGCGCGCGGCCTCGTGCACGGCCCGGTGGAGGTGCGCACCGGCCGGCGCGACCTCCACTCCGGCCTCTACGGCGGGGCCGTGCTGAACGCGACGCACGCGCTGATGGACGTGCTGCGCGAGGTGCTGCCGGGGCCGGACGGCCGCGTGCGCGAGGAGCTCCGCGCCGGGACGGCGACGCCGGGTGAGGCCGAGCGCGGGTCGTGGGGACTGCTCCCGAGCGGCGCCGAGCTGATCGCCGAGGCCGGAGCGACCGAGGTCACCGCCGGCGCCGCCGGCGAGTTCTGGGAGCGCACCGGCGCGGCGGCGTCGGTGGACGTGAACATGCTCGCGAGCGGCGAGCCGCGCACCGTGATCCCGTGCGCCGCGCGGGCGCAGCTCAGCGTGCGGCTCGCACCGGGGCAGAGCGCCGAGGCGATCGCCGCCGAGGTGGAGCGGCTGCTGAGGGCGGCGGTACCCGACGGCGCGGACCTGTCGGTGGAGCTCGACCTCGCCGACCCGGCCCTGTTCGACGCGAACGACCCCGCGCTCCAGCTCGCGGCGGGAGCCTTCGAGCGGGCCTGCGGCACGACGCCCGCCTTCGTCCGGCTCGGTGGGACGCTGCCGCTGCTCGCGGTGCTGGCCGACCAGGGCGTACCGACGATCGTGAGCGGCTTCGCGCTCAGTGCCGACGCCTTCCACGCGCCGAACGAGAGCTACCGGCTCGAGAGCCTGCGGCTGGGCGAGCTCACGGCGCGCGAGCTCTACCGCTCGCTGGCGGACTTGCCGCGCTAAGGCTGGCCCTCCGAGCGCCGATAACCCAAACGTGGGCCTTCCGAAGCGCCATCTGAAGGCAGTGGACGGCAGCACCGCCCCGACGGAGCCGTGGGAGCAGCGCTTCCGCCTGCTCGCGGGCAGCGTGCGCGCGCTCGTGTCGGTGCACGACGCGGCCGGCTCCTACACGTACGCCTCGCCGCTCGTCTCCGAGCTCACCGGCGTGCCGCGCGACACCCTGCTGGGCAGCCCGGTGCAGGCGCTGATCCATCCCGACGACGGCGAGCGCGTCATGGCCCTCCACCGCGCGTGGATGCGCGGCCCGGGCGCCGAGACCGTCGAGTACCGGCTGCTCTCGGCAGGCGGCGGCTGGTGCCCGGTGGAAACGACCTTCATCGCCGGCGACGGCCCCGAGGTGCAGTGGATCACCCGCCGCATGGACGTGGTGGGAGCGGCACCGCAGACCGCGGCCGAGATCGATCCCTCGACAGGCCTTCCCACCCGCTTCTCGCTTCTCGACAGGCTCGCCTGGGCACTTCATCCGGCGGGTTCGGGCGCCGCCGGCGTCGTGGTTGTCCGCGTGGACGGCCTGGACCGCCTCGTGGAGGACCGCGGGCGGCCCGCGACGAGCCTGGTGCTTCGCGAGATCGGGCGCCACATCAACTCCGCGCTACGTCCGCTCGACCTCGTCGGGCAGCTCGACGAGGAGCGGCTCGCCGCGATCTGCGCAGGTGTGGACGACGGCACGACGATCGCCCGGATCGCCGAGCGCATCCTCGACGTGGCCGGCCGCCCGATGGGCGCCGGCGGCCTGCGCATCACGCCGAGCGTGGGCGCCACCTGCTCGATCTCCGGACAGCGGCGGCCCGCGGCGCTGATCCAGGACGCGCTCCAGGCCGCCGACTCGGTGAGCGAGCGCGGCGGCAACCGCTTCGAGATCGTGTAGGGCGCAAGCGGCGGGGGTGCCCGCCGCGCAGCGATGCGCTTTAGCTCGTTCGACGCAGCCGGTGGATGACCACGCGCCTCGCGCGCGGGCTCGCCACGCTGCGGATGCTCCAGGCCTGCTCCTCCGCCTCGCGCAGGAAGCGCTCGGCCGGCACCCGGCCGGGGTCCGCGAGGAGGATGAGGCCGGTCTCGTCCACGAGGCGCGGCAGCAGGCCGAGCAGCTCGTCGACGTTCCGCTGCTCGTACAGCACGTCCGAGGCGAGCACCAGCGGCCAGGGGCCCCGTTCGACGATCGCGTCCGGCTCGGCCCATGAGCACCTGAGCGTCTCCACCTCCACGCCGTTCCGCTCCGCGTTGTCCGCGGTGGCCCGCACGGCGTCCTCCGACCAGTCGGTGGCGAGCACGCGCCCGCCCGCCCGCGCCGCGGCGATGCTCGGCAGCCCGAGCCCGCAGCCGAGCTCCAGCGTCGGCTTCCCGCGCAGCGAGCGGATCGACACGTCGTGTGCGAGCGCGACCGCGCTCGTCCACAGCGCCGCCCAATAGGGCAGGAACTCCTCGTGCTCGAACGCCTCCTCGGAGATCAGGGCGTCCGCGTCCGGCGGTCTCAGCACCTCGACCTCGCCGCCGGGCAGCGCGACGCGTTCGGCGATCACGTCTCGATGCGCCCCGCCTCGCGAGCGGCCGCCTCGGCGGCGTCGAGCTGGCGCTCCACGAGCTCGAGCCCGGCGCTCCAGAAGCCCGGGTCGGACAGGTCGACGCCCACGATCCGCCCGAGCTCCTCCGGCGGCCGCGAGCCGCCGGCGCGCAGCAGGTCCAGGTAGGACGACACGAAGCCGTCGCCCTGCTCCTCGTACTTGCGGTAGACCGAGAGCGCGAGCAGGTGCCCGTACGCGTACGCGTACACGTAGCCGGGCGCGTCGACGAAGTGCCAGATGTAGGACCACCAGAGCCCGTACTCGTCGCCGAGCTCGACGCTGTCCCCCAGCAGGTCCGACTGAGTGTCGAGCCAGAGCTCGCCGAAGCGCTCCACGGACAGCTCGCCGGACTCGCGCCGGTCGGAGTGGATCGCGTGCTCGAAGCGGTTCATCGCTACCTGGCGGAACACCGCGGCCACCGCGCCGTCGAGCGCGCCGGCAAGCAGGTCGAGCCGCTCAGCGGCCCCGGGTGCACGCTCGAGCAGCCGCTCGAGCACGATGTTCTCGCCGAAGATCGAGGCGGTCTCCGCGAGCGTGAGCGGCGTGGTGAAGTGGAAGATCCCCTGCGTCCGGGCGAGCGCCGCGTGGACGCCGTGGCCCAGCTCGTGCGCCATCGTGAGCACGTCGTGGGGGCGCGAGGTGTAGTTCAGGAGCACGTACGGGTGCGCTGAAGGCACGGTGTAGGAGCAGAACGCTCCGCCGCGCTTCGCGGGCCGCGGGGGGCCGTCGATGTAGCCGCCGGTGAAGAACCCGTTGGCGACCTCGCCGAGCTCGGGCGAGAAGCTGCGGTAGCAGTCGAGCACGATCTCCTCGGCCTCGCCGTAGGGGATGCGGTCGTCGCTGTCCGAGACCGGCGCCATCCGGTCGTAGTAGGCGAGCCGGTCGAGCCCGAGAAGCTGCGCCTTGAGCGCGTACCAGCGGCGCGCCAGGTCGTAGCGGCCCTGGACGGCCTCGATCAGCGCCTCCACCGACTCGTCGCTGGCCTCGTTCGCGAGGTTGCGCGAGGCGAGCCAGTGCGGGTAGCCGCGCAGCCGGTCCTTGGTGGCCTTGTCCTGGAGCAGCGTGTTGAAGACGAACGCGCGCGTGCGCAGGCCGGGCCGGAGCGACTCCGTGACCGCCTCGGCGGCCTCCCGGCGGCGGTCGCGGTCCGGGTCCTGGAGGCGCGAGAGCCCCTCCTCGAGCGACGCGGGCTCGTCGCGGTCGGGAAGCGGCACCTCGAGCGTGGACGTCTGCTCGGTGAAGAGCCGCTGGAAGGCGGAGCCGCCCGTGACGTTCGTCTCCGTGAGCACGCGCTCCTCGGGCTCCGAGAGCTGGTACGGGCGGTAGCGGCGGAGCATGCGCAGGTGGTGGGCGCAGAAGTCGAGCTCCGGCGCGGCCAGAAGCTCCCCGGCGCGCTCGTCGGGCACCAGGTTCCACTCGAGGTCGAAGAACAGGAGCTGCGTCTCGATCGCGGCGCCGAGCTCGCGTGCCTTCTGCATGAGCGCGCCGCGCACGGGGTCGGCCGTGTCGAGCGAGTAGCTCAGCATCGCGTAGGAGCCGGCGCGGCCGGCGAGGTCGTGGATGGCGGCGAGCTCCGACATCGCCTCGGCGAGCGCGCTCGCATCGCACTCGACGACCTTGCCCTTGTAGCGGCCGGCGAACGTCTCCGCGCGCTCGCGGGCCTCGTTCAGCATGGCCTCCACCGCCTCGGGTCCGCGGCCATCGACCAGCGGCTCGAGGTCCCAGGAGGCGGCTTCCAGCTGCTCGTCTGTGGTGGTGCTCACCCGGCCGAGGTTAGCCGGATAGCTTGTGGAGCTTGGCGAGCTTGCTGAGTCAGCTCGAGCATCCGATCGTGCAGGCGCCGATGGCCGGCGGGCCGTCCACGCCGGCCCTTGCGGCCGCCGTGTGCGAGGCGGGCGGGCTTGGCTTCCTGGCGGCGGGGTACCGGCCCCCGGACGCGGTTCGCGCGGACCTCGCCGCGCTGCGGGCGCTCACGGGCCGGCCGTTCGGGGTGAACCTGTTCGTGCCGGGAGCGCCGAGCCGCGATCCCGCCGGGCTGCGCCGCTACGCCGAGGCGCTGGCGGCCGAGGCGTCCCGCTACGGCGTGGAGCTCGGCGAGCCGCGATACGACGACGACGGCTGGAAGGCAAAGCTCGAGCTCGTGCGCTCCGGGCGCGTGCCCGTCGTCTCGTTCACCTTCGGCTGTCCGGACGCTGCCGTGGTTCGCTTGCTTCGCGAGGCGGGCTGCGAGGCTTGGGTCACGGTCACGAGCGCGGCCGAGGCGCTCGCCGCCGCCGGGGCGGGCGCGGACGCGCTCGTGGTGCAGGGCGTCGAGGCCGGCGGCCACCGCAGCTCCCACGAGCCGAGCGCGGCGGCGGACGTCGCGCTGCTCCCGCTGCTCCAGCTCGTTCGAGAGGTGAGCGAGCTGCCCCTGGTCGCCACCGGCGGGATCGCGACGGGCCGCGGCGTGGCCGCCGTGCTCGCGGCCGGTGCGGCGGCGGCGCAGCTCGGCACCGCCTTCATGCTCACGCCGGAGGCGGCCACCTCGCCGGCGCACCGCGAGGCCCTGAAGCGGCGCGCGCCGACAGCGCTCACGCGTGCGTTCACCGGGCGAAGCGCGCGCGGCATCGAGAACCGCTTCATGCGGGAGCACGAGGGCGAGGCGCCGGTCGCCTATCCGGAGGTGCACCACCTCACCGCGCCGGTGCGCGGCGCGGCACGGGACCGCGGCGACGCGGAGGGCTTCCACCTGTGGGCCGGCCAGGCATACCCGCTGGCGGCCGAGCGTCCCGCCGGCGAGCTGGTGCGCGCGCTGGCGGAGGAGGCGCGCGAGGCGCTCGCGTCAGCCGGACGAGCCCTCGCTCATCGGCCGGAACGTCGTCGTCAGGATGCGTAGGTTCCGCGGCCGCGTCACCGCGAAGAGCACCACCTCGGCAACGTCTTCGGCGCTCATCATCCGCTCGAGCTCCGGGTCGCCGTGCTCGCGGCCGGTGCCGATCGCGAAGTCGGTGTTCACCCCGCCGGGCGCGATGTTGGTCGCGCGTACGCCCTTCTCGCGCAGCTCGTGGTCGAGCGCTCGCGTGAAGCCGACCTGACCGAACTTCGACGCGTTGTAGACCGCCTCGCCGGGGAAGGCGCGGACGCCGGCGACGCTGGCGAGCGAGACGAAGTCGCCCTCCCCCGACTCGATCAGGTGCGGCAGCGTGGCGGCAGCCGTATAGAGCGTGCCCTTGAGGTTCACGTCGATCATGGCCTCGAGGTCGTCCGGGTCGAGCTCGAGGAACGGGCCGTAGGAGCCGACGCCCGCATTCGCCACGGCGATGTCGAGCCGGCCGAAGCGCTCCACCACCTGCTCTGTCGCGCGCTGCACGGCCGCCCGGTCGGTCACGTCGCAGGCGATCCCGAGCGCGCGCTCGAGGCCGAGGTCGTCGCCGCGGCGCGAGAGCAGGCCCACCGACGCGCCCGCCTCATGGAAGGCGCGCGCCACCGCCGCGCCGATCCCGCCGCTCGCGCCCGTGACGAGCGCGACCCTGCCGTCAAGCGACGGCATCGGCGGCCTCCAGCTCATCGACGAGATCCGCCACGGAGTCCACGATCCGCGACGGCCGGTACGAGTAGCGCTCCGCCTCGCCCGAGCCGGTCACGCCGGTGAGGACGAGGATCGTCTCGAGGCCCGCCTCGAGTCCGGCCACGACGTCGGTGTCCATGCGGTCGCCGATCATCGCCGTGGTCTCGGAGTGCGCCTCGATCGCGTTCAGCGCCGAGCGCATCATCAGCGGGTTGGGTTTGCCGACGTAGTAGGGGTCGACGCCGGTCGCGCGGCTGATCAGCGCCGCCACCGAGCCCGTCGCGGGGAGCGGGCCCTCCGGGCTGGGGCCGACGTTGTCGGGGTTCGTGGCGATGAAGCGTGAGCCGGCCGCCACGAGGCGGATCGCCTGCGTGATCAGCTCGAAGCTGTAGGTGCGCGTCTCGCCGAGGACGACATAGTCGGGATCCGTTCCGCTCAGCGTGTAGCCGATGTCGTGGAGCGCGGTGGTGAGCCCGGCCTCCCCGATTACGAAGGCCGTGCCGCCGGGGCGCTGGTCGCCGAGGAACTGCGCGGTGGCGAGCGCAGAGGTCCAGATCGACCCCTCGGGAACCTCGAGCCCGGTGCGCCGCAGCCGGGCGGTGAGGTCGCGCTGGGTGTAGATGGAGTTGTTCGTCAGCACGAGGAACGGCAGGCCGAGCTCGCGCAGCCTGGCGAGGAACTCCCGGGCGCCGGGCACGGCGTGCTGCTCCTGGACGAGCACCCCGTCCATATCCATCAGCCACGAGGAGATGCGGCGGCGGGTCATGTCGCGTAATTCTCGCTGCCCATGACGTGGAGGGACACGTACGGCTCGTCCCCGACGACCCAGCTGTCGTGCCCGGGCGGCACGTAGAAGACGTCCCCCGGCTGCATGACGCGCTCCTCGCCGTCGTCCATCTTCACCGCGGCGCGGCCGCTGACCACGAGGCCGACGTGCTCGACCATGCACGAGCTGACGCCGCTCGGCGCGCCGACGTGCTCGGACCATTTCCAGCCGGGCTCGTAGGTCGCGCGGCCGATCGTCATCGGGCCGACGGAGTACAGCTCGAAGCGGCCGAGTTCGAACGTCCGGGTCTCGGTGGGGGAGTCGAGATTGACGAGCGTGAGGTCCATAGGGGGGAGAGTCTGGCGACTTTCGCACTCCGCTTGTCGTGGAGGCGCTAGATGAGCTCGCGGTTGCCCTGCGCGGGCGGCTGATCGAGCGTGCGCGGTCGGGGGACACGGACGGGGCCGGGCTCGAGGCGCGCGTGCGCTCGCTGGTCGACTCCGAGGCGGGCGGCCTGCCGGAGGCGGAGCGGACGGCTCTGTGCGAGCGGGTGCTGCTGCTTGCGAACGGGCTGGGTCCGCTGGAGCCGCTCCTGTCCGACGCCTCGGTGGACGAGGTGATGGTGAACGGCCCGGGCGAGGTGTACGTGGAGCGCCGTGGGCGGATCGAGCGGACGGGCGTGGCGTTCGGGGGCGAGGCGGAGCTGATGCACGCGATCGAGCGGGTGCTGGCGCCGCTAGGGCGGAGGGTGGACGAGGCGGCACCGCTCTGCGACGCCCGGCTTCCCGACGGCTCGCGTGTAAACGTGGTGATCCCGCCGCTGTCGCTGTCGGGGCCGTGCCTGACGGTGAGGCGCTTCCGGCGCGGGGGGTTCTCGCTCCGCGAGCTTGTGGCTCGCGGGACGCTCCCGGGCGAGGTGGCAGAGCTGCTCGCGCTGTGTGTGGCGGCGCGGGCCTCGGTCCTGGTGAGCGGCGGCACCGGATCGGGGAAGACGACCACGCTCAACGCGCTCTCCGGCGCGATCCCCGGGGAGGAGCGGGTCGTGACCATCGAGGACGCGGCCGAGCTGCGGCTGCGTCAGCGGCACGTGGTGCGCCTGGAGGCGCGGCCGGCGAATCTGGAGGGGCGCGGCGAGGTGACGATCCGGCAGCTCGTGGTCAACGCGCTGCGGATGCGGCCGGACCGGATCGTGGTCGGCGAGGTGCGCGGGGCGGAGGCGCTCGACATGCTCCAAGCGCTGAACACGGGCCACGACGGCTCGCTCACCACTGTGCATGCGAACTCGCCCGCGGACGCGCTGCGCCGGCTCGAGACGCTGGCGCTGATGGCAGGGGTGGGGCTGCCACACGCCGCCGTACGCGACCAGGTGGCGAGTGCCTTGGACGTGGTGGTGCACCAGGCGCGCCTGCCCGACGGCTCCCGCGTGGTCGAGTCGGTGAGCGAGGTCCTGCGGGTGGCGGGCGGAGCGGGAACCCGGGAGCTGTGGGCGCGCGGCGGCCGGCTGCGCCCACCGGGGCCGGGAGAGCTGGCGGCGCGGCTGGAGCGGCTGCGGCGATGACGCTTGCCGCTCTCGCCTTCATGGGAGGCGCGGCCGGCGGGCTGGCCGTGGCGGAGCTGGGTCGGGTTGTGCTCGGCTGGTTGTCGTCCCGCGCACCGCGCTGGCTTCGCGCGCTCGCCGCGCTCGTCGAGGCGCTCGTCCGCGCCGGCCGGGAGGGCCGCGATCCGGGTGCGCTCGAGCGGCGGCGGCTGCTCGTCGCGGGTGCCGGGTGCGCCTTCTGTGCCGGCGCCGTCACATTCGGTCCCCTCGCCGGAGCAGCGCTCGCGGGGGCGGGCCCCTCCGCCGTCGATGCCGGCGTTGCGGAGATGGCGGTGGCGATCGCGGACGCGATCGGAGGGGGCCGCTCGCTGCGCGCGGCGCTCGTCGACGCGGCAGGTGGAGGCGGTGAGGAGGCTGGCGTCAGCGGGCAGGTTGCGAGCGAGCCGCCGGCGCGCGGCGGCGCGACGCGCGCGGTGGGCGGCGGGGTGGGCGGAGCTGCGGGGCATGAGCTTCGTCGCACCGCGGCTGAGCTTGCCGCGGGGGCGCCCACCGACGATGCGCTGGAGGCCATGCGCGGCAGGGTGCGCTCGCCGCGCATGGACACGCTCGTCGCGGCCTGTCTCCTGCAGCGGCGGGCGGGCGGGGACCTCGCGCGACTGCTCCGCGAGCTGGCGCGCGGCATGGAGGACCAGGCTCGGCTCGAGGACGAGGTCCGCGCGGCGACGGCGCAGGCGCGCTTCACCGCGCTGATCGTGGTGCTGCTGCCGGTGGGCGGCGCGCTCCTGGCCGAGCTCGCCAGCCCGGGCTGGTTCGCCGGGCTCTGGAGCTCGTTCCTCACGGCCTGGCTCGTCGGCATCGCGCTCGTGCTCCAGGCGCTGGCGGCGTTTCTGATGCACCGGCTGGGTCGCGTCAGGTGGTGACCGCGGGACTGACATTCGTGGCCACGACGTGCGCCGTCGCGGGCTTCCTCTTGCTACTTGGCCGCGAGCCACCGCGGCCCGGGGAGGAGGGGCGGCCGGGGCGGCTGCTTTGGGTGCTCGTCCGCGCGGGCCGGCTGCTGCGGCCGCCGGGTGCTCCGCGGGACCTCCGCGTCCGGATCGAGTCGGCGGGGCGGCCCGGGGGGCTCGGCGTCAGGGAGCTCATGGCGGCGAAGGTGGCGGCCGCGGCGCTGGCGGGCGTGGCCGCCCTGCCGCTCGCCGCGCTCGCGCCGGGTCGGCTAGGACTCGTCCTCGCGCCGGCAGGCGCGGTCGGCGGCTTTCTCGCCCCGGATGCCTGGCTCGGCCGGCTCGCGGCCCACCGGGCGCGGCACGTGCGCCGTGACCTGCCGGCCTTCCTCGACCTGCTCCGTGTGACCGTCGAGGCCGGCGGGTCGGTGACCTCGTCGCTCCGAGCCGTCTCGGAGCGGACGGGCGGCCCGCTCGCGCGCGAGTGGCGCGCAGTCGCGGAGGAGGTGGCCCTCGGTGTTCCGCCGGCCGACGCTCTCGACGCTCTCGCCACCCGGCTGCCGCAGCCCGAGGTCCGCGCGCTCCTGGCGGCGCTTGAGCGCGCCCGCCGCCACGGCGCTCCGCTGGGCGGCGCGCTAGCCGCCCAGTCGCGGGCCGCTCGTTTCGCGCTCGCCCGCCGCATACGCGAGGACGCGGCACGGGCGGGCCCGAAGATCCAGCTCGTGGTGGCGCTGCTGCTCGTGCCGTCGGTGCTGCTGCTCGTGGCGGCCGCGCTCCTGTCCGCCGCCCTCGACGGCGGCACCGGCGCGCTCGCGCTCTAGGGCGGGGCGCTTCGGCCGCGACGGCGCCCCATTGCGCGAAGGCGCAGGCGACCCACCAAACGACCGGTCTGCACGCAGGATTGCGTTCAGTCGGCTCGTTTGCAGGCAAGAGCGCGCCTTTCCGAGGCGTTCGCCCCACCCCTCGCCACACCTCGCTTTCCCGCTGACGGAGCCAAAAAGCGCGATCCGCGGCCCCGGGTGACGCATCGGTCGGACGGAAAAGTGGGAAACTGTGTTGCAGAGTGGGAGGTAGTGGGGTACCGTGGCATCAGCAATCGACCGGAGTGGCGGGGCTCCTCCCACTCCGCCACTCCGGTCTGAACCTTCTCTCGGGGACATGACCGTTGGCGTTTCGAGGCCACTTCGAGCATTCGCTGGATGCCAAGAACCGGCTCAGCATTCCGGCCCGGTTCCGCGCGGCGTTCTCCAGTGGAACCGTTCTGGCCAAGGACCCCGAACCCTGCGTCGCGGTGTGGACCCCCGAGACGCACGAGGCGATCATCGAGCGGGCGCTCGGCGAGCTGAACCCGATGGGGTCGGACTACCGGCGGCTCTCGCGCTTCTACCAGGGCAACTCGTTCGAGATCGAGCTCGACGCGAGCGGGCGCGTGACGCTGCCGCCCCCGCTCCTCGCGCACTCCGGGATCGAGAAGGAGGTCGTGGTGGTGGGCGTGGGCGACCACCTGGAGGTCTGGTCGAAGGACCGCTGGCAGGAGCAGCAGGACGCCCTCGACGCCGAGATCGGGGAGGTGACGGAGCGCCTTGGCAATCCTTCTTGACATGACACGCGCGCACGTACCCGTGCTGGCCGGTGAGCTGATCGAGCTGACCGCGCCCGCCGCGGGGGAGACGGTCGTGGACTGCACCTTCGGTGCGGGCGGCCACGCGCGCCTGATCGCGGACCGGATCGGCCCGTCGGGGACGCTCGTGTGCATCGACCGCGACCCGCTCGCCGAGGAGCACTTCGAGGATCTCGCGCGCGAGGTGGCCTGCGAGACGCGCTTCCTGCGGATGGACTACGCCGACGGGCTCGCGCTGCTGCGCGAGGAGGGCCTGCTCGCGGACGTGGTCTACCTCGACCTCGGGATCTCCTCGATGCAGGTGGACGCGCGCGAGCGCGGGTTCTCCTACTCGTACGACGCGCCGCTCGACATGCGCATGGACCCGGGCCAGGAGCTCGACGCGCGCGAAATCGTGAACACCTGGGACGAGCGCGCGCTGGCGCAGCTGTTCCGGCGGCTGGGCGAGGACCCGAACTCGATCCGGATCGCGCGCGAGATCGTGCGGCGGCGCGGGCGCGAGCCGATCACCACGACAGGCGAGCTCGTGGCCGCGATCGAGGCGGCGCTGCCGGCCGCCGTGCGGCGCAGCTTCGGGGGCGGCAGCCCCGCCAAGCGCGTCTTCCAGGCGATCCGCATCGCGGTGAACTCCGAGCTCGACTCGCTCGACCGCGCGCTGCCGCTCGCGTGGGACGTGCTGCGCGAGGGCGGCCGGCTGGCGGCGATCTCCTTCCACTCGCTCGAGGACCGGCGCGTGAAGCGCTTCCTCGCTGAGCGCGCGCGGGGCTGCGTCTGCCCGCCCGACTTCCCGGTCTGCGTGTGCGGTCGCGAGCCCGAGGCCGAGCTGATCACCGGCCGTGCGGTCGTCGCGACGCCGGGCGAGATCGCCGACAACCCGCGCGCGAAGTCGAGCCGGCTCCGCTCGGCGCGCAAGCTGCGCGGGAAAGCGGAGCCCGGGGCCTGATGGCGCGAGCGGTCGCAGCGGCGGCACCGGCGCGGAAGGCGGCGTCCGCACGCAAGCCGACGCCCGCACGGAAGGCACAGCCCGCGCGGCATGCAGCCCGGCGGCGCACCGCGGGGCACGCTCGCGGGCCCGCCCACCGGCGCGTCTCCGGAAGCGTCGCCGCGGCACCCGCTGTCGCGCTTCCCGTACGCGTCCTCAACGCGCCCTTCGCGCGGGCCGCTCGGCGCCGCACGGGTGGCGTGCTCGATGCCCTGCTCTCCGGGCGCGGCTGGATCGCGCTCGTGTTCGTCCTGCTCGCCGGCATCGTGTTCTTCAACGTCGACCTCCTCCAGATGAACCGCGAGATCGCAGGCAACGCCGAGAGGATCTCCACGCTGAAGCGCGAGATCGCGCGCCACCGGCTCGACGTGGCTCGCCTGGCCTCGAGCGAGCGCATCCAGGAGTCGGCAGCGGCGCTCGGGCTCGTGCTGCCGGCGCCCGGTGAGGTCCGCTACCTGACGGCACGCCCGACGCTCGACGCGAAGCAGGCCGCCAAGCGCATCACGTCACCGAACGTGGGCTACGTGGCCCCGCCGCCCGTGGACACGGCGCCCACGCCGCCGGCCACCGACCCGGCCGCGACGGATCCGGCGGCCACCGAGGCGGCCCCGGTCGACCCGGCGGTCGCGGACCCGGCGCTCACCGACCCGGCGACGACCGAGCCCGTCTATGGCGACCCCGCCGCGCCCGAGCCCGCCACCGCCGCGCCGGCG
>DASSVP010000180.1:0-2339 GCA_035705985.1 Thermoleophilaceae bacterium
ACATCCATCTCCCAAAGAATATGCCTCCCAGGTGACGGACGGCAAACACCGGTTGGAGGGATTCGAGGAGCGCGAGGTCGAGTGGCACGGAACCCGGCTCGCCTACGCCGTCGGAGGTGAGGGCCTGCCGCTCGTTCTGGTGCACGGGCTCGGCGGGACGATCGAAAACTGGCGTGCGCTCGCACCCCGGCTCGCGGCGCGCCATCGCGTTCTCGTCCCCGACCTGCCGGGACACGGCCACTCGTCACCGCTGTCGTCGCCGCCCGACCTCGACGCGCTCGCGGGAGCGGTCCTCGGGGTCGCGGACGCAGAGGGGGCTCGAGGCGCCGTGTTGGTCGGGCACTCCCTCGGAGGGGTCGTCGGGCTTCGGGCCGCCGTGCTGCGACCGGATGCGGTGCGCGGCCTCGTTCTCGCCGCCGCCGCCGGGATCGGCTCCGCCTCCCGCGCCGCCCACGTCACGCTCACGCTGCTCGGTCTCCTCAAGCCGGGGCGTCTGATCGCGCCCCACCGACACGCATGGTCGCGCTCACGATTGGGCCGCCGCGCCGCCTTCGGCTGGTGGGGCGTGTCGGACACCGCAGCTCTGGAGCCGGACGTCGCCGAGGCATTCCTCGTCGGGCCTGCACACCACACCGACACACGCCAGGCGGCGCGCGCGCTCCTCGCCGCGGATCCGCGCACGGAGCTCGACCGCGTGGCCTGTCCCTGCCTCTGCCTCTGGGGCGCCAGCGACCACTGGGTCCGGCTCGACGACGGGATGGAGTACGCACGCCGCCTACGCGCGCCGCTCCGGGCGATCGCCGGCTGCGGCCACCTGCTGATCGGCGAACGGCCGGATGCCTGCGTCGCGGCTATCGACGAGTTCGCGTCGAGCTTGCCCTAACCGGCGGCCGCCGGCGCCGCGAACCGAATCACCTCGCCGCCGCCGCCCTCCTCGTCATCCCGCCGCGGCCCGCCGCCGAGGAACTCGACCCGCCGGGCCACCACCTCGATCGCGCTGCGCCGCTTGCCCTCGTCCTCCCACGAGCGTGACTTCAGACGTCCGTCGACGGCGATCCGGCGCCCCTTGCCGAGGTACTCGGCGCACAGCTCCGCCTGCCGGTCCCACGCCGAGACGGTCACGAAGTCGGCGCCGCCCTCGCGGCTGGCGCGGTCCACCGCGAGCACGAAGCTCGCCACCTTCTTGTCCGGTCCGACCTCGCGCACCTCGACCTCGGTTGCCAGGTTGCCGATCAGCGTCACCACGTTCACGTCTGCCTCCGTCGTCGCTCGTCCCGACGCTAGGCGACAAGCCGCAACGGGGGAGTCACGGCTCCGTAGAAGCTTTTCGACCTTTGCGGCTATGCTCGACCGGTCTATGGGGATGTTTTCCGGACTGACAGGCTTCGGCGGCCGCGATATGGCGGTGGACCTCGGGACCGCGAACACGCTCGTCTACGTCCGCGGCCGCGGGATCGTTCTCTCCGAGCCGTCGGTCGTCGCGATCGACCAGCGCTCGGGCGAGGTGCACGCGGTCGGCGTGGAGGCGAAGCGGATGCTCGGACGGACGCCGGGGACGATCCAGGCGATTCGCCCCCTCAAGGACGGCGTGATCGCGGACTTCGACGTGACGGAGCAGATGCTCCGCCACTTCATCCAGAAGGTGCACCAGCATCGCTTCGCGCACCCCCGCGTCGTCGTCTGCGTCCCGTCCGGCGTCACCGGCGTCGAGAAGCGGGCGGTCGAGGAGGCCACGCTGTCCGCCGGCGCGCGCCAGGCGTACCTGATCGAGGAGCCGATGGCCGCCGCGATCGGCGCCGGTCTGCCTGTCGCCGAGCCGACCGGGAACATGATCGTCGACATCGGCGGTGGCACGACCGAGGTCGCCGTCATCTCGCTCGGGGGGATCGTCGTCTCGCAGTCGCTCCGCGTGGGCGGCGACGAGATGGACGAGGCGATCATCAACCACATCAAGCGCGACTACAAGCTGCTCATCGGCCAGCAGACGGCGGAGGAGATCAAGCTCGAGATCGGCTCCGCGTGGGACCTGCGCGAGGAACTGCAGGCGGAGGTGCGCGGCCGCGACATGCTCACCGGCCTGCCGAAGACGGTGATCCTCACGTCGGAGGAGGTCCGCCGCGCCCTCGACGAGCCGGTCACGCAGATCATCGAGGCGATCAAGTCGACGCTCGACAAGACACCGCCGGAGCTCGCGGCCGACATCATGGACCGCGGCATCGTGCTCGCCGGCGGCGGCGCCCTCCTGCACGGCCTCGACGAGCGGCTGCGCCACGAGACGCAGATGCCCGTGCATCTCGCCGAGAGCCCGCTGACGTGCGTCGCAGTCGGATCGGGACGCA
>DASSVP010000181.1:0-3844 GCA_035705985.1 Thermoleophilaceae bacterium
CTTGCCGGCGCGCGCGAGCGCCGCCGCGTCCTCCAGGAACACCTGGAGGGACGACGAGGGCGGGGCGACATGGCAGATCATGTGAGCGGGGACGCTCTCCCGATTGCGGTAGGCGTGCCGCGTGCCGGGCGGAACGACGACGGTATCGCCGGGGCTTGCCGTCTGCCACCTCCGCCCGGACAGGATGCTCGGGCTTCCCTCCAGCACCTCGAAGCGCTCCTCGATGCGGGGATGCACGTGCGGCGGAACGCCTCCGCCCGGATCGACGCGGATCTCGACCTGTTGCTCGTCGCCTGAGCGTGTGAAGCGAAGACGCTGACGAAGAGCGGGGTCGTCGACCCAGGCGTCCTGCTTGCCTTCTAACCTAGTCATCGTTAGGATGTTACCTAGGGAGCGTTAGGTTTGTCAACGACGCGCATGACCGCCGCCGAGCGGCGCGAGCAGATCGAGGCCGAGGCGGCCGTCGTGTTCGCCGAGCGCGGCTACCACGGGGCGACGATCGACGAGATCTGCCGCCGCTGCGGGATCAGCGCCCCGGTCCTGTACGACCACTTCCCCTCCAAGCTCGCGCTCCACAGGCGGCTCCTGGAGAAGACGCGCGACGAGCTGCTCGGCCTCTGGCGCGCGGAGCTCGGCGGCGACGACCCGACCGAGCGGCGGGTTGCGCGGGCGATCGACACGTGGGCCGCGTACGTGCAGGCTCACCCCTACGTGCCGCGGCTGTTCCTGACGGAGCCGACCGGCGATGCCGAGGCGGAGACGATCCATCGCGAGGTGCGCGGACAGTCGCAGGCGGCGCTCGGCGCGATCCTCGGCGAGACGACGCGCTGGGCGGGCGCCGCCGACCCGCTGGCCAACGAGATGGCGGCCGAGGTGATGCGGTCCGGGCTCGCCGGCCTCGCGATCTGGTGGAGCGACCACCCCGACGTGCCGCGCGAGCAGATCGTCGCGACCGCGCTCAACATGATGTGGGTCGGGCTCGACCGCCTGCGGCGCGGCGAGACCTGGGACGGCTAGGCCGCGACCGCCGCGCCCGAGGGCAGCTCGTAGCGGGCGGCCACCTCGGACAGGATCCCGAGCATCGCCTCGGTGGCCGGCGAGCGGTAGCGACCGGCGAGCGTGGCGGCCGCGATCTTGCGCGCGGGCGCGGCGCGGCCGAGCGAGCGGACCACGATGTCGTCGCGCACGTTCGTGAGCGCCAGGCCCGGCAGCAGCGAGATGCCGACCCCCGCAGCGATCAAGCCCTGCACGACGTTGTAGTCGTCGGACTGGAAGCCGACCTTCGGCGCGAAGCCGGCGGCCGCGCAGGCCGCCTCGTGGAAGCCGCCGCACCAGCTGTGGGCACCGCTCTCCTGGACCCACGTCTCGTCCGCCACGTCCTTGAGACGCACGCGCGGCCGGGCGGCGAGCGGGTGGTCGCGCGGGAGCGCGAGGTACATCGGGTCATCCGCCAGGTGGTGGAGCTCGATGCCCTCGTACAGCCGCTCGAACTCGGGCTGCTTGAGATCGCTGTACTCGAAGACGATCGCGATCTCGAGCTCCGCGGCGCGAAGCATCTGGACGGCGTCCTCGGGCTCTCGCTCCACGAAGGTCAGCTCGACGTCCGGATGGCGGCGGGTGAACTCGGCGACTGCCGGCGGGAGCAGCGAGGCGCCCGCAGTGGGGAAGGACGAGAGCCGCACGCGGCCGCCGCGGATGCCGGCGATCGCCTCCAGCTCCGCCTCGGCGGCGGCGAGCCGCGCGAGCACGACCTCGGCGTGCTCGACGAGCGCCCGCCCGGCGTCGGTGAGGCGGACGCCGCGGCTGCCGCGGTCGACGAGCGTGGTGCCGGCGCGCTTCTCGAGCGCCGCGACCTGCTGGGAGATGGCCGGCTGCGTGTAGGCGAGCGCGTCCGCGGCGGCGGAGAACGAGCCGTGCTCCGCCACCGCCTTGAGCACCCTCAGCTGCTTGACGTCGAACATAACGCAAGCTTATCGAAGCCCACAGAAGTCTGAATTTGAACTTATGGGCCTGCTCGTCGACAATTAGAGACAGATCAAACCTTCACCCCAAGGAGCTGAGATGACCAACACCGCCCTCACGATTCGCCGCGCTACTGCTGCCGACGCCTTCGCTCTGAAGCGACTCTCCGCGCTCGACAGCGCCTTCCCGCCCACCGGCGACGTCCTGCTCGGCGAGATGGGCAGCGAGCTGTGGGCCGCCGTCTCGATCGACACCGGCGCCGCCGTGGCCGACCCGTTCCGCCCGAGCGGCGACCTCGTCGAGCTGCTGCGCTTCCGTGCCGACCGGCTGGCCGGGCACGAGCGCTCGCACAGCGGCGCGCTCGCGCGTCTGCTGCCCCGCGCGGCCTAGCCCCTCGCGCACGCGGCCGACGACCGCGCTCTCAGCTCCAACCCGTCGACGGCGGCCCTCCCCCTCGGGCCGCCGTTGGCCTTTCAGGCCTCGACCCCGGCGGCGCGCAGGGCGTCGGCGCGCTCGATCCAGGCCTGGAAGCGCGCGACCTTGCCGTCGCGCAGCGTCCAGATGGCGGCCGGGCTCGCGGCGGTCTCGATGCCGCTGGCGCGCCCGACCGCGGTCTCCCTGAAGAAGACCAGCACGCGCTCGTCGTCCAGCGGCCGGACCTCCTCCACCTCGAGCACGCGATCGGTCCACGTCGACTCGTAGTCGCGCCAGAAGGCGCCCACCTCGGCCAGCCCGTGCGCCTCGCCGCCCGGGTGCGGCATCGACCACTCGACGTCGTCGTGGAAGAGCTCGCGAACGGTCTCGCCGCGCGCGACGCGGTCGTAGATGGTCAGGACGATGTCGACGTTGCCCACGAGCTCAGATAATCGCGCTGGTCGGGCGTCAGCGCATCGATCGCCACGCCCAGCGACTCGAGCTTCAGCCGCGCGATCTCCTCGTCGAGCTCCTTGGGCACCGGCAGGACGCGGTTCTCCAGCTCGGCTTCGTTCAGCCTCAGGTGCTCCACCGCGAGCGCCAGGTTGGCGAAGCTCATGTCCATGACCGCGGCCGGGTGGCCCTCGCCGGCTGCGAGGTTCACCACCCGGCCGCTGGCCAGCAGGTGCACTCGCCTGTTGCCGAGATCGTATTCCTCCACGAGCGGGAGCACCTGGCGGACGCGGCCGCCGGAGAGCTTGCGCAGCGCGTCAAGATCGATCTCCACGTCGAAGTGTCCGGCGTTCGCGAGCACGGCCCCGTCGCGCATGCGCTCGAGGTGCTCCTCGCGGATCACGGCACGCGAGCCGGTGACGGTCACGAACAGGTCGCCGCGCTCCGCCGCCTCGAGCCCGGGCATCACCTCGAACGCGTCCATGCGCGCCTCGAGCGCCCGCAGCGGATCCACCTCGCACACGATCACGGTCGCGCCCGCGCCGCGCGCGCGCTGGGCGATGCCCTTGCCGGTGGCGCCGTAGCCGAACAGCACGAGCGTGCGCCCGGCGAGCAGCAGGTTGGTCGCGCGCAGGATCCCGTCGAGCGCGGACTGCCCGGTGCCGTAGCGGTCGTTGAAGGTGCGCTCGGTCCGCGACTCGTTCACTGCCACCACCGGGCAGGCGAGCCGCCCCTCGGCTTCGAGACGCCGCAGGCGGAGCGTCCCGGTGGTCGTCTCCTCGGCGCCGCCGCTCACGGCCTGGCCGCGTTCGTGGAGCAGGATCAGGAGATCCGCCCCGTCGTCGAGGGTGATGTGCGGCTGCCAGTCCGCGACCGCGTGAACGTGCCGGGCGTAGGACTCGATGTCCTCGCCGCGGCGCGCCAGCACCGGCATCCCGAGGTCCACCAGCGCGGCCGCCACCTCGTCCTGGGTGGTGAGCGGGTTGGCCGAGCAGAGCGCCACCTCGGCGCCGCC
>DASSVP010000182.1:0-8906 GCA_035705985.1 Thermoleophilaceae bacterium
GCGGTGGTTCGGGACGATCGACACCGCAGTTGAACACGCTATAAAGCACTACCTGAACAACTCGTCTATAGACATGCCTGCCGAACCCTTGCTCCATCACGTCCGCACCGGCTCCGGCGAACCGCTCGTGCTGCTTCACCCACTCGGCGCGGAAATGGTCGTGTGGGAACCGGTGATCCCTCGGCTCGCGGCGCAACGCGAGGTGGTGGCGCTCGACCTGCCGGGCTTTGGACGCTCGCCGGCCCTCCCCGGCGACACCGAGCCCACACCGCGAGCGCTCGCGGATGCGGTCGCGCGCTTTCTCGACACGCTCGGCCTCCGGCGGGCCCACATCGTGGGTAACTCGCTCGGGGGCTGGATAGCGCTAGAGCTCGCGAGGGCGGGGCGAGCGCTGTCCGTGACGGCCCTATCCTCCGCGGGCTTCTGGGCACGGCCGCTTGGCGCGCGGCCCGGCCCGGACCTGCGGTCGCTGGGGCGCGCCCTCCTGCCGGCTTTGACGGTGCTCGCGCGGACACGGCGGGGACGGCACGCGCTGCTGCGCGGCGCGGTCGGACATCCGGAGCGGGTGCCGCCCGCGGCCGCGGCCCGGCTGGTCCGCTCGTATCTGACGGCGCCGGGCTACTCCGCGGCGAACGCGCAAATGCGCTCGTCCGTCGTGTCCGGAACGAAGGAGATCGACGTGCCGGTGACGCTCGCGTGGGGCGAGTTCGATCGGCTCGTGCGGGCTCCACGGGTAATCCCTCCCGGCTGGCGCACGAGGATGCTGCGCGGATGCGGTCATGTCCCCACCTGGGACGATCCGGAGCAGGTCTCGTCGCTGCTGCTGGAGGCGAGCGCCTGACCGGAACGCCACGGGCGACGATAGCCGGGCTTGGCGAACAGGGCTTGCACGTTGGTGATCCGACGCTCCATGAAACCCGCCTCGCAGTAGCGCAGGTAAAGCTCCCAGAGGCGCCTGAAGCGGCGGTCGTAGCCCGCGGCCTCGAGCCCTCCGGCGGCTGCGGCGAACCGCTCGCGCCAATGGCGAAGCGTCAGGACGTAGTCCGCGGTCAGGTCCTGGACATCGATCCACTGCAGGTCGGTACAGCGGCGGACGCAGCGTGCCATCACCTCCATCGATGGCAGCGCGCCGCCGGGGAAGATGAACGTGGTGATGAAGCTCCTGCCTGCCTTCTCCACGTCATAGGCGCGGTCGTCGATCAGGATCGCCTGAAGCAGGACGAGCCCGTCGGGCTCGACCAGGCCGCTGACGCGCTCGAAGAAACCCTCGAAGTTGCGCCATCCGACGGCCTCGACCATCTCGACCGCGACCAGCTTGTCGTAGCTTCCGCGCAGGTCGCGGTAGTCGCACTCGAGCACCGTCACCCGATCCGAGAGCCCCGCCGCTCGCACGCGGCGGACCGCCTCGCGGTGCTGCTCCACTGAGATCGTCGTCGTGGTCACGCGGCAGCCGTAGCGACCCGCCGCGTGGATAGCGAGTCCTCCCCACCCCGTCCCGATCTCCAGCAGGTGATCGTCCGGACGCAGCTCGAGCTTGGCGCATATGGCCTCGAGCTTGGCAACCTGCGCATCCTCGAGCGAAGTCTGCGGCGTCTCGAAGAGGGCGGACGAGTAGAGCATTCGCTCGTCCAACATCGCGGCGAACAGATCGTTACCGAGGTCGTAATGCCGCGCGATGTGACGGCGGCTTCGCCGCACGGTGTTGACGCGCCCGCCGCGGAGCATCTGGATTGGCCTCACCAGCAAGGCGAACCGCTCGCGCAGCCGGTCGAGCTTGACCGCGTTGCGAGCCGCCAGCCGCACCAGCGCGGTGAGATCGTCGGCGTCCCAGCGGGCGTCCATGTAGGTCTGGCCAAGCCCGGTGCTACCACGAAGGAGAGCCCGCCACACGTCCGAGTCGTGCAGTGTCACCGTCACGCGAAGCGCCTCGTCCGGCGAGCCGAACGTGTGGGTCGCGCCGGGTGCGACGATCCGCAGCGACCCGCCTTCGATCCGGCGCAGCAGGCGCACGACGACGGCTCGCGCGAGTGCCGTCAGCGTGCCCGCTCCGGGTGCCGGAAGTAGGGCGCGCCCTTCAGCTTCAGGCGCAAGGCGTGCGTGTAGATGCGCGCGCCGGCCACCAGCGTCGCGGCCGGATAGCGCCACAGCAGCCGGCGGAGCATGCGCGGGCCAAGCTCGTGCCGGCGCAACGTCAGCGTGGCATCGAACGTCCGCCGGCCGTCGTGAATCGAGTCGATGTGCACGGCCAGCTGGGCGCCGGGCTCGACGATCCGCCAGTGGTACCGATGGTCCATCGCCATGAACGGCGAGACGTGAAATTCCTTGTCGAAGCGGCCCTCGTGTACGCGGCCCTCAGCACCGCCCGGGAGCACGTAGGCGTGCCGCTCGCCCCAGGGGGTGTTGGTCACCTCGGCGACGACCGTCTCGACGCTCTCCCCCGCGGCGTCGTAGCAGAAGTAGAAGCTCACGGGGTTGAAGCAGTGCCCGAACGTGCGCGCGTGCGTCAGCAGGCGGATCGGCCCGCCGGGCGCCGTTCCGGTATGCGACCGGACGAGCGCGCGGACCTCGCCGGCGAGCGGGCGCCGCGGGTCGCCGAGATAGTCGGCTCGCCGAAAGCGGCCGAACGCCGGCCTGCGCGCCGACCAGAGCAGCCGGCCGTCGAGCACCTCCGGCAGCTCGTCCAGGTCGAGGAACAGCAGCGCGATCGGGTAGCGCAGCTCGTGCCTCACCGGCCGGTGGCGCCGGTGGCGGATGACGCCCTCGTACACGCAGCTCGCGGGCATCAGAGCCGCGCTCCGAAGCGCTCGCCGACGCGCAGAGCGCTCGCCACGCCGTCCTCGTGAAAGCCCCAGCGCCAGTAGGCGCCGCAGTAATGCGTCCGGTTCGCGCCGGAGATCTCGTCATGGCGCTCCTGCGCCTTCCAGCCCTCGCTGGTGAACACAGGATGGGCGTACGGGATTGTCGCGATGACCTGCTCGGGGTCGACCGCGCCGGCACGGTTCAGCGTCACGCACAGCTCGTGACTCGACGCGAGACGCTGGAGCGCGTTCATGTGGTAGGTGAGCGTGGGCTTCCCCGCCGGCTCGTCGAGCAGGTGGTAGTTCCAGCTCGACCAGGCCGCGCGGCGGCGCGGCAGCAGCGACCGGTCGGTGTGCAGCACGGCCTCATTTTGCTGATACGGGATCGCTCCCAGGATCTCGTGCTCGCGATCGGTGGCGTCCGCCAGCATGGCCAGCGAGTGGTCGGAGTGGGTCGCGAGCACCACCTCGTCGAAGGGCTCCGGCTCACCGCCGCGCGGCGTGACGAGCACCCGGTCCTGGAGGCGCCGCACCGACTGCACGGGCGTGCTCAGCCGGAGGCGGTCGGCGAAGGGGGCCGTCAGCGCCTCGACGTAACGTGCCGAACCGCCCGCGATGGCGCGCCACTTCGGCCGACCGGTGAGCGACAGCATCCCGTGGTTGTGGAAGAACGTGACGAGGAACCGGGCCGGGAACGACCACATGTGCTCGGGGTCCGCCGACCAGACCGCTGCGGCCTGCGGCACGATCAGCCTCCGGATGAAGCCGTCCGAGTAGCGCAGCTCGCGAAGCCAGTCGCCCAGCGAGGTGCGGTCGTCACCGGATTCCAGCATCGCTCGCGCGTCGCGGTTGAAGCGCATGTACTCGGCGAGCATCCTCAGGAACCCGGGTCGGGTCAGGTTGCCCGGTTGCGCCACCAGGCCGCGTGGAGTGCCCGCGTACTCGAAGTCCTCGCTGACCGCGCTGACGGAGAAGCTCATCGTCGACGGGGTGCTCGCGACGCCGAGCTTGGCAAGGAGCCGCTCGAAGTTCGGGTAGTTCCGGTCGTTGTAGACGATGAAGCCGGTGTCCACCTCGAGCGTCTCATCGGGCAGGTCGACGCGGATCGTGTTCGCGTGCCCGCCCGCATACGAGCCCGCCTCGAAGACCGTGATCTCGTGCCGGCCGTGGAGGAGATGCGCGACCGTGAGGCCGGCGACACCGGCGCCGACGATCGCAATGCGAGAGCCTGATTCGTCCATCGCAGTTCCTTCGCGGCGGCCTGCCGAGCGGATCACCGCGTTCCGACCCGGTACCGCTCGAGCGCCTCGCGCCGTGCCTCCCGGTGATCCACGATCGGCTCCGGATAGTCCCGTCCGATCACGCAACCGCAGGCGCGCTGGGCTTCGTCGGGCATCGTCCACGGCTCGGCGAGGTGCTCGGTCGGGACCGGGCGCAGCTCCGGGACGTAGCGGCGCACGTACTCGCCGCGCGGGTCGAAGCGCTCCTGGTGGCGCGCCGGGTTGTAGATGCGGCGATACGCGGGCTGAGGGTCCACCCCGACCGAGGCGATCCACTGCCAGTTGCCGTTGTTGTTCGCCTCGTCTCCGTCAATCAGGAGCTTCATGAACCAGCGCTCGCCCCAGCGCCAGTCGATGCCGAGGTCCTTGGTCAGGAAGGAGCCCACGACGAGACGCGCGCGATTGTGCATCCAGCCCTCGCGGCGCAGCTGCCGCATCCCCGCGTCCACGAGCGGGTAGCCCGTCCGGCCCTCGCACCAGGCCTCGAAGCGGCGCTTGGCGTAGCTCCACGAGACAGAGCCGCGGTAGCGGTCCTGGAACTCGGAGCGCGCGTTGCGCGGGTGATGGAGGAGGACGTGATGGTAGAAGTCGCGCCAGCAGAGCTGCCGCCGGAAGGCATCCGCGCCCTTGCCGCGCGGGAGGCGTCCCTCGATCTCGCGCGGCGACAGGCAGCCGAAGTGCAGGTACGGCGAGAGCCGCGACGTCTTGTCCCGGCCCAGAGCATCGTGGTTGTCCTCGTACGCGTCGATTCCCGAGCGGAGGAAGCGCGCCAGCCGCTCGCGCCCCGCGGTCTCTCCGCCAGGCAGCGGTTCGTCCACCTCCTGGCGCAGACCGAGGTCAGAGAGCGACGGCAGCCGGCCCTTGCTGACCCCGGAAGGAAGGGACCCGAGCGAGCGCGGGCGGCCGAGCGGCTCGCGGCGCGGTGCGGCGAGCCACCTGCGGTGAAACGGCGAGAAGACCGTGTAGGGCTTGCCGGCCTGAGTGCGCAACCCGCCGATGTCGTCGACAGCGTGGAGGCCGGGCTGCGCGAAGCAGTCCACCCCGGCCTCGCGCATGACGCCCACCACGCGTCGGATGCGCTTGCGGGCGAACGGGCCGGAGTCGCTCGAGAAGTGCATCTCTGTGGCGTTCGCCTCGCGGGCCAGGGCGGGCAGCTCGCGCTCGGGACTGCCCTGCCGGAACACGACCAGCCCACCCAGCCGCTCGTCCAGATCGGCGAGGCATTCGAGCATGAACTGCGTGCGCGGCCCGGACGCGTGCCGGCCCCGCAGCAACCGGCGGTCGAAGCAGAACACCGGTACGACCCGCTCGCGGCGCTCGAGGGCGGCGCGCAGCGCCGGGTGGTCATGTGCGCGCAGGTCGCGCGTCAGCCAGAGGAGCGCCGTCACTCGCGCTTGAACCCACGCGCCGCCGCGGCGTCGAGCAGGAATGCCGGCCCCGCCGCGAGCGCCTTGCCGAGCCGGCTCTTGCCCGGCGGCTGGAGCACACGCTTGTCCTGCTCGATCGCGTCCACGATGCGGCCGGCCCATTCGTCGGGCTCCATCCACTGCCAGCCGGAGGGATCGGTGTGATCGTCCAGCTTGCCGGCGGCATCCCGCAGCATGCCGGTGTCGACGCCTCCCGTGACGATTTCGAGCGTGGAGACGCCCGTGTCCTTCAGCTCCCGGCGCAGGGACTCCGTGAACGCGCTGACGCCCGCCTTGGAGGCAGAGTAGGTGGTGATTCCCGGGAAGCGGAAGTACGCCACGAGGCTCGCGTGGTTCACGATCTTCCCGCTGTCCCGCTCCAGCATCGCGGGGAGGACACGACGGGTCAGGTGGGCGAGCCCGGCGAGATTGACCTGAAAGACGTCGTACATGTCGCCGATGTCCTGCCGCTCGAGCTGACCGGCCGTGAACGCCCCGGCGTTGTTTACGAGCACGTCGATACGGCCGAGCTCGTCGCCGAGTGCGTCGCAGCAGGCGTCGATCGACTCGCGCGAGCCGAGGTCCATGCGCACCGGGATCACCGCCGGCCCCTGCGTCGGCCGCGCGCTGCCGTCCCGTGTGCCGGCGAGCACGCGCGCGCCTCGGCTCGACAGTTCGGACACGATCGACCGGCCAATGCCGCGACTCGTCCCGGTCACGAGGACGGTGGCGCCGTCGATTCGCATCAGCCCTCCCGGACCGCCAGCGCGGCCGCCGCCACGCCGAAGACGCCGGCCGCGGCCACCGTCCCGAGCTTCGCGTTCGGGGGCAGCTGGTCCGGGTCCGCGATCAGGGTGGCGGTGAGGTCGACGGCGTCTGAGACCGCGCACGCGGCCAGCCAGGGCCGCGCTGAGCCTCGCGAGGCGGCCGCGGCCAGCGCGCCCGCCGACAGCACGAGGTCGCGGGCGCCGAGCCCGCGAAGAGCGACAGAGCTCGCTGCCCGTCCGGCCGACTCGCCGAGCCAAGGCCTGGCGACCCGGCCCGGCGCGGTGAGCAGTCCGACGGCGTAGGCAATACGCAGCGATGCATAGCCGGCGACGAGCATCACATTCGCTCCAGCGCGTCGGGGGCGTGCGCGGCCTCCTTGCCGGTCTTCGCGCTTACCACGAGGTAGCGCGGATCGTCCTTCGCTGCGGCGATCTCATGGCCGCCGACCCTCGTTCTCGAGCTGAGCTTCCGCTTGACCTCCCCGTGCGTCACGCCCTGCGACGTGTTCCAGCGAACCTTGTCGCCTGTCCTGAAAGACCTGGTCACGAGCGCTCGTCCGGTCGCTCGACCTCGCCGCGCCAGCCCCCGGTCTCGCTCCCGCGCGTCT
This sequence comes from Thermoleophilaceae bacterium, assembly GCA_035705985.1. Taxonomy (GTDB): domain Bacteria; phylum Actinomycetota; class Thermoleophilia; order Solirubrobacterales; family Thermoleophilaceae; genus JACVRW01. The sequence goes on from DASSVP010000182.1 coordinate 6,860, forward strand.
CGATCAACTCCTTGAAGCGCTCGAGGTCGCCCTTGATGCGGCGGTCGGGCGCGCCGAGGGCGGAACCGACCTTCTCCCTGATCCCCTCCGGGACGAAGTCCATCTGCACCATCACCCGGGTGCTGTCGTCGTCGAGCCGGTGGAAGGTGACCACGCCGGCGTTGTCCTTGCCGTCGGTGTTCCGCCAGGCCACCCGCTCGTCCGGCTTCTGCTCGGTGATCTCGGCGTCCCACTCTTGACGGGCCCCGCCGAACTCCGCGACCCAGTGGAGGTGCGTGGCGTCACGCTGCGTGACCTCCTCGACGCCCTCCATGAACCGCGGGAACTCCTCGAACTGAGTCCACTGGTTGTACACCGCGGTGAGCGGCGCCTCGATCTCGATTGACTGCTCGATCGTCGCCATCCTCAGCGCTTACCCGGATGCTGTCCAGAAAAACGTGCACAAGCTGTACAGATTAGCCGGTGGCCCGACCGCGCACGAAGTGGAGCCACGACGGCGTTGTCTCCTCGCGGTTGCGGGCGTCGGCGAAGAACTCGAACCCCTCCGCCGGCGGAAGCGGCAGCCGCTGCCCTCGTTGCGGTATGTGCACCCGCGTGCCGTGCCCTCAGGTCAGCTGTCCGAGCGCGCGGGTCGCGATGGCCGTCGAGAGACGGAGCTGGTCGGCCACCGGCGGGCCGGGCGGGGCCGACGAGAGGCGCTGCGCGATGCGCTCCTCCATCTGCGGAGCCGCCTGCCGGGCGAGTTCAAGGCCGATCTCCGCGGCGGCCCGCACGAGCTCGGGCTCGACGCTCCAGATCACGTCGAACTCGCGCGCCGCGTCAGCCCTTCGGCGTGCGTGCGCCACCTCCACTGCGGCGAGGCAGGCGGCGTGGCCCGGCCCCTCGCAGACGACGGCCCACTCGCGCACGAGCGGCTGCGAGGGTCCCACCGGAAGCTCGGCCGGACCGTGTGCGGGCGTGTGCGGACGATCGAAGTCCGCGAACACGATCGCCAGTTCCGCGGTGCGCGCGTATTCGCGCCACCGGCGTTGCGATTGGCGGTAGAAGCGCTCGCGCTGAAAGGACCCGATCAGGAGCGGCCTGTCGGCATGCGCGCAGCTCTCGTCCTCGAGTGCGTGCGACAGCGCGAGTAGTACCGGCTTGCGAAGCCTGATCGGCTGCAGCGCAGGGCCTCGCCGGCGGAGGCCGGCGAAGATCGACGGCTCCGGTTCCTCCCCCGTTTCGCGAGCGCGAGCAATGGCCGCCGGCAGCGATAGGCCCCCGTCCCGTTCGCGAACGACCCGCAGCACAAGCTCCACGTCGCGCTCTCCGTAGCGACGATGGCCACTCGGGAGACGCCGCGGCCGGGGGAACCCGTGTCGCCGCTCCCACATGCGAAGGGTGCCCTCGCTCAGGCCCGTGCGTGCGACAAGCTCGCCGATCGCAAGCCCATGGTCGTCCGTTCGCTTCGCCATGCGCGCTCGTGAACGTAGCATGCAGGAATGCCTGCACCGGCAGTTCAGATCGAGAAGACGCCGCCGCGCCGTAGCCGCTGAGCCCAGCATCGCGGCCCACGCGCCTTCGCACCGTCGAGAGCCGGGTGCTTCTCCCAGCCGTCGCACTCACGCGCTATCCCGGGCCCGATCGGGAAGGTGCCCGCGCGCCTGAGGGGAATGGCGGCCGAGCAGCCGGGGCTGAACCTCGTCAGGAGCCGCAGGCGGCAGCGGGTTCGGGGTCTGTTCGCGCCTCGCAGAGGTGGTGCGAGATTTCGTCCGATACGCGCGTGGAGATGGACGCGTCCGATTCACTTCGGTTGAATCGAGTGCTTACCTCTGCGCCCACAGCACGGGCGGACGAGCGACCCAGAACGTAGGCTCAGCCGCGGGCGGAGATCTGCTGTACGGCCCAGCCGTTGCCGTCCGGATCGCTGAAGAAGACGAACCCGACGTTGTCGAGCGGGTTCGGCTGAGGGCTGGGGGTCTCACCGATGATCTGGATCTCGCTGACCTCCACCCCTCGCTGTCGGAGCTGAGCACGTGCCGCGTGGATGTCGGGGACGACCAGCTGC
>DASSVP010000183.1:0-4392 GCA_035705985.1 Thermoleophilaceae bacterium
GGTGAAGCGGGCGCTGCCCGAGGCGCGCCTGCCCCTGCAGGACCTGAAGACGCTCGGCTCAATGAGCGCGGCGGCCCTCGCCGGCCAGGCGATCCGCAGCGCCGGCGACCGCACGCCCGGCCGCCGCACGGCGGGCCGCGAGGCGGCGGTCGCGCTGGTGAGCCTGGCGCCCGCGCTGCTGGCGCTCCGGAGCGGGGATCTCGCCGCCTACCACGGCGTCGAGCACAAGGCGATCGCCGGCTACGAGTCGGACGCGGACGCCGCCGACGCCCACAAGGAGCACGACCGCTGCGGCTCGCACCTCGTGGCGCCGATGCTCACCGCCGCGGCGATCGGGAACGCCGCGATACGCCGCGCCGGGATGCGCGGCCCCGCGGCCGAGGCTGCCGTGGGCCTGGGGAGCGCCGCGGTGGCGGTGGAGATGTTCGCCTGGGGCGAGCGCCATCCGGACTCGTCGATCACGCGGATGATGCGGCGCCCCGGCTTCGAGATCCAGCGTGTTGTCGGCACGCGCGAGCCGACCACGGAGCAGCTCGAGGTCGGTAGAGCCGCGCTCGCGGAGATCCTGCGGGTCGAGGGTGGCGAGTAGCGCACAGACGCGCTCGCGCCTCGACCCGGAGGTCTTCCGGCTGCCGGTCGAGCGGATCCGCGCCGGCTACTACTCGGACGCGTACTTCAACCTCACCCGCAAGCTCCTCGTGGAGTCCGGGCACCGCCCACCGGTGACCGTTCAGGTGTTCCAGAAGCAGCACTCGGTGCTCGGCGGCATCGACGAGGCGATCGCGGTGCTGAAGCTCTGCTCCGACGACTGGGGCGCCCTCGACGTGCACGCCCTCCACGAGGGCGACGAGATCGAGCCGTGGGAGCCGGTGCTCCAGATCGACGGCGACTATGCCGTGTTCGCCCACCTCGAGACGGTCTACGTCGGCGTGCTCTCGCGCCGCACGCGCATCATGCGGAACGTGCGCGCAGTGGTGGAGGCGGCGGCCGGTAAGCCGATCCTCTTCTTCCCCGCGCGCCACGACCACTGGCTCGTGCAGACCGGCGACGGCTGGGCGGCCCATGTGGCGGGTGCGATCGGCGTCTCCACCGACGCCCAGGCGTCGTGGTGGGGAGGCCGCGGCGTGGGGACGGTGCCGCACGGGGTGATCGCCGCGTTCGCCGGGGACACGGTCGCCGCCGCGAAGGCGTGGGCGGACAGATTCGCGGACAGGATGAACGTCACGGTGCTTGTGGACTTCGAGAACGACTCGGTCCGCACGGCGCTCGAGGTTGCCGACGTCCTCGGCGACCGCCTCTGGGGCGTGCGGCTCGACACCTCCGAGCTGATGGTGGACCGCTCGCTGTGGCCGGACATGGGCGACTTCAAGCCGACCGGCGTGAACGTCGTCCTGGTCCGGAGGGTGCGCGAGGCGCTCGATGCCGCGGGCCACGAGCACGTGCACATCGTCGTCTCCGGGGGCTTCGACGCGGACAAGATCCGCGCCTTCGAGGAGGCCGGCGCGCCGGTGGACGCGTACGGCGTCGGCTCGTCCCTCGTTCAGGGCGCCAACGACTTCACCGCGGACGTCGTGAGGGTCGAGGGCCGCGACTGCGCGAAGGCCGGCCGGCGCTTCCGGGCCAACCCGCGGCTAGAGAAGGTCGTGTAGGACTCATGCTGAGGACGTGGCCGGCCGATTGGGGTAGTGGATGAGTAGGTCCCTCCGAACGCTGCCCCTGCTCGCTGCCGCGCTGATCGCCCTTGCGGCACCGACGACGGCGCTCGCGGCGGGCGGCTCCGCCCAGTGCAACGTGCCGGTCGTCGTATCGAAGACCCAGCAGCTCGGCGAGCTCGAGGTGGTGGCGGGCCGCTACAAGCTCACCGTCGTGGACACCGAGCAGATCGCCTGCCAGGAGGCCGTCGACGAGTTCCACGCCGCGCTGAGGGCGCCCGGGGCGGCCGTGCCCGACGGATGGAGGGTGGACGCGCCGAGCCAGACGATCTCGCGGTCGGACGGGACGGACTCCTTCAGCGTGGCCCAGGACGTGGCCGCCGAGGCGTCGGTCTCCTGGTGGGACAACATGCAGGACTGGATGGTCGTGTGGCTGCCGATCATCTTCATGGGCCTGATCGCGATCGCGGTCGTCTGGATGATCCGCTTCATGCCGCGAACGAAGCCGCAGGAGATCGCTCCCTCCTCGTCGAGCTCGGTTCGCTGGGGGGACGTCGAGGGGGTCGAGGAGGCGAAGGACGAGCTCCGCGAGGTCGTGGAGTTCCTGCGCGACCCGAAGCGCTTCAAGGCGCTCGGCGCGAAGGTCCCGAAGGGCATCCTCCTGCACGGCCCGCCCGGCACCGGCAAGACGCTGCTCGCAAAGGCGGTCGCGAACGAGTCGGGCGCGAGGTTCTTCGCGCAGTCGGCGTCGTCGTTCGTCGAGATGTTCGCCGGGCTCGGCGCGGCGCGCATCCGGCGGCTGTTCCGCCAGGCGCGCAAGGCGGCGCCGGCGATCGTCTTCATCGACGAGCTCGACGCCGTCGGCGCCACCCGCGGCAACGACATCTCCGGGGAGAAGGACCAGACGCTCAACCAGCTGCTGGTCGAGCTCGACGGCTTCGGCGCGACCGACAACGTGGTTGTGATCGCCGCCTCGAACCTGCTCGAGAAGCTCGACCCGGCGCTGCTCCGGCCCGGGCGCTTCGACCGCCAGATCCTCGTCACCCCGCCCGACCTCAAGGGCCGGCGCGGCATCCTGGCCGTGCACACGCGCGGCAAGCCGCTGTCGGACGACATCGACCTCGAGGTGATCGCGCGCCAGACCAGCGGCATGACCGGCGCCGACCTGGCGAACATCTGCAACGAGGCGGCGATCTTCGCCGGGCGCGACCATCGCGCGTACCTCACGACGAAGGACTTCCAGGCCGCGCTCGAGCGCGTGGTGGCCGGCATGCAGTCGCGCCGGGTGATCACGCCGCACGAGAAGAAGGTCGTGGCCTACCACGAGGCGGGCCACGCGCTCTGCTCGGAGATGCTGCCCTCGGTCCAGAAGGTGCACCGCATCTCGATCATCCCGCGCGGCCGCGCGCTCGGCTACACGCTGAACCTGCCCGAGGAGGACCGCTACCTGAAGTCGAGGGAGGAGCTCCTCGACTACATGGTCGTCCTGCTCGGCGGGCGGGTCACCGAGCACATCGTGTTCGGGCAGATCACCACTGGGGCGTCGGACGACCTGCGCAAGGTCCACGACATCAGCCGCTCGATGGTCACCCAGTACGGCATGGGCACGGAGCTGGCGTCGAAGCAGCTGCTCGCCGACGATTACTCGATGTCCGACCACACCCGCCGCATGATCGACGAGGAGCAGCAGTACCTCACCGACCTGGCGCACCGCCGGGCGGTGAAGATGCTCGCGGAGAACCGCCCGCTGCTCGACACGCTCGCGCATACGCTGCTCGAGAACGAGGTGCTGGAGCGCGACGACATCACGCGCCTGGTCACGGAGTACCGTGACGGAAACCCCGGCGGCGACGACGGCGAGCCGAAGGAGCGCTTCCCCGTGGTTCCGATCGCCGAGCCCGGCGCGGCGCGGGTGGCCGCCGCCGAGCGCCTCGAGGATCAGCCGGGCGGCGACTCGCCTTCCCAGTAGTCCACGGCGTTCGCGCGGAGGTGCAGCTCGCGTAGGCCGCCGCGCTCGTGGCAGGCGATCTTGTTCGAGTCCGGGTAGACGACGAGGTCGAGCGCCCCCATCGTCGAGACGGAGAGAAAGCGCGCCGTCTCCTTCGAGCGGTTGATCAGCTGGTGGGCGCCCCGCTCGCCGGGGAGGAAGACGAGCAGCTCTCCCTGGTCCACCTCACGCTCGCCGTCGGGCGCCCGCAGCGTCGGCGTGCCGGACAGCACCACGATCATCTCCTCTACGCCGAGGTGGAAGTGGTACGGATAGGCGGCCTCGCCCGGGGGCAGCTCCCACACGGTCGCGCCCAGCTTCACGGCGCCTGCCCGACGGCCGACACCTGCGCGGCGGACGCGAAAGCCGTCCCGGTCACGGGGCTCGTCGAAGTCGGGCTTCTCGATGTTGATTCCCATCTGCGTATTCTGATCGCCCCGTGTTCGGACGCATCGATCACATCGGCGTAGCAGTCGAGGACCTCGACGAATCCATCGCGCTCTACGGCGAGCGGCTGGGCATGGAGGTCCAGCACCGCGAGACGGTCGAGGAGCAGGGTGTCGAGGCGGTGCTGCTCGGCGTGGGCGAGAGCCACGTTGAGCTGCTGCGCCCGCTAGGCCCGGACACGGCGGTCGGGAAGTTCCTCGCCCGGAGCGGCCCCGGCCTTCACCACGTCGCGTATGGCACGGACGACATCGACTCGGCCATCGAGTCCGCGCGCGCCGCGGGCCTCGTGCTGATCGACGAGCGGCC
>DASSVP010000184.1:0-18065 GCA_035705985.1 Thermoleophilaceae bacterium
CGGGTGCGAATTCGCTCCACTCACCCACCGCCCGCTCGCCAGCGGCCCGCTCAGGGAGATCGACGGCGGCGCCGGGTCCTCGATGGTCACCTCGACGTTGTGTGTGTGCGCCGCGGCGCCCGGGGAGCATTCGCGGGCTCCGCAGACGGCGAGCTGTTCGAGGCGGGTTGTTCCGCTTGGGACGCTGTAGGGCATCGGCCAGCCTCGTGTATCCCAGCCGCTCGTCGTGCAGAACTGGTTGTGAGGGAGTCCGATGACCGCGGCGTCGCTCGGCAGCGCTCTGATGTACGCGCCCCAGGAGCAGTTGTCGCGCGCCAGTCGGCCGGCCCACCTGATCCCGGTGATGCTCGTTCCAGGTGGCGCGTTGAAAGCGTGGCCCGAGAAGCTGAATCCGCCGTAGGTCGCCCCGGTGAGCCGGTCGCTTATGCCCGCGAACGAGCCGCCGCCGGACGGGCACGTCGCGTACGTGCTGCCGGCGTTCGCGAATGGCGCCCACGCCGCGCTGCTGTGCCCGAACAGGCCCGCTGAGTCGCACGAGACGACCGTGTAAGGCCGCGCCTCGACGGTCCCGGCAGAAATCAGCGACGCGCATATGGCGATCGCGGTGACCGTCCATCGGGCTCTCTTTCGTGGCTTCGTCGTTACCCCCGTCATGTCGCCCCTAAGGCGAGCGGGAGGCGAAGTCGCCCCCTCGACCGCCGGGCGCACTAGCTGTTACGAAGACATCGTCCAGCGCATCATGTCCTCACTCAGTGAGGAATCAAGAGGCGCTGCGGGGAATCATCCGACCGGTCTAATTCACCCAGTACTGCCGGCACAGACGACCGCCTGTTCTTGGAGTTGCGCGATCTGCGGATCGAGATGCGGCCCCCGGTCCTCACCCAGCTCTGACCCAGACGAGCGGTGCTAGCCGTGGATCAGCCAGCCGTCCGTCGCGCGGGCGGCCTCCATGACCGCCTCGGCGAACGACGGGTGCGCGTGGATGATCCGGGCGACCTCTGAGTAGCCGCCCTCGAGCTCGCGGGCGTTCACGAGCTCCTGGATCAGGTCGGCTGCCTTCGCGGACACGATGTGGCCGCCGAGCAGCTCGCCGTACTTCTTGTCGCCGACGATCTTGATCATCCCGCCCCGGTCGCCGTAGACGGTTGGCGCCCCGACGGCGCCCATCGGCACCTTGCCGACCACCACGTCGTAGCCGGCCTCCTTCGCCGCCTTCTCGGTCATGCCGAAGGAGGCGACCTGCGGGTGGCAGAAGGTCACGGCGGGGACGAAGTTGTAGTCGATCGCGTGAACCTCCTTCCCGGCGGAGTCCTCCACCGCGATGATCCCCTCGTCGGACGCCTTGTGAGCCAGCGCCGGCCCGGGAACCATGTCGCCGATCGCCCACACGCCCTCGCGCGAGGTGCGGAGCCGGCCGTCCACCTTGATCAGGCCGTTCTCCTCGCGCTCGATGCCGGCCTCCTCGAGGCCGAGGCCCTCGACGTCCGGCGCGCGGCCGGCGGCGATCACCAGGTAGTCGAACTCGTCCGACTCGCCGTTGAAGGAGACCTTGACTCCGGAGTCCGAGGCCTCGGCGCCCTCCACCTTCGCGCCGGTCTCGATCCGCACGTTCTGCTTCTTGATCTCGCGCGCGGCGGCCTTCGCGATGTCGGGATCCTCGAGCGGGAGGATCTGGTCCAGCGCCTCGAGCAGCGTCACCTGGGTGCCGAGCCGGCCGAGCGCTGATGCGATCTCGGTCCCCGACGCGCCCGCGCCGATGACGCACAGCTTTTTCGGCTGCTCGTTCAGCAGCCACATCGCGGCGGTGTCGAGGATGCGCTTGCCGAACTGGAGGTCGAGGATCGGCTTGGGCACGGAGCCCACCGCCAGGATCACCCGGTCGGTCTCGATCTCGGTGCCGTCGAACTGACCGCCGATCTTCACGTTGCCGTCGTCGGTCACCGAGCCGAAGCCCTCGATCAGGTCGACCTTGTTCTTCTCGAGCAGCATCCCCACGCCGCTCGTCAGCGTCTTGACGACCTTGTCGCGGTGCTTGGTGGCGCCCGAGTAGTCCACCGACGCGCCCTCGACCTTGATGCCGAAATCGCCGGCGTGCTGCGTCTCCTGGAACACCTCGGCCACACGGAGCATCGCCTTCGCTGGGATGCACGCCTCGTTGAGGCAGCGCCCCCCGGTGTTGCCCTTCTCGACGACGGCCGTCTTCAGCCCGAGCTGGGCGGCGCGGATCGCGGCGACGTACCCGCCCGGGCCCGACCCGATGACTACGCAGTCGTACTTCTTCTCCGGCATCGGGCGGTGAGGCTATCTAACGCGTCCGGGTTGGCCGCTCGGGCATTTGGATGCGGGCCATCGCCTTGACCATGAACCAGAAGAGCGTGCCCGCGGCCACGATGATGAGCACCAGGACGATCACGGCGCCCGCGTCGCCGGCTGTCACCAGGCCGAGCGCCGCGGCGATCAGGGTCAGCCCCAGCAGCGTCTGCATTCCGAGCACCGCCCAGTACTTCGCCCGCCACATGCCCCAGGCGACGACGCAGAGCAGGCCCGTCACGAGGATGCTTCCGGCGAGTGCGCGGGCGCGGTCGTCCTCGCCCGCGGCGCCGTCCCAGCCGGCGATGACGGCGATCAGATTCGCGGCGGCCAGGAGGGCGGCGACGATCGCCCCGACGGTCACCGCGGTCGGGCGCTCGCCGGGACGGAGAGGCGTCAGGGTCGCCCTCGCTGCCTCGTCCTTCGCACGCGAGCGGGCGTAGCCGCCTGTTTCCGTGGGCTCGCTCGCAACGGGCGTGTCTGCCTTCGCCGCCGCGCGCTGGCGCTGCTTCCGCCGCTTACGACTCTGCGCCAACCGACGCCTCCTCGAGCGCGGCGCGGAGCGCGGAGGCCGCCGCGCGCGGGTCGGCCGCGTCGCGGATCGCGCGCACCACAACCACCCGCGAGGCGCCTGCTGCGATCACCTCGCGGACGTTATCGAGGTCGATCCCGCCGATCGCGAACCAGGGAAGGCCGCCGGCCACAGACGCCGCGTACTCCACGTACGGAAGACCCGCGGCGGGCCTTCCCTCCTTCGTCGGCGTCTCCCACACGGGCCCCACGCTGAGCTGGTCCGCCACCCGTTCGGCCAAAGCTGCGTCGAGCTGCGCCGGCGAGTGCGTGGACAGGCCGAGCAGCACGTCCGGGCCCACAGCCGCACGGGCAGCGGCGACAGGCATGTCGTCGTGCCCCACGTGGACGCCATCGGCGCCGCACGCCTCCACCAGGTCAGGCCGGTCGTTCAGCCAGAACAGCACGCCGTGCTCGTCGCACAGCCGCCGAAAGACAGACGCGGCCGAGACGAGCTCCTCATCCGACGCCTCCTTGTCCCGGAGCTGGACCATGTCAACGCCTCCGGAAAGGGCCGCCGCGAGCAGCTCCTCGAGACCGGGCTGCACATCGGTGACGAAGTACAGCCTGGCCCGCCGGAGCCGCTCGCGGCGGGAATCCACCTACGGGTTGAAGACGCGCGTCCGGAGCTGCCTGCGCACCGTCCGGTACGCCGGCCGGGCCGTGCCGCTGCGGCGTACCAGACCGGCATCAAAGCGGTTGGCCGTGGCGGACTGCTTCCAGTGGTAGATGTAGAGCCGCTTGATCCGGCCGCGGTAGCGCCGCGCGAGCTCGAACATTCGCTGCGTCGCGCGGTTCGCGCGCGCCTCGCTGTACGGGAACAGCGTGCCGCCGCCGGGCAGCACGAACTTGACGATCCCGCCGGTCTCGGTGAGCCAGACCGGGCCCCTCACAGCCTTCAGCAGCCGCTTCGTGCCGCCCAGTTGCTGGCCGCGACGCTTGTTCGTGTCGCGGTAGTTGTGGAGGCCCCAGAGGCGCGGCCTCTTCGCGGTGCGCTTAAAGGCTCGCAGCCAGCTCTCCATGTTCCGCTCGTCGATCACGTCCGCGGCGATGATCTTGCAGCCGCCGCAGTACCTGCGCACCACGTTGTAGTACTGCGCCGCCCGCTTGGGGTTCCTGAACGTCGGCTGCGACCGGTGGTTCGCCTCGTTCCAGGGGCTGATGACCTTGACCCACGGCCAGCGCGCCCGGAACGCGCGGAAGGCGCGCGTGTATTGGCGCACCGTCGGCAGCTTGCACGGGCGGCGCGGGCACGCCGAGCCGAGGCTGACGTTGAAGGAGATGAGCGGCTCCACGCCGGCGGCCTGCGCCTTGGCGAGCCAGTCATCGAGCCAGATGGCCTCGTCCTCGGTCTTCAGCGCCACGTTCCAGGACGGGAAGTAGCGCGAACGCTTGATCCCGAGCTTGGAAAACAGGGGATCGCTGAACATGCTCGAGTCCTGCTCGCCCACCCCCACGAGGACCGCTGCATCAGAGCGCTCCGGGGCCGCGGCGAGGCCGCAGCCGGCCAGAACGGCGGCTGCGATGAGACATGCGAGAAACCGGGTCATGATTCTCCTGAGCGTAACTATCGGGTTCAGGTTCGGATTCAGCGGAAGATCCTCACTGGCTTGACCGCGAGGCTCGATTCTCCTGCTGTGGTGAAGCGGAAGGTTCGCCCGGCCGCACGCGAGATTCGGTAGCGCGCCACGAAGTAGCCGCGCACGTTGCGCACCGGGATCGCGCCGCCGAGCGGCTTGAAGCCGCCCCTGCGGCCGCGCTGGAGGACCTGGACGCTGCCGCCCGCGCCGAACGGCCGCATCGCGCCGCGCACCTCGACCGCGCCGGGGCCGAGCTGGCGCACGAGGATCGGCAGCCGGTAGTTCCTGTACACGTCCGACTTGGCCGAGCCGTTCGCAAAGCGGAGCCCGCTCTGCCAGAGGCTCGGGTCGCCGGGCTGGTCGTTCATCGTGTACTGCGAGATCGACTTCACGCGGCGGTTCGAGTACGAGAGCCAGAGCTCCGAGATCGACCAGAAGCGCGGCACGCTTCTGAGCCTCGCTCCGAACGGGTCGGGCGGGTCCGTCTGGAAGCCGAACTCGGTGTTCCAGATCGGGAGCTTGCGCTTCGAGCGCAGCTTGCCGCGTGCCCGCGCCGAGTCGAGCGCGCGGAGGACGCGGCCGTACGAGCGAATCGTGGCGTCGTCGCCCGAGGGCTCGCGCACGAGCGGGCCGCCCGAGCGCGTGTACGGGTGGTAGGCGAACCCGTCCAGGCCGCTGATCGGCCGCTCGGAGAAGAACGCGCGCAGGAAGCGGAGCGGCTTGATGTTCCGCTTCGGACCGCTGACCGCCTTGCCGATCGGGAGCAGCTCGCCGAACAGGATCGGGTCGCGCCCCACGCCGCCGCGCGTGAGCCCGCGCACGGCCGCCCGCACCATCGCGCGGTAGTGGTGCGCGGCCACGGGGCGGCCGCCCCTCGTGGACTGCGGATAGAGGTGTCCCGGGTGGTTTGGCTCGTTCCAGAGCGTCCACACGTCCACGCCCGGGAAGCGGCGCGCCGCGGCGGTCGCGAAGCGGCCGAACTCGCGTGCGCTGGGGCGGGTGACCCCGGTGCGGTCGCCGCGCGTGGGGGTGGCCCAGCCGGGCGCCGGAGGCGCGAGCGCGAACATCACCTGGAAGCCGCGCGCCTTGGCCGCGGCGAGCACCTCGTCGTAGCGGCCCCAGCCGGGGTACTGCGCCGGATCCGTGGCATCGAAGCCGGCCGGCCTGCGGCGCGTCCCGGGCGCCACGGTAGCCCAGTTCACCTGCACCTTGATCATGTCCGCGCCCAGCGCGCGCACCTCGTCGAGCGTGCCAGCGCGCGTGCCGCCGTTCTCCGTGATCAGGCTCTCGTCCTGGAAGAGCGCGTACTGGCGCGCGCTGGCGCTCGCCGCTGCGGGAAGCAGCGCGAGAACGACGAGGAAGGCGGTTGTGAACGTGAAAAAGCGCATTCGTTCGGAACGAAAGCCGGGTTCCGCGTTGCAACACGCGGCAGGCGCGAGGTTGCGGTCGCAGGCCCCTGCTAGCGTCCGCCGCGCCTCCTCTAAGCGGTAGCAGATATGGGAATCGGAATGTCCATCTTCCTGATCGCGCTGGGCGCAATCTTGCGCTACGCGGTCAACGTCACCGTCGAGGGGATCGAGATCGAAACGGTGGGCCTGATCCTGCTGATCGTGGGGATCGTCGGCCTCGTGATCTCGCTGGCGGTGCTGTTCCTGGGCAACGATGACCGTCCGCGCCGCGCGGACGACTATCCCACGCGGCGGCTGTAGGCCGCGAAGCGGCCGGTTACAGCGCCGGACGGCGCCGCTGCCATCGGGACGCGGGCGCGGATGCCTGCGGAGCTATCATCGGAGACGTACTAACGGGAGCTCGGGCACACCGGGCTGAGAGGGCGGCTGCGGCGCCGCCGACCGTCGAACCTGAACGGGGTAATGCCCGCGAAGGGAAGGTGATGGAACTGCCGCAGAGCACACGCTACGACGCCGTCGTAATCGGCGCGGGCCTCATCGGCCTCTCGTGCGCATGGCGCGCGCGCAAGCGCGGGCTGTCGGTGCTCGTCGTGGACCGGGCGAGCGAGCCGGGCGCCGGCACGTCGGGCGTGGCCGCCGGGATGCTCGCGCCCGTGACAGAGGCGGACTTCGGCGAGGAGGGCCCGCTGCGAGTGAACCTCCTGGCGCGGGAGCGCTGGCCCGCCTTCGCGGCCGAGCTCGAGGAGGTCACCGGCCTCCCGACCGGCTACCGCGACAGCGGCGCGCTCGTGGTCGCCGCCGATCGCGACGACGCCGAGGCGCTCCGCCGCCTGCACGGGTTCCAGCGCACGCTCGGCCTCGACTCCGAGTGGCTCACGCCGTCGGCGTGCCGCGCGCTCGAGCCGGGTTTGTCGCCGCGGATCGCGGGCGCGATCGCCGCGCCGCAGGACGGCAGCGCCGACCCGCGCGCCACCGTGCGCGCGCTCGCCGCCGCGGCCGAGGAGGTTGCGCTCGGGGTCGAGGTGCGGTCGATCGAGCACGACGGCTCGGCGGTCATCGGCGTGCGAACGACTGACGGCGTCGTGGAGTGCGACCGGGTCGTGATCGCGGCCGGGCCGTGGAGCGCCTCCCTGGCGCCGCTTGGGGACGGACCGCCGGTGCGGCCCGTGAAGGGGCAGATCGTCGAGCTGCGCACACGCGGCGGGATGCCGCAGCCGTTCGAGCGCCTGCTGCGCACGCCGCGCTGCTACCTCGTGGGCCGGGGCGACGGCCGGGTGGTCCTCGGCGCGACCGTGGAGGAGCAGGGCTTCGACACCTCGGTCACCGCCGGCGGTGTCTTCCAGCTCCTCGAGGCCGCCCGGGAGGTGCTTCCCGAGCTGGACGAGTTGGAGTTCGCCGGCGCCCGCGCCGGCCTCCGCCCGGGCACGCCCGACAACACGCCGATCGTCGGGCCGGACGCCGAGCTCGATGGTCTGATCTGGGCCACCGGGCACTGGCGCAACGGCGTGCTGCTGGCGCCGATGACGGGCGACGCCGTGGCAGCGCTGCTGACCGGCGACGCCCCGACCCTCCGGAAGGGGTATGACCCCTTTATGAGGGTGGTTGAGGGTTTGCGCGCATGACGGTCATCACCCTCAACGGAGAGCCACGCGAGCTCGGCGAGGCGGCGACGGTCGAGGCCGCCGTTCGCGCGCTGGTCACAGATGATGCCCGCGGCGTTGCGGTCGCGCTCGACGGCGAGGTGATTCCGCGCGGGGAATGGGCGACCACGGCGGTCCGCGAGGGACAGCAGGTCGAGGTGCTCCACGCGGTACAGGGGGGCGCATGAGCGCTGCGGGAGAGCGCTCCTTCGAGATCGCCGGGCGCGCACTCGAGTCGCGCCTGATCCTCGGCACCGGCGGCTTTCGCAACCTCCAGGTGATGGCGGAGGCGGCGCGGGAGTCGGGCGCCGAGCTGGTCACGGTCGCCATGCGGCGGGTGGACCCCACCGCGCGCGGCTCGCTCGTCGAGGTCCTGGAGGAGGCGGGCCTCGAGGTACTGCCGAACACGGCGGGCTGCTTCACGGCGCGCGAGGCCGTCACGACAGCGAGGCTCGCCCGCGAGGCGCTCGCGACCGACTGGGTGAAGCTCGAGGTGATCGGCGACGACCGCACGCTCCTCCCCGACCCGGCCGAGCTGCTCGTCGCGGCCGAGGAGCTCCTGGCGGACGGCTTCACCGTCCTGCCCTACACGAACGACGACCCGATCCTCGCGCGGCGCCTGGAGGACGTGGGCTGCGCGGCCGTCATGCCGTTGGGCTCGCCGATCGGCAGCGGCATGGGCATCAACAACATCTACAACCTGCGCCTGATCGTGGAGCAGGCAAGCGTGCCGGTGATCCTCGACGCCGGTGTGGGCACCGCCTCCGACGCCGCGCTCGCCATGGAGGAGGGCTGCGACGCGGTGCTGCTCGCCAGCGCGATCTCGCGCGCGGCCGACCCGCCCGCGATGGCCCGCGCGATGCGGAAGGCGATCGAGGCGGGCCACGAGGCACGCGAGGCCGGCCGCATCCCGCGGCGCACGTACGCACGCGCCTCCTCTCCTGAAGAGGGGATGGCAGAGCTGGCCCCCGACGCGACGTGAGCACCGAGCTCGAGCGTGGCGAGGTCGACGCGCTGGCCGAGCGCTGGCGCGCGGGGTGGAGCGGTGCGGGCTTCGAGAGCTGCTGCACGCCGGACGTGACCTACGAGGATCCCGTGGCGGTGGACCTGCTGCGTGGGGTCGAGCAGCTCGACGCGCACGCGGCCGGCCTGCTCCACGCATTTCCGGATCTGCGCGTGGAGGCCACGTCGCCGCCACTCTTCCGGGGAGCGCACGCCTGCGTGCCCTGGCGCGCGGTCGGAACGCACCGCGAGGACATCGGGCAGATGCTCCCGGCCACCGACCGTTTCGTGACGATCCACGGCCTGCACTACCTCGAGCTGGCCGACGGCGCGGTGCGTCGCGCCCGCGGCTTCTTCGACCTCTACGACGCTGCCACCCAGCTGGGGCTGCTGCCGTCGCGCGGCGGGGTGGGCGAGGCCGCGCTCCTGATGCTGCGCGGCTTCGGAGTGCGGCGAAGGACCTAGGCCGGCCAGGCGCCGCGGGGGTCCGGGCGCGCGAGCCCCCGGATCTACTTCACGGTGATCGTGCCGGACATCCCCGGCGCGTGAACGTCGCAGACATACTCGTACTCGCCGGGCTGGTCGAGCGTCAGCTCGAAGGTGTCGCCCTCCTCCATCCCGCCGGACGGCCCGGAGGCGAAGTCCTCACCGGGGCCCGAGGACTTGTGCACGTCGTGGGGCACGGCCTCGTTGTTCGTGAACGTGATCGTCTCGCCGGCGCTCACGCTCAGGTCCTTCGGGTTGAACTGGATGCTCTCCATCGAGACTTCAGCGCCACCGCCACCGCCGCCGCCCGTGTCCGCGGGCTGCTCGGTCGTGCTCGCGCCGCCGCCGTCCGACTCCTCGTCGTCGCCGCCGCAGGCGACGAGTCCGAGGGCGAGGCAGGCGAGGAGGAGGGCGAGGAGCTTGGTCATGCGGCTAACAGTAGATGTTCGAGCAACGCCTTCTGGGCGTGCAGCCGGTTCTCTGCCTGGTCCCAAACCGCCGAGCGCTCGCCGTAGAGCACTTCCTCGGTGATCTCCTCGCCGGGGTGCGCCGGAAGGCAATGGAGCACGATCGCGTCGTCGCGCGCCCGCGCCAGGAGCTCGGCGTCGATCCGGTAGGGCGCGAGCAGCGCTCGGCGGCGCTCGGCGTCGTCCTCGTCGCCCATGCTCACCCAGACGTCGGTGTAGATCGCGTGCGCTCCTTCGACCGCCTCGGCAGGGTCGAGCCCGGGCGTCTCCGGCAGTGACAGCTCGGCCGGGGACGCCACGGCAACCTCCACGCGGGCGAGCCGCCCCGCGAGCAGCAGCGAGCGCGTCATGTTGTTCCCGTCGCCCACGTAGGCCAGCTTCAGCCCCTCGAGCCCGCCGAAGCGCTCGCGCAGGGTCATGAGATCGGCGAGCGCCTGGCACGGGTGGTGGTCGTGGGTGAGCATGTTGATCACGGGTATCGAGGCGTGCTCGGCGAGTTGCTCGGCGGTCTCGTGCGGCCCGGTGCGGATTCCGACCGCATGCACCATCCGCGACAGCACGAGCGCGACGTCGCGCGGCGACTCGCCGCGCGCCATCTGGAGCTCGCCCTGACGCAGGATCAGCGCGTTGCCGCCCAGCTCGTAGACGCCCGTCTCGAACGAGACGCGCGTGCGGGTGGACGGCTTGTCGAACACGAGCGCCACGCTCTTCCCCTCGAGCGCGCGCGACGACAGGCGGTCGGCCTTCAGCTCGATCGCCCTCTCCAGGAGCTCGTGCTGCTCCGCAGCCGTAAGCTCCTCGCCGGTTAGGAAGTGCTTCGCCAATGCGAGTCCTCAGCTGGAATCTCTACCACGGCCGCGACCACCCGCCCGACCCGGCGCTCTTCACGCTGCGCTCCCGGCTCCTCCGGATAACCGAGCGCAACGAGACGCATGTGCAGGTGAACCGGCCGCTCTTCGACGAGTTCGCCGGGTGGCTGGCGGGGCACGAGTGGGACGTGGCGCTGCTCCAGGAGGCGCCGCCGCTCTGGTTCCGGAAGCTCGGGACGCGCCTCGCCGCGAACGGCGTGCGCGTGCTCACCTCGCGCAACGTCCTGCCGCCGGCGCAGCGCCTGGCGGCGAACGTGAATCCGGATCTGATCGCGTCCTGGGAGGGCGGCTCGAACCAGATGTTCGTGCGCGCCCCGGGTCGGATCAGGGAGCAGCGCAGCTTGACCCTCGCCACGCGGCCCGAGCGGCGGCGCATGCACTGGGCGCGCATGGAGCTGACCGAGGAGGGGTCGGTGTGCTTCGCGAACCTGCACGCGTCCGCGGGGCTGCCGGAGCTGGCCACCGGGGAGGTGGTGCGGGCGGCCGG
This sequence comes from Thermoleophilaceae bacterium, assembly GCA_035705985.1. Classification (GTDB taxonomy): domain Bacteria; phylum Actinomycetota; class Thermoleophilia; order Solirubrobacterales; family Thermoleophilaceae; genus JACVRW01. The sequence continues at coordinate 10,821 of DASSVP010000184.1, forward strand.
CCACGCGGTCGAGTGGTCGGGCGACGACCCGCTCGTCCTCGGCGGCGACCTCAACCTGCGGCCGGCGCGCAACCCGGCCGCCTTCGTCGAGCTGCGCGAGCGCTTCGGGCTCGGCGAGCCCACAGGGCCGAACGCGATCGACCACCTCCTCGCGCGCGGGCTCGACGCGGTGGAGCAGCCGCGGCGGCTGCCGGCGGAGGAGCGTGAGCTCGTGGAGCCCGGCGGCCTGCGCCTCCGGCTCTCGGACCATGCGCCTGTCGATGCGACGTTCGCGCGAAGGTGAAATAGTCCCCGGTCGGGGGAGTGAGTCCCTCCACAAGTTCGCGGGAAACAGAGGGGGAGCCAGATGGCGGAGCGTCGCAGCAGCGGTAAGTCGAGCGGAGGCTCGAGGAAGTCGGGCGGTTCAAGCCGTTCGTCCAGCAGCCGGTCATCCGGCGCCGGCAAGTCTTCCGGCAGCCGGTCGTCGGGCAGCAGCCGCTCGTCGAGCTCGGCGCGCAGCCGCACCGGCGCGTCGTCGCGCGCGGGCACGTCCAAGTCGCGCTCGGGCTCCTCGAAGTCGCCGAGCGCGCGCTCGACGTCCTCCCGCTCCTCGTCGTCCCGCTCCACAAGCTCGCGCTCGGGCGGCGCGTCAGCCTCCAAGAGGAAGGCGGCCGCCAAGAAGGGCGGGCAGGCACGCGCCCGCCAGCAGAAGGCGCGCAAGGCCGCCAAGACGACCTCCCGGACCGCAGGTCGCGCCGCCCGCAGTGCGGGCGTAGAGGCGAAGACCGTCGCCGAATTCCGCGAGGCGCTTCGCAATAACCTGATCGGCCCGATGGAGATGGTCATGCTCACGCGCGACCGGATCGAGGAGGCGCTGAGCGAGGCCGTGGACCGCGGCCGCATGACCGCGGACGACGCGCAGGCACTCGCCGCCGGCCTGCTCGACCGCGGGCGTAAGCAGACGAACGACGTGCTCAAGGACCTCGAGGGCCTGCTCGAGCGCGGTCGCGACGAGATCGAGGGCCGCACGTCGGGCGTCCGCCGCGTCGCCGGCGGAGTCGTGGGCGCAGCGCGCGGCCAGGCGTCGGGCGCGCGCAGCCGCGCGGTGCGGGCGGCGTCAGGGCCGCTTGCGCAGGCCGACCGTGCGCGCCGGACGGCGGGCGTCGGGCCGAACTTCCCGATCACCGCCTACGACGACCTCACGGCGGACCAGGTGGTGAGCCGCCTCGGCACCCTCACCGCGGCCGAGCTGCGGAAGGTGCGCGACTACGAGCGCCGCAACGCCAACCGCAAGACGGTCCTGAACTCCATAGAAGCGAAGCTCGGCTAGCCAGCCGGGCTATCCCGGCGCGCCTGCGACCATAGGGCGTCGTGGAAGGCGCCCGGCAACAGGCCGCTCGGCCGCGTCCCCGCAGGGGCGACGAGCTCGAGCTGACGATCGACCGCCTTGCCTACGGCGGGGCCGGTGTCGCGCGTACGGAGACCGGTTACGTGGTGTTCGTGCGCGGCGCCGTGCCCGGCGACCGCGTGCGGGCGCGCATCGGCAAGTCGAAGCGCTCGTGGGCGGAGGCGAATGTCGAGGAGCTGCTCGATCCGAGTCCGGAGCGCATCGAGCCCAAGGCGCCGCATCCGGGCGCGCCGTGGCAGGTGCTCCCGTACGAACGCCAGCTCGAGGAGAAGGAGGCGCAGGTCCGCGACGCGCTCACCCGCATCGGAGGCTTCGAGAATCCGCCGGTCGAGGCGATCGTGCCGGCGGTCGAGCAGTGGCGCTACCGCAACAAGCTGGAGTACTCCTTCGGCACGGACGAGGACGGCGGGCTGGTGCTCGGCTTCCACCGGCCGGGCCGCTGGGACCTGATCGACGACGTCGACGACGACATCCTCGCCTCCGAACGCATCAACGAGGTGCGCGAGGCCGTCACGGCCTGGTGCCGCGAGGAGGGCCTCGACGGCTGGGATCGCGACGACCAGCTCGGCCTGCTCCGCAACCTGGTGGTCCGCGAGGGCCGCCGCAGCGGGCAGGTGCAGGCGCGCCTCATCACCAGTCCCGGTGCGGAGTTCCGGGTCACCGAGCTGGCAGCCGCCACGCCGGCCGACTCGTTCCTGTGGACGCGCGCCGAAGGGGTGGCGGAGACCACGCGCGGCGGCGAGACCCAGGTCCTGAAGGGCCCGGCCTACCTCGAGGAGCAGATGTCAGGCCTGCGCTTCCGGATCTCGCCCGACGCCTTCTTCCAGACGAACACGGAGATGGCCGAGCGCCTGTATGGCACGGCAGTCCAGCTCGCCGGCCTGCGCGGCCGCGAGCGAGTGCTCGACCTCTTCTGCGGCATCGGGACGATCGCGTCCGTGCTCGCGCTCGACGCCGCCGAGGTGTGGGGCGTCGAGATAGTCGAGGAGGCGGTGCGCGACGCGATCGAGAACGCGCAGCTGAACGGCATCGACAACGCGCGCTTCTTCGCAGGCGACGTCCGGCTCGTCATGCGCGAGCTGCTCGAGCAGTCGGGCAAGCCCGACGTGGTCGTGGTGGACCCGCCGCGAGCCGGCCTCTCGCAGAAGGTGGTGCGCCGGATCATCGAGGCCCAGGCCGACCGGATCGTCTACGTGTCCTGCAACCCGACGACGCTGGCGCCGAATGCCCGCCAGCTCGTGGACGACGGCGGCTACCGCCTCACGACGGTGCGGCCGGTGGACATGTTCCCGCAGACGCCGCACATCGAGTGCGTGGCGCTGCTCGAGCGAGCCTAGGCGTCGTCCTCCAGGCGGACCTCCTCCGCAGCGTGCACGCTGCAGAGGAACGGGCCGCCGCTCTCTAGAGAGGCCTTTATCTCCTCGTCGGTGAGCTTCGTCCCGCACTCGGCGCAGGTGCGCTCGATCACGGGGTCTACGCCGGACTGCTCCTCGAGGTCCATCAGGTCGCGCTCCCCACGACGTGCCTCACCGGCAGGCCGGTGGCCGCCTCGGCCTTCCGCGGAAGGTCCACCTTCAGCCACTTCGAGATGTGGAGCGGCAGCGTGGAGACGATCAGCTCGTCGTACTCGTTGAAGTTGCACTCGTCGCAGATGGCCGCAAGCGCGTCGGGGTCGCCCACCTTCGCGTCGCCCACGTTCAGCCCCTCCTCGCGGAGCTCCTCCAGGAAGGCGCTCCGGTGCTCCTCGGCCTCGTCGCCGCCGCCGTGCATGTCCGCGGCCCAGGTGAGCCCGTGCGGGGTGGACGGGACGAGCAGCGTGAAGTGGCATGGCCCTTGCATGGTCCGCTCGCGGAGAGCGTCTAGCAGCTCAGGCGACTCAGCCGTCCGGTTGGCCACCACGAGGACGCGAGCCTCCGCGCTCATGGGCCGAGCGTATCGCTTGCATTCCCGCAGTTCCATGAGAACGTGGAAACTCGATGGCCCTCCGCCCCGTAGGCCGCGCCCTGCTGACGCTCGCGGCCGTGGCCGCTTTCCCGGCCGCGGCGGCGGCCGACGTTGGTCCTGACGGCTTCGGCATCGCCGACGACCTTCATCGGCCGAGCGTCTCGCTGGACGACACCTTCGACGACCTTGCGCCTAAGTCGTTCCGGCTGAACGCCACCTGGACGGCCCTCGACGACCCGGGCTACCTCGCGCAGATGCAGACGCGGGTCAATGAGGCCAACGCCGCGGCCCGCGGCCCCGGCGGCATGGAGATCACGGTCTCGTTCACCGTGCCGCCGCAGACATGGGAGGGCAAGACGCTCACCGGAGCTGCCTGGCTCGACCAGGTCAAGCCGTTCATCGACAGATTCGCCGCCGACGTCGAGTGGTGGAGCCCGATGAACGAGCCGAACCTCAGGGGCTGGACGTTCACGCCTACGGGCGCCTCGATGCTGGCGGAGTTCTCTCGGCAGCTGAACGAGTACCTGCAACAGGCACACCCGGGCGACCGGCTGATCTCACCCGACTTCGTCGACCACTACAACTCGACGGACAACCTGCTCAGGCGGCACGCTGCCGGCGACTCGTTCGTTGAGCGCTACGTGAAGCTCTTCGACAAAGCCGGCGGAAATTTCGGCAGCGCGGTGGCCTGGCATGCCTACGGCGCCGTGCGACGCAAGAGCCTGCTCAGCACGGACGACCTCGTCTACACGCTCGGCATGACGTCCGGTGCCGCGCTGCCGATCTGGGTGACCGAGACGGGCGCGCACGTCGACGACGACTACGTGCCGGGACAGACCGAGGCGCAGCAGGACGATCAGGTGAGGTGGATGACCGACACCTCCTCGGGACTCGCGTCACACGACAGGGTGACCCGGATCCACTACTACAACATGCGCGAGGAGCCCGACACCAACTCCACGACATGCCAGGCCTGGGCCACCTTCCCGTGGGACACCGGACTCGTGCGGGCATGCGGGCAGCGGCGTCCCTCTTGGTACACGTGGTGCCTGGCCGGCCGGCAGGGCGACGGCGCGTGCTACGACGACTCCCCGTCCGCCGCGTCGTGGGCACCGGCGCGCATCGACGTGCTCTGGCGCGGCAGCGGCGACGACGACGCCGTATACCGCAGGTCGTGGGACGGGAAGTCCTGGTCCGGGAGCTCGAGCTTCGGCGGCAACACGAATTCCGCGCCCGCGCTCGCGGCGCCGGCCGACAAGCGGCTTGACGCGCTCATCCGCGGTACGGACGACGCTGTCTACGCGCGCCGCTACAACGGCAGTTCGTGGTCGGCCTGGACCAACCTCGGGCTGCACACCTACTCCAGCCCGGCCGCCTCCGCTCGCCGCGGCACGACGATCGTCGACGCGTTCGCCCGCGGCACCGACAACGAGATCCACCACCGTTGGCGCGACGGAATCGGGTGGTCACCGGGCTGGGTCTCGATCGGCGCACCCCCTGGCGGAGCGGCCTCGGCGCCGGCCGCCGTCTCGAGCGCGGCCGGGCGGATCGACGTCTTCGTCCGCGGGGTCGATGCCGCTGTCTGGCGGAACACCTGGGCCGGCTCCTGGAGCGGCTGGACGAGCGTCGGCGGAGTCGCCACCTCGGCGCCGGCCGCGGCGACGCGGGGCACCGGCAGGCTCGACCTGCTCATCCGCGGGGCGGACGGCGCGATCAACCACAGCTCGAACGACGGCGCCGGCTGGTCGAGCTGGGCGACCCTCGGAGGAGCCACGACCTCCGCCCCAGCCGCGGTCGCGCCGGCGGCCGACCGTCTCGACGTGTGGTCGCGCGCGGCGGACGGCGGCCTGCAGCACAAGGTCTGGAGATCCGGCTCGGGCTGGTCGGGCTGGAGCAAGAGCTGGTTCGCCGGACCGAAGCGCTGAGGGCTAGTACGGCGGGAAGTCCGCGTACCACTCGCCGAGCGCCCGGAACGCTCCCCAGAACTCGCGCTTCGCCGTCTCGTCGTCGAGCGACCGGTCGATGTCCGGGACGGTGAGCGCGTCGGTGGAGGGCGTGAGGCGCTGGATCTCGCCGGGTTTCCACTCGAGTGGGCGCGCCAGCGGCAGGTGGAGGTCGTTCAGCTCCTCGATCGCCTCGTCGCCCATCACGACGATGATCCGCGGCTGCACGATCGTGATCTCCTCGAGTACGCGCGCGCGGCAGGCCGGCGCCGAGTCGTCCGAGTCGTGGACCGGGCACTTCACGAAGACGGTGCCGTAGACGGCGAGCGGGTCCACGCCGAGCCGCTTGAAGCTCTTCATGAGCGCGCCGCCGGCGCGCCCGTAGAAGGCCACGCCCTCCTCGATCTCCGAGGGGACGGGGGCGAACTTCAGCAGCATGATGTCCGCCTGCGGGTGGCCCGAGCCGAGCACGGGCATCAGGTTGCCGCGCGGGCAGTGGTCGCAGGACTGGATCTCGCGCGTGAGCTGGTTCAGCTCACGGATCGCCCGCTCGAGGTACTTCTCGCGAATCTCGTCGTCAGTGGCCGGCACCGTCCCACTGGCTTTTGACGGACCTGCCGCCGCTCCTTTCGAGCGCATCACTTCTTGCCTCGCGTCTGGAGGAACTTCAGAGCCTGGACGTACAGCAGCGACTGCTTCTTGCGCACGATGTCGGCGTCCCTGAGCGACTCGAGGAACTCCTCCGCCCCGTCGAAGTCGCGCATCCGGATCTTCACCGAGCCCAGTCCCTGCGCCACATGGCTGTCCGAGCCGGCGCCCGCCACGATCCGGTACTTGGCGGCGAAGCGCGCCGCCTCCTCGTTGAAGGTGGAAAACGCCACGCGCGGGTTGAAGACCTCGATCGCGTCGATCTCCTCCACGATGTCCAGCAGGTGCTCGTAGTCGGGCACGGCATGCATCCGGTCGAAGGGATGCGGCACGTAGACGAGGCCCCCCTGGCGGCGGATCTCGGCGATCGTCTCCTGGAGCGTCATGCCGCGCGGGATCTTCTCCTCGATGAAGAGGCCGATCACCTCGCCCTGGTCGGCGGTCTTCACCTCCTCGGCCACGATCACCTTGATCCCGTCGGCGCGCTCGCGTGCCTCGAGCGCGCCCGAGATCTCGTTGTGGTCGGTGATGGCGATCGCGCCGAGCCCGACTCGCTTCGCGGCGTCGAGCAGCGTGCCGACGGGGGTGGCGCAGTCCGGCGAGTGGTCCGTGTGCATGTGGAGGTCCACGTGCACGAAGTCCCGCGACCGGAGCTTCCTTCGCAGGCCGGGCTGCCCGTCCGTGTCGTGGCGCCGGGAGGCCACGCGCTCGTAGAGCGCCTCGAACTCGTCCGCCACGCGCGACCAGTCGAGGTCGGTGCGCGCATCCGCGATCGCGTCGGTGTAGCCCCTCACGAGCTTCGGGTCGCGCAGCAGCCGCTCGAGCTGCGCCGCGAGCGTCAGGGCGTCGCGCGGCTCGAACAGCGGGCCGAGCTCGCCGTCGCGGAGCAGTTCCTCGTACTGCGGCAGCCGCGCTACGACCGGGACGGCGCCGCCCGCCATCGAGCGGAGCACGAGCTGGGGCGCGGGCGCCGTGCCCGCCGAGGCGGCCACCGCGATCGTCGCGCGGGCGAGGTGCTGGGCCTCCGAGCCGTCGCCCGGGCCGGCCAGCGTCACGCGTTCGCGGAGCTTCCGGGACAGCGTCGGGGTGGTCGCGGTCGCGGGGTCGTGCCGCCAGATCGTGGCGCGCCAGTCGAGATCGGTGGGCAGGCGCCGCAGCGCGCGGACGAACAGACGGAGCGCGCCGCGCTCCTCGGCGTCCGAGAAGACGATCTCGGGCGGGCGCTCGCGCTTCGTGCCGGAGCGTTCGTGGAGGTCGGCGCCGGGCCGGATCACGGTGTAGTGGCCGGGGAAGTAGCGCTCCACGAGGTCGCGCGTCGCGGCG
>DASSVP010000185.1:0-2123 GCA_035705985.1 Thermoleophilaceae bacterium
GCCGGCGGCGGCGCGGGCGGTCCCGGTGGCGCGGCTGCGGAGGCCGCCGGGGCCGCCGGAGTCGAGGCCCCGGGCGACGCGACGGACGGCAGCGCGGGGCTCGAGCCCGAGGGCACGACGGCCGCGGCGCTCGCGGACGACGCCACGACCACCGCGGCCGAGAGCACCGACGAGGTGCCCGTCTGGGCAGGCATCCTGGCGGCGCTCGTGCTGCTCGGCCTCGTCTGGGTGCTGCAGCGCTTCGTGCTGCCGCGCCGCGCCGACCTGGGATAGTCGGGGCATGCCACGGCCCGACCCGTTCGCCGACGCCTTCGACGCGCCCGAGCAGCTGCGCGACCTCTACGACTCGCCGATGGAGCGGGCGGTGCGGAAGGACATCGGGCACATCGACGACCTCTGCCGCAAGCTGATCGCCGCCTCGCCGATGCTGTTCGTGGGCACGCACGCGGCCGACGGCCGCTCGGACGTCAGCCCCCGCGGCGGCCAGCCGGGCTTCGTGACGGTCCTCGACGACAAGCACCTGGCGATACCGGACGCGACCGGCAACCGCCGGCTCGACACGCTCGAGAACATCGTGTCGAGCGGACGCGCCGCGCTGATCTTCTTGATCCCGGGCCGCGACACCACGCTGCGGGTGAGCGGCCGCGCTGCGGTGACCGGGGCGCCCGACGTCCTCGACCGGCTCACGCCCGTCGGCAGGCCGCCCAAGAGCGCGATCGTGGTCGAGGCGGAGGAGGTCTACACCCACTGCCCGAAGGCGTTCGTGCGCTCGAGGCTCTGGGATCCCGAGAGCTGGCCGGACCCCGCGACGCTGCCGACGTCAGCGGAGGTCTCGCTCGCGCATCAGCGCGACCCCGACCTGACGCTCGAGCAGGTGGAGGAGCGCGAGCGCGACGCGCTCGCCAACCGGTTGGCGTAGCCGGCGCGCGTGTCAGCCGCCGAGCGCGCGGCCGATCATCCGGTCCATCACGCGCGCGGGCAGCAGCCTCGCCGCCACGGCGCGCTGCTTGGCGTCGTTGCCGACGACGTAGCGGGCGCGCGGCCGCCGCGCCGTGAGCGCCGTCGCGATCGCCTCAGCCACCGCGCGCGGCTCGCTGCCGCGCTCCTCGTCGATCTTGCGCGTCTCCGCGCGGACGCGCGCGATCAGCCGGCCGTAGAGGCGCTCCGCCTCGGGCGGCAGCTCCTCGGTGATCTCGTCGGCGAGCGCCTCGCCCTTCTTCCAGATCGGCGTCTTCACGCCGCCGGGCTCGATGAGGATCACGTCGACTCCCTGGGACCGCAGCTCGCGGCGCAGCGCGTCGCTCGCCCCCTCCAGCCCGAACTTCGAAGCGTTGTAGGCGCCCAGGAGCGGCAGCGCGACGCGCCCGCCGATCGAGCTCACGTTCACGATCCGGCCGCGTGCGCGGCGCAACGCCGGCAGGAACGCCTGCGTCACCGCGATCTGCCCGATCAGGTTGACCTCGAGCTGCCGGCGCAGCCTGTCGATCGGCAGGAACTCGAGCGGTGCGGCCACCGCGATGCCGGCGTTGTTCACGAGTCCCGCGAGCGGCTCCTCGCCGAGCGACTCGCGCGCCGCGGCGATGCCGTCCGCGTCCGTGACGTCTAGCTTCACCGTGCGCAGGCCAAGCCCCTCCAGGCGGTCGGCGTCCTCGTCCTTCCGCACCCCGGCGATGGGCGTGAAGCCGATGTCGCGAAGGTGAAGCGCCGACGCCTCGCCTATGCCGGTCGAGGCGCCGGTGACGAGCACTCTTCCGGAGGACATGACGGGGGAACCTATCCGCTAGCTTCGCGCCGGTGGACGTGGAGGAGGCCATCCGCACGCGGCGGACGCACAAGGTGTACGGGCCGGAGCCGGTTCCGCGCGAGACGCTGGACGAGCTGTTCGAACTCGCGCGCTGGGCGCCGAACCACAACCTGACCAACCCGTGGCGCTTTCGGGTGCTGGGCGCGGAGTCGCTCGCTCGCCTCAAGGAGGCGGCCGGGGAGGAGGCCGCCGCGAAGCTCGACCGTGCGCCGACGCTCGTGGTGGTCTCGGTCGTGGAGAGCGGTGATCCGGTTCAGGACGAGGAGGACTACGCGTCCGGGGCCGTGGCGGCCTACATCGTCCTGCTCGCGGCGCACGC
>DASSVP010000186.1:0-2930 GCA_035705985.1 Thermoleophilaceae bacterium
AACCGGCTCGACGAGATCGTGGAGTTCGAGCAGCTCACCCGAGAGGAGATCGGCGCGATCGTCGACCTCCAGGTGGCGAAGCTGATCACGCGCGTGCGCGAACGCGGCGTGGAGGTCGAACTGACCGACGAGGCGCGGACGCTGCTCGGCAACCTCGGCTACGACCCGACCTACGGCGCGCGCCCCCTGAAGCGCGTGATCCAGAAGCAGCTCGTGGACAAGCTGGCGCTCAAGCTGCTCGAGGGCGAGTTCGCCCCCGGCGACGGCGTCACGGTCGACGCAAGCGCCGGCGAGCTCGCATTCGTGAAGGGCGTGGCCGCTCCCGCCGAGCCCGCCGCTGCTTAGGATCTCGTAGCCTCCGCGCATGGAAGCGCGCGAGCTCGCCCTCTGGCATGCCCGCGGCCGCCAGGCCGTGGGCGCGGCGTTCGTGCTCGCTCCGGGGATCTTCGGTCGCACCTGGATCGCGGACGACGCACGGCGGCGTCCGGTCAAGGTTCTCGCCCGTGCATTCGGCGCGCGCGACCTCGCGCTCGGCCTCGGTGTGGTGATCGCGCTCGATCGCGGGGCGCCGGTGCGCGGCTGGATCGAGGCGGGCGCGCTCTCCGACGCGATCGACACCTGCGCGAGCCTGCTCGCCGGCGGCTCCATCCCGCCGGCGATCCGCTGGCCGTGCGTGGCGCTGGGGGCCGGGTCGGCGGCACTCGGCGCCTACCTGGCGCCGCAGCTCGACGACCCGCCCGCGCCGATCCCCGGGCAGACGCCCGAGGCGGTCGCCACCGGCCACCCGCCGGAGTAGCGGGCTAGCCGCGGCTGACGGCGATCGTCGAGCGGTCCTGGACCGGACGCTTGCGCCGGTACCTGCGGAACGTGTCGAACTGGATGCGGTGTACGCCGAGCGCGGCGTTCTGGGGAAGCAGCCGTCTCCGTGTGTCGAGCCCGCCGCACGCGCCCTTCAGCTCGCCGATCCTCAGGTGTCGCCGAGACTTCTCGTGGATGACGTGGGCCCAGAGCGTGTCGCCGGTGGTGAAGCCGCGCGCGGTGATGCTCATGACCCGCCCTGGGGCGCCGTTGTTCGGCTTCAGCCCCACGCGGACCGCGCTAACGGTGATCTGGTCCGACGCGGTGAGCTCCGAGCTCGTACCGTCGGTCGCGGTATAGGTCCTCGTCTGCCGCCCGCTGGTCTGGGCGAGCCTGAGGATGCCGTGGAACGCGCCGAACGCATCGGTGGGAAGCGGGTCGTAGTCCGCGCCGTCGCGCGTGATGCTGGCGCTGCCCGACGGCCCGAACCCGGACCCGATCAGGTTGACCGACTCGCCATGGCTGTAGCAGCGCTTCTCCGGGACGATCGACAGCGACGCCGCGGACGCGCCGGCCGGAGCCGCGAGCGCCGCGAGCCCCGCGGCGGCGGCCAGAGAGCGAGTCATGCGGAGAGGGTACATTCCGCGCCGACGTACTCCACCGAAAGGATCGCCGTGCCCACCTTCGTGATGCTGAGCACCCTGACGCCCGAGGGGGTGCAGACCCTGAAGAGCAATCCTCAGCGGATTCGGGAGGTCAACAAGGAGATCGAGCAGCTTGGCGCGACCGTCACGGCGCAGTGGGCGGTGCTCGGTCGGTACGACTTCGTGAACATCATCGAGGCCCCCGACGAGAAGACCGTCGCAAGGGTCTCGATGGAGCTCGGCTCTCGGGGGACGGCCCACTACGAGACTCTGTCGGCAATTCCGGTCGACGACTTCATCTCCGCGCTTTGAGCTCGACGGTCCTCGTGGTAGGAGCAGGTGGGCGGGAGCACGCGCTCGTCCGGACGCTCCGCCGCAGCGCCCGCGCCCCCGAGGTGCTGGCGATGCCCGGTAACGCCGGGATCGCGCGCGACGGAGTGGAGTGCCTGCCGGAGGGAGAAGTCGTCGCAGCGGCACGCGAGCGCGACGTGGACCTCGTGGTGGTCGGCCCGGAGGCGCCGCTCGTGGCCGGGGTGGTGGACGAGCTCACCGCCGCGGGCATCCGGGCGTTCGGGCCCACGATGGAGGCCGCCCGCATCGAGGGGTCGAAGTCCTACGCCAAGCAGCTCATGAAGGACTGCGGCGTGCCGACTGCATCGCACGTGCTCTTCCGCGATCGCGAGCAGGCGGCCGCCCACCTCGCCTGCGCCTCGTACCCGGCCGTGCTGAAGGCCGACGTGCTGGCGGCGGGCAAGGGCGTGATCATCGCCCAGGACGAGCGCGAGGCGCGCGCGGCTATCGACGTCTTCTTCGGCGAGAAGCGCTTCGGCGAGACCGAGGTGGTGCTCGAGGAGTTCCTCGAGGGCGAGGAGCTCTCGCTGCTGGCGCTCTGCGACGGCGAGCGCGCCGTGCCGCTCGCGCCCGCGCAGGACTACAAGCGCATCTTCGACGGCGACGAGGGGCCCAACACGGGCGGCATGGGCAGCTACTCGCCGGTCCCGGGCGTCGACGCCGACCGCGCGCAGGAGATCGCCGAGCGCGTGCACCAGCCGATCGTGGACGAGCTGCGCCACCGCGGGACGCCGTTCCACGGGATCCTCTACGCCGGTCTGATGATGGGCGCGGACGGGAGCGCGAAGGTGCTCGAGTACAACGCCCGCTTCGGCGATCCCGAGACGCAGGCCGTTCTGCCGCGGCTGCGCTCCGATCTCCTCGACCTGCTCGAGGCGTCGGCGGAGCCGGGCGGCCTCGCGGGCGTCGAGCCGGAGTGGACCAGCGACTGGGCGGTGACCGTCGTGCTCGCCTCCGCCGGCTACCCGGAGTCGTCCTCGAGCGGCGACGTGATCTCGGGCCTGGACGAGGTCGAGGATGCCGAGGTCTTCCACGCCGGCACGGCCGAGCGAGACGGCGAGGTCGTGACCGCCGGGGGACGCGTGCTGTGCGTGACCGGGCTCGGCGGCACGCCGGGCGAGGCGCGCGACCGCGCCT
>DASSVP010000187.1:0-14329 GCA_035705985.1 Thermoleophilaceae bacterium
CGCGCCGCGCGGCATCCGACGCCAGATCTCGGACGCGAAGAACCAGCTGCTCGACGCAGAGGCCTACCGCCTGAAGGTCTCGACCTTCTTCGAGCAGACCGCCGCCGACGTCTACGACCTCTACGAGAAGCGCCTCCACGCGGCGAACGCGATGGACTTCGACGACCTCCTGTTCCGCTGCGTGAACCTGTTCGAGCTGTTCGACGAGGTCCGCAACCGCTACCGCCGCAGCTTCCGCCACGTCCTGGTCGACGAGTACCAGGACACGAACCGAGCCCAGTACCGCTGGCTACAGCTGCTCACGGAGGAGCACCGGAACCTGTTCGTCATCGGCGACGATGATCAATCGATCTACCGCTTCCGTGGCGCGGATATCGAGAACATCCTTGGCTTTGAGAGAGACCATCCCGACGCCACCGTCGTCAAGCTCGAGCAGAACTACCGCTCGACCCAGACGATCCTCAACGCGTCCAACGCGGTCATCTCCAACAACCGGCAGCGCAAGGACAAGTTCCTCTGGTCGGAGCTCGGCGAGGGCGACCCGGTCCACGTGCGCGAGCTCGAGGACGAGCACGCCGAGGCGCGCTTCGTCGTGTCGGAGATCGAGCGGCTCGTGGACGAGGGCGCGTCGCGCGACGAGATCGCCGTCTTCTACCGGACCAACGCGCAGAGCCGCGTGCTCGAGGACATGCTCGTCCGCTACGGCGTCGGCTATCAGGTCATCGGCGGCACGCGCTTCTACGAGCGGGCCGAGATCAAGGACGCGCTCGCCTACCTCACGCTGCTCGTGAACCCGGCGGACACCGTCGCCTTCGGCCGCGTCGTCAACTCGCCGCGGCGCGGGATCGGCGCCACCTCGCAGGGCCGGCTCGTGGGATACGCGAACACGATCGGGGAGCCGGTCTGGGACGTCGCCGCGGAGCCCGAGTCCGTGCCCGGGCTCGCGCCCGCGGCAATCAAGGCGGTCGGCCGCTTCATGTCGGTGATGGAGCGGCTGCGCGAGCGGGCCGAGGGCGGGGCGGGCGTGGGCGACCTCCTCGCGGAGACGCTCGAGGAGACCGGCTACACCGAGGCGCTCCAGGCCGAGCGGACGATCGAAGCGCAGGGCCGGCTCGAGAACCTCGAGGAGCTCGTGGGGGTCGCGCGCGAGTACGACGCCACCGCCGAGCAGGGCTCCGTCGAGGAGTTTCTCCAGCAGCTCGCGCTCTTCTCCGAGCAGGACAACCTGAAGGACGAGCAGGGGATCGTCACGCTGATGACGCTCCACAACGCCAAGGGGCTCGAGTACGAGATCGTCTTCATCATCGGCCTCGAGGACGGTGTCTTCCCGCACATGCGCTCGATCGAGTCGGGCGACCTCGAGGAGGAGCGCCGCCTGGCCTACGTGGGCATCACGCGCGCCAAGCGGCAGCTCTACCTCACGCACGCGCGCACGCGTCTCCTGTTCGGCAACCGCGACTGGAACATGCGGAGCCGCTTCGTCGACGAGATCCCTGTGGAGTTCACCGACCGCGAGGAGGACGCGCCGACCGGCCCGGCGGCCGCCGCGACGTGGGGTGGAGGCGCTGCCGCACCGGAGCCCGTCGGGAGCGGGGGAGGTAGCGGCGCGTCATTCGCCACGGGCGACGACGTCATCCATGCGCAGTTCGGTGACGGAGTGGTCGTCGGAGTCGAGCCCGGCGGGCTGGTGGTGGTGCGCTTCGCCGCGGACCGGTCAGAGCGGAAGCTCATGGCCGACTACGCGCCGCTGAAGCGCCGCTAGCCCCGCGGTTTGCCGGAAGCATCCTGCCTAGGGCTTGCCCATTAAGCCCAATCCAGGACGCTTGCGCGTTGTAGGCTGCCGCGCCCATGGCCGAGATCATCGACGGCAAGGCGATCGCCGCCAAGGTGCGCGAGGAGGTGAAGGCGGAGGTCGCCGGGCTCGACCGCAGGCCCGGCCTCGCGACGATCCTGGTGGGCGACGACCCCGCGTCCGCCGTCTACGTGCGCATGAAGCGGGAGGACTCGGCCGAGGTCGGCATCGAGTCGTTCCATCACGAGCCGGGCGGCGATGTGGCTCCCGAGGAGCTGCGGGAGCTCATCGTGTCCCTGAACGCCGACGACCGCGTGGACGGCATCCTCCTCCAGCTACCGCTGCCCGACCATCTCGACCAGGACGAGTTCGTCGGGCTGATCGACCCCGCCAAGGACGTCGACGGGCTCACGACGGCGAACGCGGGGCTGCTCATGCACAACCGCGAGGAGGCGATCGTGCCGTGCACGCCGGCGGGCGTGATGCGCCTGCTCGACGAGGCGGGCGTGGAGCTGTCCGGCGCCCGGGCCGTGGTGCTCGGCCGCTCGATACTCGTGGGCAAGCCGATGGCTCAGCTGCTGCTGGCCGCGAACGCCACCGTCACGCACTGCCACTCACGCACGCGCGACCTCGCGGCGGTCTGCGGGCAGGCGGACGTGCTCGTGGCGGCTGTCGGCTCGGCCGGCCTCGTCACCGGCGACATGGTGGGCGAGGGCGCCGTGGTGATCGACGTCGGCACCAACCGCACCGACGACGGGCTCGTGGGCGACGTCGACTTCGAGGCGGCGAAGGAGCGCGCGCGGGCGATCACGCCGGTGCCGGGCGGGGTGGGGCCGATGACGCGGGCGATGCTGCTCGTGAACACGCTGAAGGCGGCGCGCGCCCGCGGCGCCGCCCAGCTCCGGCGCCGGTAGATTCCAGCGCGCATGGATCTGCGCAGGCTGCGAGCGGGGGAGTGGATCGTGGGCGCCGCGGGCCTCGTCCTGCTCGTGTCGCTGTTCCTGTCCTGGTACGACGGGCAATCCGGCTGGGAGTCGCTCGGCATCCTCGACGTGATCCTCGCCTTCGTCGCGCTGGACGCGCTCGCCGTACCGTTCGTAACGGCGTCGTACCGCGTGCCGGCGCTGCCGCTCGCGCACCAGTCGCTCACCGTCCTCCTAAGCAGCGTCGCGTTCCTCCTGGTCGTCGGGCGCGTGCTGAACATCCCCGACTGGGCCGACGGGCGGGAGGGCGGGCTGTGGGTCGGGCTGCTCGCGACGCTCGGAGTCGTGGCGGGGGGCCTGCTTGCGATGCGCGACGAGCGCCGAAGCCCGCCGGGCGAGCACACCGACCTCACGGGCGTCCCGGTGGCGGGGCCGCCGCAGATCGAGACGCTTCGAGCTCCGAGGCCCGAGTGAGCTTCGCGCGGCTGCGGCCGGCGGACTGGGTCGTGTTCGTGGCGGCCCTCGCGCTGCTGTTCACCACCGCGCCCGACTGGTACAGCACGAAGGCCGGCGAGGAGGCGCGCGCGATCGAGGAGCAGGCCCGCCCGGGCGAGGACGAGCCGACGGGCCAGGTGCAGACGGAGGTGGAGGAGGACGCCGGCGCCCTCGCGCAGGGCCAGGAGCGCAACGCCTGGCAGGAGGACGGCACGCTGGACAGGGTCCTCTTGATCTCCCTGCTCGCTACGTCCGCACTCGGAGTGCTGGCGGCCTTCTGGCGCGCGGCGGGACGAGAGGCGGGCGCCGTGTTCGGCGCGGCCGGCCTCGCGGCGTGCATCAGCGCGCTGCTCGTGCTCTACCGCATCCTCCAGGAGCCCGGCTTCGACGAGATCACGGTCGTGAAGGTGGGCGCGCCACTGGCGCTTGGGGTGCTCGGCGTGATGGCGTTCGCGTGCGCGACCGCCCTGCGCGAGACCCCACCTACAATCGCGAACGATGATTGACAGGGACCAGGTGCTGCACGTCGCGAAGCTCGCGCGGCTGCGGGTGAGCGACGACGAGGTCGACAAGATGGCGGGCGAGCTGTCGAAGATCCTCGAGCACGTCGAGACGATGAACGAACTCGACCTCGAGGGTGTTCAGCCCACGTCGCACGTCGTTGACCTGACGAACGTGCTCCGCGAGGACGTGCCGCGACCGTCGCTCGACCGCGAGACCGCCCTGGGGCAGGCGTCCGACGCCACCGACACAGGCTTCCGCGTCCCCAGCCCGGGGGCGTCGTGAGCGAGGAGCTCCTGGGCCTCACCGCCGCCGAGCAGGCGGAGCGCATCGCCGCGGGCGAGCTCGGAGCGAAGGAGGCGTTCGAGTTCTGGCGCGGCCGCGCGGCGGGCGACGATCTGAACGCCTACCTCTGGGTGGCAGACGAGGCCCCCGAGGACGCCGGCACGCTCCCGCCCATCGCCGTGAAGGACCTCTTCTGCGTGAAGGGCGTGCCGAGCCAGGCCGGCTCACGCATCCTCGAGGGCTATCGCCCGCCCTACACCGCCACGAGCGTCCAGAACCTCGAGGAGGCCGGCGCGCGCGTGCTCGGCAAGACCAACCAGGACGAGTTCGCGATGGGTTCGTCGAACGAGAACTCGGGCTTCGGCCCCGTGCAGAACCCGTGGGACCGCGAACGCGTGCCGGGCGGGTCGAGCGGCGGCAGCGCCGCCGCTGTCGCGGCGGGCCTGGCGCCCTGGGCGATCGGCACGGACACCGGCGGCTCGATCCGCCAGCCGGCCTCGCTCTCCGGGATCGTGGGCGTCAAGCCGACCTACGGCGCGGTCAGCCGCTACGGGATGATCGCCTTCGCCTCGTCGCTCGACCAGTGCGGGCCGCTCACGCGGGACGTGACGGACGCCGCGATCCTCCTGCGCCACCTGCAGGGAAAGGACCCGTGCGACTCGACCTCGCTCGGCATCCCGGGCGAGCTGCCGCTGCCGAGCGCGGAGCGTCTCGACGGCCTGCGCTTCGGCGTCTGGGGGATGGAGGAGGCCGGGCTCGAGCCCGGCGTGGCCGACGTGGTGAGCGCCACGCTCGCGCGCGTGGAGGAGCTCGGCGGGAGCGTTGAGCAGATCGAGCTGCCGAACGCGAAGCACGGCATCGCGGCCTACTACGTGATCGCCCCCGCGGAGGCGAGCGCGAATCTCGCGCGCTACGACGGCGTGCGCTACGGCCCGCGTGCGGCGGGCGACGGCGACCTGACCTCGCTCTACGAGGAGACCCGCCACGACGGCTTCGGCGAAGAGGTCAAGCGCCGCATCATGATCGGCACCTACGCGCTCTCCTCGGGCTACTACGAGGCCTACTACGGCACCGCCCAGAAGGTCCGCACGAAGATCGCGCAGGACTTCACGGCGGCGTTCGAGAAGGTCGACTTCGTCGTGAGCCCCACGTCGGCGACCGTTGCCTTCAGGCTCGGCGAGCGCACCGCCGACCCGCTCGCGATGTACCTGTCCGACTACTACACCGTCCCGATGCCGCTGGCCGGGATCCCGGCGGTGTCGATCCCGTGCGGCCTGTCGGAGGGGCTGCCCGTGGGGTTCCAGATCGCCGGCCCGGCCTTCAGCGAGGCGCGCATCCTCGACGCGGCGCACGCGCTTGAGAAGTCGATCGGCTTCGAGGGAGTGCCGGTCAGTGTCGATCGGCCGGATGCCGGTCGTCGTTCACAGGACGAGGGGCCGGAGGCCCCGCCGGGGTGACCTCCGTCGTGACCGAGCCCGAGGCGCGCATCTACGAGCCCGTCATCGGCGTCGAGATCCACGTGCAGCTGAGGACGCGCACGAAGATGTTCTGCGGCTGCGCGCTCTCGTTCGGGGACGACCCGAACACGCACGTGTGCCCGATCTGCCTGGGCCACCCGGGAACCCTGCCCGTGACGAACGCCGAGGCCGTCCACTTCGCGTTGATGATCGCCATGGCGTTCGAGTGCGAGATCGCACCGCGCTCGATCTTCCACCGGAAGAACTACTTCTATCCGGACC
Organism: Thermoleophilaceae bacterium; assembly: GCA_035705985.1. Classification (GTDB taxonomy): domain Bacteria; phylum Actinomycetota; class Thermoleophilia; order Solirubrobacterales; family Thermoleophilaceae; genus JACVRW01. The sequence continues at coordinate 5,736 of DASSVP010000187.1, forward strand.
TGCCGAAGGGCTACCAGATCAGCCAGTACGACATCCCGCTCGCCACTGCCGGCCGGCTGGGCGACGTCCGGATCCATCGGGTGCACATGGAGGAGGACGCGGCGAAGCTGACCCACACGGGGTCGTCCGGCCGCATCCACGGCGCCGAGGCGAGCGTCGTCGACTTCAACCGCGGCGGCACGCCGCTGGTCGAGATCGTGACCGAGCCGGACCTTCGCTCGGCCTCCGAGGCCGCTGACTTCGGCCGCCTGCTCCAGGCGACGCTGCGGCGGATGGGGGTGTCCGACGTGAACATGGAGGAGGGGTCGCTGCGGATGGGCGCAAACGTCTCCATCCGCCCGGCCGGCACGGCGACGCTCGGCACGAAGACGGAGCTCAAGAACATGAACTCGTTCCGCTTCCTCGAGCGCGGGATCGACGCCGAGATCGGGCGCCAGGAGAACATCCTCCGCAATGGAGGCGAGGTCGAGCAGGAGACGCTCCACTACGACCCGCAGAGCGGCGACCTGAGCACGCTCCGCTCAAAGGAGGAGGCGCACGACTACCGCTACTTTCCCGAGCCCGACCTCGTGCCGGTGGCGCCCACCGAGGAGATGCTCGAGCGCGCGCAGAGTGCCCTCCCGGAGCTGCCGGCGGCTCGCGCTGAGCGCCTGGAGCGGGAGCTCGAGCTGCCGGCGGAGACCGCGCGGCTGCTCGCCTTCCGCTCGGAGTGGGGTGACTTCTTCGAGAACGCCGTCGACTCCCGTCGCGAACTGGCGCACAACCTGGCCAACTGGACGACGAACGAGCTGACCTCGCGGCTCGGCGACCGGCAGCTCGCGGACACGCGCCTCGAGCCGGCGGCGTTCGCGCAGCTGGTGGAGCTGGTCGCGGAGAAGAAGATCTCCGCGGGGGCCGGGCGCGAGGTGCTCGACGTCCTGATCGAGGACGGCGGCGACCCCGCCGCGGTGGTGGAGGCGAAGGGGCTCGGCCGGGCGGAGAGCGGCGAGCTCGAGGGGATCGTGGACCGCGCGATCGCCGCGAACCCCGACGCCGTCGAGAAGATCCGGGCCGGCAAGGGCCAGGCGATCGGGGCCATCGTCGGCGCGGTGATGCGCGAGACGAAGGGCCGCGCCGACGGCGGCGAGGTCCAGCGAATGATCAGCGAGCGAATCGGCGCCTAGCGGCGCCTGCGGCTAGCGCCGGCGCCGGCCGCCCGATCGGCCGCGGCCACGGCCGCCGCGGTCGCCTCCGCCGCCGCTCAGGAGGCCGCCGATGAAGCCGCTGGCCTGCGAGGCCAGACCGCCGCCGCCGCTGCTGCGGCGGCCGCCGCGGCCGCGTGTTCCACTGAATTGGGTGATCGTTCTCTTGACGGTGTCGAAGAGGGCGCCGGAGCCGGACGCGCGCCGGCTGCTGCCCCTGTAGGAGCGAGTTCTACGAGTGTTAGCCATGCCCCCCGGGATACCCGGAGGCGGGCTTGCAAACCGGCGTATCCTGGCTTCTATGGCACGACTCATTCGCATGGATGGGACGGGGCACACCACGCTGGCCGAGTGGTCCGTCGAGGACGACGCCGCCTTCGAGGCGGCGGTGCGGGAGTTCGCCGGGCAGCAGGAGCTCGGCTACATCGGCACGGTCCCGGACGGGCCGGGGAAGGCCACGCACGTCCGTGCCCTTCCACGGGACGCCGACATGGTGATCCTGCGCCGCCCAATTGCCGGGGGCTAGCTCCACACTTCCCGAACTGGCCTCGGTTCCGTGGCGCGAGCCCACGGACGCGGCCTGGCTGCGCCGCTGGGGCAGGGTCTGGCATGCCTGGACGCTGCTCTACACGGTTCCGTTCCTCGCGGCCGCCGTCGGCATGGTCTGGCTCGACCCGCTCGCCACGCCCGTCGCGCTCGCGGCGCTCGCGCACGCCTGGATCATCCCCGAGCTGTACGCGTTCAGGGGCGCCAGCACGGTCCGGCCGAAGGGGCCTCGGAACGAGGCTGCCGAGCCGGTGGCACAGGGCCTCTTGGGCGATCTGCTCGGCCATGAGGAGCGCGAGCTCCAGCGCGCCACCGGACTCGCGCTCGAGCGGGGCAGCCTCGGCTTCTGGCTCGTCGGCGAGGGCGGGGCGCTCCTGGTGACGCCCGGTGGCCGCCGCGTGCACTGCTTCTGCGTGGGCACCACCGAGCCGGAGCTCCCGCCGTCCGACCGCATCGCGCACCTGCTGCTCGCGCTACGACAGGACGAGGTCGGCTTCGCCACCGTCGCGAATCACGCCTTCGCGGGCGCCCCATGGCGCGTCCGCCGCAGGCTGCCCACGGCGATGCGGCCGGCTCTGGACGCGGCGCGAAGCGCCGACGGATAGCCTCGCGGCCGTGGCCTTCGACGTGGTGATCGCAGGCGGCGGGTTCGGCGGGCTCTACGCCGCGCGGCGCCTCGAACGGCGGCTTCCCCGCCACAGCGCCCGCATCACGGTCGTCTCCGACCTGAACTTCCTGCTCTACACGCCGCTCCTGCCCGGCGCGGCCGCGGGCACGCTCGAGCCGCGGCACGTGGTGGTGCCGATCCGCGAGGAGCTCGAGTGGGCGGAGCTCCAGCTGGGGCGTGTGACGGGGGCGGACCCGGCCGTGAACGAGGTCTACGTGCGGACGCTCGACGAGCGCGACGAGACGCTCCGCTACGACCAGCTCGTGATCGCGCTCGGGTCCGTCTCGCGGGTGCTGCCGATCCCCGGCCTCGCCGAGTACGCGCTCGGCTTCAAGACGCTCGCCGACGCGATCGCCGTCCGCAACCGCGCTCTCCTGAACCTGGAGACCGCCGAGTCGCTGCCGGACGACGCGAGCCGCCGCGAGTACCTCACGTTCGTGTTCGTGGGAGCGGGCTACGCGGGTGTCGAGGGCATCGCCGAGCTCCAGGACTACCTGAGCGACATCCTCGACGACTACCCGCGCTGCCGGGCCGTGGGGACTCGCTGGGTGCTGGTCGAGGCGCTCGACCAGATCATGCCCGAGGTGTCGAGGGGGCTCGCCGAGTTCGCCACCCGCGAGCTGCGCGGGCGCGGCATCGAGGTCCGCGCCGGGACCCGCTTCGAGGGCATGGACGACCGCACGGTGACGCTGTCGACCGGCGAGCGGATCAACACCCGCACGGTGGTCTGGACGGCGGGTGTGAAGCCGGGCGCCATCGTCAAGCACCTCGGCGTGCCGCTCACGAAGGGCGGACGCATCGAAGTGGACGACACCATGCGCGTGCGCGGGCTCCACAACGTCTGGGCGATCGGCGACGCCGCCGCGGTGCCGGACCCGGCGAAGGGCCGCAAGCAGCCCACGCCGCCCACCTGCCAGCACGCGATCCGGCAGGGGCGGGTGGCCGGCGAGAACGTCGCCGCGAGCCTGGCCGGCCGGAAGACGCGCCCCTTCCGCTACCGCACGCTCGGCGTGTTCGTGGACATGGGCCGCAACAAGGCCGTGGCGAGCATCCTCGGCATTCCGCTCCGTGGCTTCCCCGCCTGGTTCGCGGCCAGGACGTACCACCTCGCGATGATGCCCGGCTTCGCCCGCCGGGTCAGGCTCGGGGCCGACTGGGCGGTAGGCGTCCTGTTCGGCCGCGCATCCGCGGAGCTCGGCCAGCTCGGGCACCCGCCCGCGCTCCGCGACTACCTCGACGAGGAGGCCACGCCTCCGGCCGAGGACCCGGGGCAGCGGGCCGCCGACGCGTGAGCGAGCTCACCTTCCGCGACGCCCACGCGGCGGATCTGCAGGCCGTGTTCGAGCTGGGCGAGCTGGCCTGGGACGCGTCGCGGGCCGCCCGCGGGCTGATCCCCGGCGACCGGCTGCGCTCGCCGGAGGAGCTGGCCGAGGCGTGGCAGCACGAGCGACCGATGATCGAGTTCATCGCCGCACACGCCGAGGGCTGCTTCCTGGTGTGCGAGGACGACGGCGAGCTCGTGGGCTACGTGCTCGTGGCGCGCTTCGACACGATGGACGAGCTGGCGGAGCTGTGGGTGGTCCCGTCGCACCGGGGCCGCGGCGTGAGCCGGGGGCTGCTCGAGCGCTGCTGGACGGAGTCGCCCACACCACAGCGTGGCAGGCTGATGGTGGCCGTAGGGACGCCGGCCGACCTGACACTGTTCACCGAGTTCGGCGTGATGCCGGTCAGCGGCCACTGGCAGATGCGTCACCGCGTGGACGAGTACCTCGAGCAGCGGGCGCAGGAGGTGGACTCCACCGAACCGGCGGTGCACGTGCTCACTCCCGAGCGGGCGGTGGAGGAGTGGAAGCGGCTCGAGCCCGAGGCGATCGGCCACGAGCGGCCCTCGCTCCACGAGTTCTTCGGCAGGACGCGGAACTGCCTCGCCACGGTGGATCCCGCTTCGGAGCGAGCGACGGCGCTGTGCTGGGTGAGCGGCCGGGGGGAGATCGGCCCAGGCGTGGCGGAGAGCGCCGACGGCCTTGTGCCGGTGGTGCTGGCGGCGCTCGACCGGGTCGCGAAGATGCAGGAGCCCGAGCAGCTGGCCATCTTCTGCACGACGGCGTCGTGGTGGCTGATGGACCGCCTGCGCCGGCTCGGCTTCAAGGTCCACTGGCCCGCCTGGATCATGTCGTCCGTCCCGCTGCCGAACCTGGACCGCTACCTGCCGACGCACCCGGTCAGATTGCTCTGAAAGCCGCCTAGAATTGAGGTCATGGGACAACTGGCCTCTGATGCGGCTCGCAAGCTGCTCGCAGTCGCGGTCCTCGTCGTGGCGGCGTACGTGCTGTTCAAGCTCGTGCTCGGGTTCGTCGCGGCGATCGCCTGGATGGTCGTCGCGGTAGTCGCCGTGTTCGCCGTGATCTGGGCGCTCCGCGTGCTTTGACGTTCATCTTCATCGCGTTCGTCTTCGGCGTCGCCACCGGCGTGATCGGGCGGATGAAGGGCAGCTCGTTCGTCATCTGGTTCCTGATCGGGGTAGCGCTGCCGGGAGTGGGCATCTTCGCGGCGCTGCTCTACCGCTACGAGCAGGACGATCCGCTCCGGCAATGCCCCGAGTGCGGCAACGTCGTCCCGATCTCCGATCAGGTCTGCATGAGATGTGGCGCGGACCTGAATTTCCCGACGGTCGCCGGTTAGACTGCCCCTTCCATGCGTGCCGTCGACGCGATAATGGAGTGCCTCAAGGCCGAGGGAGTCGACCATGTGTTCGGCATCCCCGGCGGCGCGAATCTCCCGACCTACGACGCCCTCTACGACGCCGGTATCCGGCACGTCCAGTGCCGCCACGAGCAGGGCGCCGGGCACGCGGCCGAGGGATACGCGAAGGCCTCCGGCAAGGTCGGCGTGGCGCTCGCCACGAGCGGCCCGGGCGCAACCAACCTCGTGACCGCAATCGCGGACGCGGTGATGGACAGCGTCCCCACGGTCTTCCTCACGGGACAGGTGCGCACCGACCTGATCGGGACCGACGGCTTCCAGGAGGCCGACATCTCCGGCATCACGATGCCGATCGTGAAGCACTCGATCATGATCCAGGACCCGCGCGACATCCCGAACGCGATCCACGAGGCCTTCCACCTGGCGCGAACGGGTCGCCCGGGGCCGGTGCTCGTGGACATTCCGCAGGACCTCTCGCGCGCGGACATCCCATACGAGCCGGTGAGCGGCGTGCACCTGCCGGGCTACCAGCCGACCACCGAGGGGAACCTCAAGCAGGTCCGCCTGGCCGCCAAGGCGCTCGCCAACGCGCGCCGGCCGGTGATCTACGGCGGCGGCGGGATCGTGAACGCCGACGCGGCCAAGGAGTTCCGCGAGCTGTGCGGCTCCGACCGCTTCCCGGTGACCTGCACGCTCATGGGGCTCGGCGCGTTCCCGGCGGACAGCGACCAGTGGCTCGGCATGCTCGGCATGCACGGCACGCGCACGGCGAACTACGCGATGGACGAGGCGGACCTGATCGTCGCGATCGGCGCCCGCTTCGACGATCGCGTCACCGGCAAGCTGTCCGAGTTCGCGCCGCGGGCGAAGTTCATCCACATCGACATCGACCCGGCCGAGATCTCGAAGAACGTGCCGGCCCACATCCCGATCGTGGGCGACGCGAAGAACATCCTCCCCAAGCTGACAGCCGAGTACCGCGCGGTCGGGGCGGACGCCACGCGGCTCGAGGGCTGGTGGCAGCGGATCCAGGGCTGGCAGGAGAAGCACCCGCTGGCCTACGAGGACACCGCAGACTCGGAGATCAAGCCCCAGTACATGGTGCACGCGATGTTCGAGGCCACCGGCGGCGAGGCGATCGTCACCTCGGACGTCGGCCAGCATCAGATGTGGACGGCCCAGTACTACGGCTTCACGCGCCCGCGCCAGTGGATCAACTCGGGCGGCCTGGGCACGATGGGCTTCGGGCTGCCGTCCGCGATGGGGGCGAAGGTCGCGTGCCCGGACGACGACGTGGTCTGCCTCGCCGGGGACGGCTCGCTGATCATGAACATCCAGGAGCTCGCCACCTGCGTGGACGAGAGCATCCCGGTGAAGATCTTCCTGATGAACAACGGCTACCTCGGCATGGTGCGCCAGTGGCAGGAGCTGTTCTGGGACCGCCGCTACTCGTCGGTGAAGATGGGCGGTAGTCCCGACTGGGTGAAGCTCGCGGAGGCCTTCGGCGCGCGCGGGTTGCGCATCGAGGACAAGAACGAGCTGGTGGCGGGTTTCAAGGAGGCACTGACGGAGGACGGTCCTGTGCTGGTCGACGTCCGCGTGTCCCCCGAGGAGAACTGCTATCCGATGATTCCCGCCGGCCAGGCCGCGCGGGACATGGTCGGCTAGGCGATGGGCGAGCCCGGCACCAAGGAGGTCCTCAACCTCGAGGACCTTGAGGCGAGCGGCGGGATCCGCACCGGCCGCAAGCACATCCTGTCGATCCTCGTCGAGAACAAGCCGGGCGTGCTCGCGCGCATCGCCGGCCTGTTCGCCCGGCGCGGCTTCAACATCGACTCGCTGGCGGTGGGCGCGACCGACGACACGTCGATCTCACGGATCACCCTGACCGTCGACGGCGCCGCGCACCCGATCGACCAGGTCACGAAGCAGCTCCACAAGCTGGTCCACGTGATCAAGATCCGCGACCTCGAGCCGTCCGAGACCGTCGCGCGCGAGCTGGCGCTCTTCAAGATCTCCTGCCAGGACGGCGACGCCCGCGCCCAGGTGATGCAGTTCACCGAGATCTTCCGCGGGAAGACGGTGGACGTCTCGAAGCGCAGCGTGACCGTCGAGGTCACCGGCACCGACGACAAGATCGAGGCGTTCGAGTCGATGGTGCGCCCCTTTGGCCTGATCGAGCTGATCCGCACCGGCGAGATCGCCGTGGCCCGCGGCCGAAGCGTCACCTAACCGCCCCTCCGGTAACGCTCCTGCCACCTGGCGGATGAGGGCGGTGTGGGCGGCGGTTCGTCATCCTCTGGTGCGTGACCGTTGGCGTTCGTCGCTCCGATGGTGCGTTTGCGCTGACCGTGGAGGCGGTGGAGCGGCTGCGCGGGCGGGTGGAGCGCGCGCTGGTGGAAGCGCGGCGGGGTGCGGGCGTGGTCGCGGGCATCACGGTGCCGATCGATCCCGAGCTCGACCTCAGTGCTGCCGTGCTCGCGGCCCGGCGGCCCGGCGACCGCTTCGCGTGCCTCGAACAGCCCGAGCGCGACGGCCAGGTCCTGGCCGCGCTCGGCCAGGCCGAGGTCATCGAGGCGCGCGGCCCGAATCGCTTCGCGGAGGTGGCGGCCCGGGCGCGCGAGCTGGGCAGGACCGCCGTCGCGGACGATCCCGCGACGGACCCCGAGCGGCCGCCGGCCTCCGGCCCGGTCTTCGTCGGCGGCTTCGCGTTCGCCCACGACGGCGGCTCCTCGCACGAATGGAGCGGTCTTGCGCCCGCCTGCCTCGTCCTCCCGGAGGTGGCGCTGAGCCGGCAGGGCGCCGAAGCAAGGCTCACCCTCACCGCCGCCGTTCAACCGGACGACGACACCGATGAGGTGGTGGAGCGGCTGGTACAGCGGGCGGAGGACCTGAAGCCAACCGGAATCCCGCTCCTCGACCCGGACCCCGTCCAGCGCACCCGCGTGGCCAGCGCGGCGCCCCCCTCGCACTACGAGCAGGCCGTGGAGCGCGCCGTCGAGCGGATCCGCTCCGGCGAGCTCGAGAAGATCGTGCTCGCCCGCGAGGTGCGCGCGCACGCGCCGTCGTCTCACGACCCGGGCGCCGTCTTCGGCGCGCTCCGTGAGCTCTTCCCGGCCTGCTACTGCTGGTGCGTCGGCGCGCCGGAGGCCGCGTTCGTCGGCGCCAGCCCCGAGCTGCTCGTGCGGCGCGACGGCCAGCGCGCGTCCACGGTCGCCCTCGCCGGGACAACGCGCCGGAGCGCCGACCCGGCCGTGGACGACCATCTCGGCGAGCAGCTTCTGAACAGCTCCAAGGACCGCGAGGAGCAGGCGATCGTGAGCCGCCGCATCGAGCGCACGCTCGCGCCCGTGAGCCTGTGGGTGGCCGCGGCCGACGATCCGGTGATCGTGAAGGTCCACAACGTCCAGCACCTGGCGACGCCGATCCGCGCACAGCTATCGGATCCGCTACCGGTTGTCGAGTTGGCCGGCCGGCTGCTGCCGACCCCGGCGGTG
>DASSVP010000188.1:0-4418 GCA_035705985.1 Thermoleophilaceae bacterium
GCCATCGCGCCGATCACCGAGCCCGCGCCCATGAACAGCAGCGCCTTGAAGAACGCGTGCGTCATGAGGTGGAACAGCCCGGCGCCGTAGGCGGCCACCGACACGCCCATGACCATGTAGCCGATCTGCGAGATCGTGGAGTAGGCGATCACGCGCTTGAGGTCGGTCACCACGAGCGCGACCGTGCCCGCGAACAGGAGCGTGGCGCAGCCGATGATCGCGCCCACGTCGGCCGCGGTGGGCGCGAGCTCGAAGAGCGGGTGCGTGCGCGCGATCAGATAGACGCCGGCGGTGACCATCGTGGCGGCGTGGATCAGCGCGGACACCGGGGTGGGGCCCTCCATGGCGTCCGGGAGCCATGTGTGGAGCGGCAGCTGCGCCGACTTGGCGAACGCCCCCACGAGGAGCAGGAGGCAGGCGGCCACGAGCGTGCCGTCGTTGCGGCTGAAGTGCTCTCCGGCGCTCTCGAAGACCGGCAGGAAGTCGAGCGAGCCGGTCCCGTCGAGGATCAGGAAGGCCGCGATCACGAGGCCCACGTCGCCGATCACGTTGATCACGAACGCCTTGATGCCGGCGCGCACGGCGGTCTCGCGCCGGTACCAGTACGAGATCAGGAGGTACGACGCCGCGCCCACGAACGCCCACCCGATGATCAGGATCACGAAGTTGGCCGCGAGGACCAGCACGAGCATCGAGAAGACGAAGAAGTTGAGGTACGCGAAGTAGCGCGCGTAGCCGCGGTCGCCGCCCATGTAGGCCACCGAGTACAGATGGATCAGGAACGACACGCCGCTCACGACGAGGCACATGAACAGCGACAGCGGATCCACGAGGATCGCGAGGTCGACCTTGAAGTCGGCGGTCGCCGCGTACGTCCAGGCGCCGTCCACCAGCTGGCGCTCCTCCTCAGGATGGTCGAGCAGGTCGACCGTCGCCCCGATCGCCGCGAGGAAGGACAGGAAGATCGCCGCCGTCCCGATCCAGCCGGGCAGCTTCCCGGGCAGCAGGCGCCAGCCGAGCGCGATGATGAGCATCCCCGCCAGCGGGAATGCGAGCACCAGCCAGCCGTACGACGTGGCGCTCACCCTCGGAGCTCCGACATCTCGTCCACGTCGATGGGGAGCTTGTTGCGGTACATCGCCACGATGAGGCCGAGGCCGATCACGACCTCACACGCGGCGATCACCATCACGATCAGCGCGAACACCTGGCCGGCCTCGCCGCCGTGCATGCGCGAGAACGCGACGAGCGCCAGGTTCCCCGCGTTCAGCATGAGCTCGAGGCAGAGCAGCACCACGAGCGGGTTGCGCCGCGAGATCACGCCGGCCACTCCGATGGCGAAGATGAACGCCGAGAGGACCAGGTACCAGGTGACGTCCACCTAGGCGCGCGCCTCCTCTTCCTCGAGCCCGCGCCGCCGCCTCGCCAGCACCACGGCGCCCACGGCGGCCACCAGCAGCAGGAACGAGGCAGCCTCGAACGGCAGCAGGAAGTTGGTCAGGAGCAGCTCGCCGATCTCACCGGGCGAGCCGAACCCCGGGCCGAGCTCGGCCCCGCGCGTGTCGAGCGCCTGGAGGCCGCTCGAGATGAACGCGATGCACAGCTCCACCGCAACTGCGAGCGCGAAGAGCGGGCCGAACATCGCCACGCCGCCGTGCTCGGCTCGCAGCGGCTCGTCGGAGCCGCCGATGTACGCGACCACGAACAGGTAGAGCACCATCACCGCGCCCGCGTAGACGACGACCTGCGCGGCCGCAAGGAACTCCGCGTGCAGCAGCAGGAACAGGACCGCCAGCCCGAGCAGGTGCGTGACCAGCGAGAGCACGCTGTAGAACGGGTTCTGGAGCAGCACGACGCCGAGCGCGCCCGCCAGCGCGCCGATCGCGGCGACGAAGAACAGGACCTGCTCGAACCACACGGGCGGGCTACTCCCCCTCGCGCCGCAACGGCGTGTGCTCTGGCGGGTCGGCGAGCAGCATCTCCTTCGTGAAGATCAGGTCGCTGCGCGTGTAGTCCGCGAGCTCGTAGTCGTTGCCCATCGTGATCGCGTCGAACGGGCACGCCATCTCGCAGTAGCCGCAGAAGATGCAGCGCGTCAGGTTGATCTCGTAGACGGCCGCGTAGCGCTCGCCGGCCGAAACCTGGTTCTCGGGCGTGTTCTCGGCCGCCACCACGCGGATGCACTTCGCCGGGCAGGCCGCGGCGCACAGCGAGCAGCCAACGCACTTCTCGAGGCCCGTTTCCTCGAAGCGGTGAAGCTTGTGACGGCCGCGGAAGCGCGGGTACACCGGCGTCTTCTCCTCCGGGTACTCGACCGTGTGGTGGCCCTCGGTCACGCGGCCGAGCGTGGTGCGCAGGCCGCGCAGGGTCTCGCCGAAGGCGCGGTATGCGCCGCCGAGCCCGCCGGGCTCCGGGCCGCGCGGCACCTCTACGACGTCGTTCTCCCATGCGAATGGGCTCATCAGGTCACCACCAGGACGATTGCCGTTGCGAGGACATTGAGCGTGGCCAGCGGCAGGAGGACCTTCCAGCCGAAGGACATGAGCTGGTCGTAGCGGAGGCGCGGCAGCGACGCGCGGATCCAGATGAAGAAGAAGACGCCGAGCATCACCTTCAGGAACATCCAGAGCGGGCCGAGCGCATCGGGGCCGGGCCCGTGCCAGCCGCCGAGGAAGCAGGCGGCCGCGAGCGAGGAGATGATCACGACCTCGATGTACTCGGCCATGAAGAACGAGCCGAAGCGCATCCCGCCGAACTCGGTGTTGTAGCCGGAGACGATCTCGGCGTCGGCCTCGGGGAGGTCGAAGGGCGCGCGGGCCGTCTCGGCGAAGCCCGCGACCAGGAAGATGCAGAAGCCCACGAACTGCGGGATCACGTACCAGATGTTGTCCTGCGAGGCGACGATGTCGACGATCGACAGCGAGCCCGCCGTCATCGCCACGCCGAGCAGCGACAGGCCGAGCGCGACCTCGTAGGAGATCAGCTGCGCGGCGGATCGCATGGCGCCGAGGAACGAGTACTTCGAGCCGGACGCCCAGCCTCCGAGCATCAGCCCGTAGAAGGCGAGCGAGCCGAACGCGAAGAAGTAGAGGAGGCCGATCGAGACGTCGATCCCGTACAGGCCGATGTTGCCGCCCCAGGCGTCCTTCGGGCCCCAGGGGATGATCGCGAGCGTGGCGACCGCGGTGACGATCGAGATCACCGGCGCGATGGCCATCATCCACGGGACGGCCGTCTGGGGGGTGGAGTTCTCCTTCGAGAGCAGCTTCAGCACGTCGGCGAGCGGCTGCATGAGGCCGCGCGGGCCCACTCGGTTCGGGCCGATGCGCGACTGGAAGCGCCCGAGGATCTTCCGCTCCGCCCACAGGATGATCGGGACGATCTGAAGGACGAAGACGAAGATCACGATCGCCTTGACGATCAGGATCCAGGTTGCCTCGAGCCCGCCCTCCATCAGGACGCGACCGCCTGCCGGGCCGTGACCTCCACCGGGCCCTCCGCCAGCGCGGGGGGCGACACGAACACGCTGCCCGCCGGCACGCCCGTGCGGATCACCGCGACGGCGCTGATGCTCTCGCCGTCCTGGGAGAGCTGCACCTCGTCGCCGCTCGCGACGTCGAGCCGGCGCGCGTCCTCGACGGACAGCCAGGCACGCTCGCGCACGTCGAGGAAGCGCAGCGAGGGAGAGTGCTCGACCTCGGGGCCCACCCAGAGCGTCGGCGCGCCGGCGAGGAGGAGGCCGTCGGCGGGCGCGGGCGGCTGCGCGAGTGCGCCGGTGGGCAGCTCGGCGGCGTCGAGGCCGCTCGCGGCATCGCGGTCCTGCCAGCGCACGCCTTCGCCGCCGATCTCGTCGAGCGTGAGGCCGGCGTAGAACGGGACGGCCTCGGCCATCAGCGCGGTCACCATCGGCGAGGAGAGCGCGCCCGTGCCCGCGCCGAGGCGCTCGCACAGCTCGGCGAGCACGGCCTGGCCCGCCCGCACCTCGCCGGGGCGGCCGATCGACTGGCGCACGCGCTGGAGGCGGCCGTCGGGGTGCGTGACGGTGCCCTCCTTCTCGGCGTAGACCGAGGCGGGGAAGACGATGTCGGCGTGCTCGTCGAGCAGATCGTTGCGGTAGGCGGCGAAGGCCACGACGCTCGCGACGCGGGCGAGCTCGGCCTCGGGGACGGTCGCCTCGACCAGCAGCAGCGCGGTGGGCTCGGGCGCCTCGTGCTCGGCGGCGTCCGTGAGGCCCGGCTCGAGCGTCGGCACGCAGCCGACCTCGCGCAGGCCGCGCCCGTTGGTGCCGGCGGGCACCTCGATCAAACCCGACTCCTCGCGACCGTCGACGCCGAGCGCACCGGCCAGCGCAAGCAGCGCGTCGAGCGCGCCCGCAGCGGAGCCGACCCGCTCGCCCCAGATCACGACCACGTCGCCGG
>DASSVP010000189.1:0-54639 GCA_035705985.1 Thermoleophilaceae bacterium
CGCGTGAACGTGCCGGGCGTAGGACTCGATGTCCTCGCCGCGGCGCGCCAGCACCGGCATCCCGAGGTCCACCAGCGCGGCCGCCACCTCGTCCTGGGTGGTGAGCGGGTTGGCCGAGCAGAGCGCCACCTCGGCGCCGCCGGCGGTGAGCGCCTGCATCAGGTTCGCCGTCTCCGCCGTCACGTGCAGGCAGGCGGCGACCTTCGCGCCGTCGAGCGGCTGCTCCCGCCTGAATCGCTCGCGGATCGAGCGCAGAACCGGCATCTGGCCCTCCGCCCACTCGATCCGCGCCAGCCCCTTCGTGGCCAGCGACGGATCGTGGACGTCGGGCTGCAGGCTAATAGCGGTAGTGCTCCGACTTGTAGGGGCCCTCGACCGGCACGCCGATGTAGGCCGCCTGATCGGGCGAGAGCTCGGTGAGCCTCGCGCCGAGTGCGTCGAGGTGCAGCCGGGCGACCTTCTCGTCGAGGTGCTTCGGCAGCACGTAGACCTTCTTCTCGTACTCGTCGTTCTTCGTGAACAGCTCCACCTGGGCGATCGTCTGGTTCGTGAACGAGTTCGACATCACGAAGCTCGGGTGGCCCGTGGCGTTGCCGAGGTTCAGCAGCCGGCCCTCGGACAGCACGAGGATCGAGTGGCCGTCGTCGAAGCGCCACTCGTCCACCTGCGGCTTGATGTTGATGCGCTCGATGCCGGGCAGGCGCCCGAGGCCGGCGATGTCGATCTCGTTGTCGAAGTGGCCGATGTTGCCGACGATCGCCTGGTGCTTCATCCGGCTCATGTGGTCGGCCGTGATGATGTCCTTGTTGCCGGTGGCGGTGATGAAGATGTCCGCCGTCTCGACGACGTCCTCGAGCGTCACGACCTGGTAGCCGTCCATCGCCGCCTGGAGCGCGCAGATCGGGTCGATCTCGGTGACGAGCACGCGGGCGCCCTGGCCGCGGAGCGACTGGGCGCAGCCCTTGCCGACGTCGCCGTAGCCGCAGATCACGGCGGTCTTGCCGGCGATCATCACGTCGGTCGCGCGGTTGATGCCGTCGATCAGCGAGTGGCGGCAGCCGTACAGGTTGTCGAACTTCGACTTCGTGACGGAGTCGTTCACGTTGATCGCCGGGAACAGGAGCGTGCCGGCCTCCTGCATCTCGTAGAGGCGGAGGACGCCGGTGGTGGTCTCCTCCGTGACGCCCTTCACCGCTTCGCCGATGCGCGTCCACTTCTGCGGGTCCTCGGAGAGCGTGCGGCCGAGCAGGCCGAGGATGACCTTGAACTCCTCGTTGTCGGTCGAATCGGGGTCCGGCACGGCGCCGGCCTTCTCGAACTCGGTGCCCTTGTGCACGAGCAGCGTGGCGTCGCCGCCGTCGTCGAGGATCATGTTGGGGCCCTCGCCGTCCGGCCAGGTGAGCGCCTGGTCGGTGCACCACCAGTACTCCTCGAGCGTCTCGCCCTTCCAGGCGAACACCGGGATGCCGGCCTCGGCGATCGCCGCGGCGGCGTGGTCCTGCGTCGAGAAGATGTTGCAGGACGCCCAGCGGACCTCGGCGCCGAGCGCGGCGAGCGTCTCGATCAGGACGGCGGTCTGCACGGTCATGTGCAGGGAGCCCATGATCTTGGCGCCCTTCATCGGCTGCTGCGCGCCGTACTCCTCGCGCATGGCCATGAGGCCGGGCATCTCGTGCTCGGCGAGCGTGATCTCCTTGCGGCCGAATTCGGCCAGGGCCAGGTCGGCGACCTTGAAGTCCTGACGGGTGGTCGTCTCGGTGACGGTCATGCGGCGGTGGTCTCCGTGAGTCTCGGGGGCGTGTCCTTGGACGCGAGGAGGCGCTCGTGCTTCTGCTGTTCCCAGGAGAGCCAGTCTCCGGAGGGAACGCCTTCCGGGCGCTCGGGCCGCTCCTCGAACCACTGCTCGAGGGCGGCGCGGAGCTCCGGGTCGGAAGCGTGGCGCTTGGCGAACGCGACGTCCGATAGGGCGCAGTCGAACCGGGCGAGCAGCTCGCGCAGCGTTCGCAGACGCTGCAGCTCGCCCGGCCCGAAGATGCGGTAGCCCTTCGGCGTACGCGGAGGCTCGATCAGGCCGGCGCTCTCGATGTAGCGCAGCATTCGAGGCGACCATCCGGTCGTCTCGGCAGCCTCGTTGATCGTGAGCCCCTCCATCGCGATCGCAAAGCTTAACACGATCGTGTCAAGGTTGCTGGGCCCGAGCGCGGCGAGACGAACGACGGCACCGACAGGGGCCAAAAGCCGAAGTGGCGCATCGATTGGGTGTGGAGCGCCGAATCCATGCGCCAGTTCGCCGGGGGTGTTACTTCAGAGCTGCTGTTTGAAACGCACGAGCGCCGGGGTCTCGCTCGGGTCGACGCCCGCGAGCGCGGCCATGTAGACGCTCACGAGGTCGCCGAGCAGGACCGCGGAGAGCACCCGCTCGAGCCGGCTCTCGCCGCGGGTCTGGACCTGGATCGCCGCCGCCCCGCTCCGCTCGATCTCCTCGGCGGCGAGGTCCATCTGGCGCTTCACGCGTGGGTGCTGGTCCGGGTCGCACAGGAACACGCCCGAGAGCGGAGCCAACTCCGCGCCGCGCTCCCAGCCGCAGATCAGGTTGTGGTTCGCCTCGGGCAGCTCCGCCCACGACGCGGGCGAGCTCGCGTTCTCGTTGATCTGCGTGCTCCAGCGGCGCGCCGGAGCCGCGGTGCTGGCGGCGCCGTGGATGACGGGGATGGTCCCGTCGAGCGCCCGCGCGAGCGACTTGGCAAGCGAGTCCTCCCCCGCCCCCGGCCCCCACTCCTCAATGAGTCGTTCAAGAAGCGCCGTCGCCGTGTCGATCTCGGCGTGCAGCGCCGGCGCCGCGCCGCACAGTGCAGCGCATTCCAAGGCCCCGATCGTCATGTAGATCACCGCGGCACGCGGCTGCATCCCCGCAGGCGCGCCGATCACGGGCACGCCGTCATCTCGTGCGAGCTGCGCGAGCGTCCCGCCCGTGGTGAGCACGACGCGCTGCGCGCCGGCGGCGCCGGCGGCCTCGAAGCAGGCGAGCGTCTCCTCGGTCTCGCCCGAGTAGCTCGCGCACAGAACGAGCGAGTCGGGCGTGGTCCACGCTTCGATGCCGTACCCGCGCACCACGCTGACCGGCCGCGTCGCGCGGTCGCCGAGCGCCGCGTTCGCGAGGTCGCCGCCTATCGCGGAGCCGCCCATCCCGCACACGACGAGCCCGCCCGGGCGGTCGTGAGGCCGGATGCCGGCGGACTCCGCGCGCCAGAGCGCGTCGCCGAGCTGGAGCGGCTGGGCGAGGACGTCTCCCAGCATGCCGCCGGTGTCCACTGCCTCAATGCCGTCGCTGTCGAGTTTCATCAGACCCGCGTCTCCGACTCCACGACCGCGCCGGGCTCCACGCGCGCGCCCTCGCCGATCACGGCATCCTCGCCGATCACGGCCGCGGCGCCGACCATCGCTCCCGGCCCGATGCGCGCTCGCTCGCCGACGCGCACCCGCTCGGCCAGCACGGACTCGACGACCGCGGCGTCCGCGCCCACGTGGACGCGGTCGTGGAGCACCGAGCGCTCGACGCGCGCGTCGGTGCCGACCGAGCAGTTGCGGCCCAGCACGCTCTGCGGGCCGATGTGAGCGCCGGACAGCAGGCAGTTCTCGTACACGAGCGACCCCGTCTCGTCCCGCGGCGGGAGCCTCGAGGGAACGCGGCCCGCGAGCAGGTCCCAGGTCGACTCGAGGTAGCGCTCGGGCGTCCCGATGTCGATCCAGTAGCCGGCGGCATCGTATCCGTACAGCCCGTTCCCGACGAGCGCCGGGAAGACCTCGCGCTCGAAGGACACCGCACGGCCCGCGGGTATCGCTTCCACCATGTCGCGCTCGATCACGTACGCGCCCGCGTTGATGCGGTTGGTGGGGGCGTGGCCGCCCCCCTTCTCGATGAAGGCCTCGACGCGCCCCTCCTCGTCGGTCGGGACGACGCCGTAGCTCGACGTGTCGTCCACGGGATGGAGGGCGAGCGTCGCCCGCGCTCCGGTCCGCTCGTGCTGCTCGAGCTCGGCGGTGAGGTCCATGTCGGTCAGCACGTCGCCGTTCAGCACAAGCAGGCGTTCCTCGAGGAGGCCCTCGTCGTGCGCCAGCCGCACCGGCCCCGCGGTGCCGAGCGGCTCGTCCTCGACCACGTAGCGGAGCCGCATGCCGTCGTAGATGTCGCCGAGCACGTGCCTGACCGCGTCCGACATGAAGCCGCACGAGAGGATCACCTCGTCCGCGCCGTGCCGGCGCACCCAGTCGAGCATGAACGACAGGAACGGCTGGCCCGCCAGGGGCATCACGGGCTTGGGCGTCGTGAGCGTGAGCGGCCTCAGCCGCGTGCCCTCGCCGCCTGCGAGCACGAGAGCCTGCATCCGCCTACCGGCCGATCCCCTCGTATGTGAAGCCCTCGGCCACGAGCCGCTCGCGGTCCAGGAAGTTGCGCCCGTCCACGACGAGCGGGACGCGCATGCGCGCCTTCACCTCGCCGGCCCAGTCGAGCTCGCGGAACTCGGGCCACTCCGTGACGAGCACCACGGCGTCGGCCCCATCGACGGCGTCGAGCGCCGTCTCGGCGATCCGGGCGCCGGCGAGCATGTCCTCGGCCTTCTCGCCCGCGACCGGGTCGTATGCGCGCACGCTCGCGCCCTCGCCGGCGAGGCGCCCCGCCAGCACGAGGCTCGTGGCCTCGCGCACGTCGTCGGTGTTGGGCTTGAACGCCACGCCGAGCAGCGCGATCTCCTTGCCGGCGAGCGGGCCGAGGTGCTTCTGGAGCTTCGAGATCGTGCGGCGCTTCTGGAGCTCGTTCACCTCCACAACGGCCGTGAGCAGCTGGAAGTGGTAGCCCGTGTTGCCGGCGAGCTGCTTCAGCGCCTGCACGTCCTTCGGGAAGCAGGAGCCGCCGAAGCCGACGCCCGCCTGCAGGAACTTCGGCCCGATGCGGTCGTCGAGGCCCATGCCGCGCGCCACCTCGCTCACGTCTGCCCCGAGCTCCTCCGAGACGTTCGCGATCTCGTTGATGAAGCTGATCTTCGTGGCGAGGAACGCGTTGGAGGCGAGCTTGATCATCTCGGCGCTCGCCACGTCCGTCCGCACGACCTCCGCGCCCAGCGGCTCGTAGAGCGCCTCCACCCGGTCGGCGTACTCCACGGAGTCGCCGTCCGCGCCCACCACCACGCGGTCGGGGTGCATGAAGTCCTCCACCGCGCTCCCCTCCTTGAGGAACTCCGGGTTCGACACGTAGCCGATCCCGTCGCGGCGGCGCCGGATCGAGCGCCCGGTGCCCACCGGCACCGTGCTCTTCATGACGAGGGCGTGCTCGTTCGAGTCGCCCAGCTCGGCGATCACGGCCTCCACGCGCGAGAGGTCCGCGTCGCCGGAGTAGGTCGGGGGCGTGTCCACGCACACGAACAGGAGCTGCGTCCGCTCGAGCAGCTCGTCCATGTCGGTCGTGAAATGGAGGCGCTCGGAGTTCTTCCGCACGAGCTCCGGCAGTCCCGGCTCGTGGATCGGCACCTCGCCGCGCGAGAGCGACTCGACCTTCTCGGGCACGATGTCGCGCGCCCAGACCTCGTGACCGAGCTCGGCGAAGCATGCGGCGGTCACGAGACCCACCCATCCGGCGCCGACGACGCCTATCGGTTCCCTCTCCATGCGGGCCGCAGGCTATTAGCAGCAGCGCCGCGTCGATCGCGCGATCGCCATCATCTGCTTCGCGGACAGCGTCTGGAGCAGCGTGTTCGAGATCCAGTAGGCCGCCTTGGGCGTGCGCCACGCCACCAGCCGCAGCCGGTCGCCCGCGAAGTGCAGCTCGTAGTCGCGCCCGCGGACGGTGCGCGTCTCGGTGGGCGCGTCGAGGATGGGCGGGTCCTTCCACGTGGTGCCCTGGATGCCGTAGTACTCGCCGAACGCGTTCGTGCGTCGAACGACCATCCGGTAGCCGCCGTAGCGCGTCTTGTCGGGGCCGCGGAGCTTGTAGACGCGCGGCGGGTGCGCGAACTGCGACGAGTTGAGCAGCAGGGTCGGGTAGAAGACGGGCAGCGACCCGCCGGCCCCGGCCTGGACCGCCTGGAGTCCCTGGTCCTCGCCCACGCCAGAGGCGTCGTAGAGGTTGAGCGACGCGGCGTCGCGGCGCTGACGCCGGCGCGGCTTGCGCGCCGGACGCTCGCCGGGCGGCCGCCCGCGCGGGCCGGGCGACTCCTTGGCGTTCAGGAACCGCTGCACGAGCCGCTTCACGTTGCGCTGGCTGGCCTCCACGAAGCTGGGCCCGATCTCACCCTCGAAGTGGATCTCCTGGATGGGCTGGCTCGCCGAGAACACCGCCAGCTTCAGGAGCCGCAGGATCTCATCGCGGCGCCGGAGGTCCCTGTCCGTCGACGTGTTGCGCCCGAAGATCCTGGCCAGCCGGTCGCGCTTCTCGATCAGGTCGGTGTAGGTGACCTGCTGCTTCATCTGGCGGAGGAAGTCCTGCTGGCGAGCGGAGCGGACGATGTCGGTGTCCGTGTGCCGGTAGCGCACGTACTGGAGCGCCTGGCGCGCGCACAGCCGCTGGTAGCCGGGGTCGATGTCGATGTACGTGTACTCCGCGCTCTCGTTGAAGTAGTCGCGGTCCACGTCCACATACACGCAGCCGATCGCATTCACCGCGCGCCAGAAGCCGGTGAAGGTCACGTTGACGACGTGGTTGATCGGGAGTCCCGTGAGGTTCTGCACCGTCTTCAGCGTGAGCGCCGGCCCGCCCTGCTGGTAGGCGGCGTTGATCTTGTCCACGCCGTAGCCCGGGATCCTCACCTTCAGGTCGCGCGGCAGCGACATGATCGCCGTCGCCTCCTTGTCCGGGTCGAGCCGGACGAGCATGATCGTGTCCGAGCGCGCGCCGCTGGCTCCCTCGGCGTTCTGCTTCGGGCGCCGGTCCGATCCGAGGATGAGGAGCGTCTGCGCCGCCCCGGGGTCGGTCTCCGCCAGCGCGTTCTTGCCGAGCTTCAGCTCCTGGCCCTCCTCGAGCGCCGCCACCACCTTGTCCACCTCGTGGAACGCGGCGACCGAGGTGGCGGCCGCGGCCGCGAAGATCACGAGGAAGGCGCCGATCGTCAGCTTCTTCCAGAGTCCGGGGCGGGGGACGTCCTGGAACATCAGGCGATTCGGAGGCGCCGCTCGCCGCCCTCGAGATGGGCCGGTAGGAGGTTCACGAACTCCACGAGTGCCGCCCGATACTGGCCGAGCGACCGGATCGACACCCATTCCTCGGGGCCGTGGTGGCCGTCACCGGACGGTCCGCACTCCACCGCCGGCACGCCCGCCTCGAGGAACGAGATCGCGTCCGAGGCGCCGTCCCGGCCCACGCCGAGGCGCTCGCTGGTGGGCTCCGCGACACGAGCGATCGCCGTGCCGAGCGCCTGGACGTACGGATCGTCGCGCTCGACGATCGCCGGCTGCCGGTGGAAGACCTTGACCACGTGGACGTCGGGGAAGTCCTCGACGGCGGCGCGGATCTCCTCCGGGTCCTGCCCCGGGAGGTAGCGCACGTCCACGTCGATCGCGCAGAGGTCCGGCACCTTGTTGAGCGCGTCGCCGCCGACGATGCGGCCGAGGTTGATCGACGGCCTGTCGAACAGGTCGGACGACTCGCGCGCGAACGGCAGGCTCTCGATCTGGCGGAAGATGTCGATCGCTTTCAGCACCGCGTTGTCGCCGACCCACGGCGTTGAGCCGTGCGCGGCCGTGCCCGCGACCTCGATGCGCATGGCCAGCACGCCCTTCGCCTGGATCCCGATGTGGAGGTCGGTCGGCTCGCCCGTGATCGCGAAGTCGCCGAGGTAGCCCTCCTTGACCGCCTTGTCGGAGCCGCGGTCGTCGACCTCCTCGGACTCCTCGTCGGAGACGCAGACGAAGTGCACGCGCACTCGTTCCTGCTGCGCCACGTCGTGCACGGCGCACATGATCGACGCGAGGCCGCCCTTCATGTCGTAGGCGCCGCGGCCGTAGAGCCGGTCGCCGTCCACGCGCGGCTCGAACTGCTCCTCGCGCCCGGGAACGACGTCGAGGTGCCCGTGGAGCACCACCGTGGGGCCGCTCTCGCCCCCGACCGTCGCGGACAGCAGCGGCCGTCCGTTGTGCATCGTGCCCAACACCTCGACATCCCGCGCCTCGAGCCAGCCCTTCACGAAGCCGGCGGCGGCCTGCATGCCCTCGAGGGTGGACGTGTCGTAGGTGATCAGGCGCTCGGTGAGAGCGCGCTCATCCATCCTGGGGCGAGGATAGTGCCTCGACCTCGGCGCGGACCCAGCACCCCTCGACGTGATCGTTCACGAGCCCGCACGCCTGCATCAGCGCGTAGGCGGTCGTGGGGCCGACGAAGCGGAAGCCGCGTCGCTTCAGCTCCTTCGCGAGGGCGGTCGACTCCGGCGTGACCGCCGGAACCTCGTCGAGCGTGCGCGGGGCCGAGCGCCGCCCGGCCGGCGCGAACGACCAGACCAGCCCCGCCAGCGGCGTGTCGAGCGCGGCCGCGGCCTTCGCGTTGGCGATCGCGGCCTCGATCTTCCCACGGTGGCGGACGATTCCGGCGTCGCCGAGCAGCCGCTCGAGGTCGCGCTCGCCGAAACGCGCGACGCGCTCGATCTCGAAATTCGCGAACGCCGCGCGGAAGCTGTCGCGCTTGCGGAGGATCGTGAGCCACGACAGGCCGGACTGGAAGCCCTCGAGGACCATCCGCTCGTAGAGCCCGCGGTCGTCGGTCACCGGGCGCCCCCACTCCTCGTCGTGGTAGCGCTGATAATCCGGCGTAGACGCGCCCCACCAGCAGCGCCGTCTCCCGTCTGCTCCGTCCACGAGCGAGCCCACGCGCGGCCCAGCGTATACCCTCGCCCAACGTGAACCTCGGACGGCAGCGACCGCTGCTCTGGAGCTCGCTTGCCGCCTCGGATACCGGGCGGGCGGCGGGCATGGCGGCCGCGGTGATCGCGGCGAACGTGATTGCGCTCGTGATCACGATCGTCTTCGCACGGCTGCTCGGCGCGTCGGGTTACGGCTCCCTGGCCGCGCTGATGTCGGCGTTCATCATCCTGATGGTCCCCGGGTCCGCGCTCCAGATCGCGGTCGCGCGCGAGGTCTCCCGCGACGCGGGCGGCCCGGACGCCGGCGCGGGTGTCAGGCGCTGGCTCGCGCGGCTCGCCGTCGCCACGCTCGTGGTCGCCGCCCTCGCGATCCCGCTTCGCGGCGCGATCGCGGCCGCGATCGGCGTGGAGGAGGAGTGGGGCGCGGCGGCGGTCCCGGTCACGGCGATGCTCTGGACGCTTCTGTCGGTCATGCGGGGTGCCCTCCAGGGCTTCGGGCTCTACCGGACGGTCGCGCTCAGCATCATCGGCGAGGGCATCGGGCGGCTGGTGCTCGGACTGGCGCTCGTGGGCGTGGGCCTCGACGTAACGGGGGCGTTTCTCGGTACCCCGCTGTCCATGCTGGCCGCGACCACGGCGCTGGCGCCGTGGCTCAGGCCGCACCTGCCGGCGTCGGCCGGCGCCGGAGTCGCCCGCCTCCGCGATCTGCTGGCCGGGGCGCGCGCTCCGGTGGCCGGTCTGACGCTGCTGTTCGTGCTCCAGGAGGTGCACGTGATCGTCGTGAAGCACGAGGCGAGCGGCGACGCCGCCGGCTCGTACGCCGTGGCGGCCGTCGCCGCGAAGGCGATCATCTGGGTGGCCGTGGGGCTCGGCCTCTACCTGCTGCCGGAGGTCGCGCGCCGCGCCGGGTCGGGCGTCGACGGCCGGCCGGTGCTCACGCGCACGCTCGGCCTGATCGCCCTGCTGGGCGTCCCGATGGTGCTCGTCTACGCCGTCGCGGGCGAGCCGCTGCTGCAGCTGGTGTTCGGGGACGACCTCACGGAGGCAGCCGGCGCGCTGCCGGTCCTGGGCCTCGCCATGGCCCTGCTCGCCTGCACATACCTGGCGGTGCAGTATCTGCTCGGGCTGCACCGCGCCGCGTTCATCGGGATGCTCGCGGTCGCCGCCGCAGTCGAGATCCTGCTGCTCGTATGGATTCCGGCCGACCTTGAGCGCATCGCGCTCGCACTGCTGGCGGTCCAGGCCGTTAGTGCGGCCGTGCTCGTCACGCTCTCATTCAGGACCGGCCCCGGGAAGTCTGAGCACCGAGTAGGGGCCGATCCGGGCGACCGCGGTGTAGCGGCGCGCGAGGTAGCGGTCGAGCACGCGCACTCCGCTCGACCGTCCAGCCCCGTTCGGCTCGGCCTCGTCGGCGAGGGGGCTCAGCCAGCGGATCACGAGCTCGGTGCGTGAGTCACGGAGATCGCGCACGATCTCGCGCTGCACGCCGGCCGTGGTTACCACGCCGGGCTGCATGACGTCGTAGCGCGTGGGATTGGGACGCCCGGCGAGCACGTACACGAGCGGGTTGCCGGCCCGGACGAGATCATGGCGCGGGTTCGCAACGAAGACCGGCTCATCCAGCGGGACCTCGCGGCGCACCTCCCGGACGACCGCCTCGAGCGCGCGCGCCTCGTCCGGCGGAGCCTTCACGCCATCGGCCACATCGAGCCGGATCCGGCTGAGCCGCTGCGAGTCGAGCAGGTCGATCCGATTCTGGTCGAGGCCGTTCAGTGCGACCAGCGCGATCGGTGCGATGAGCGCCAGCCTCCACGACATCGCGCGAGCGCGTCCGGCCGCGCCCGCTAGCAGCACCGGCAGCACCACGGCGAGCGGGACGAGATGGAACTCGTCCGCGCGCGCGAGCAGGTATGCAAGCCCCACGAGCGCGAGCGGCAGCGCCGCCCACGCCTGCCGCGGCGCGCGCTCGGCCACCGCGGCGGCGAGCCACATCGCACAGCCGCCGATGAGCACGTAGGGCATATAGAAGGCAAGCAGCTTGTTCGGTTCGAGCGCGCCGTCCCAGGCGCCGGGCAGCGGCAGGCGCTGGAGGGTTTGCTCGTCGAGGGCGAACCCGATCGTCTGGTCCCAGAACGCGCCGGGCGCCGCCAGCACGAACGGCATCACGAGCACGGCGGCTGTCAGGACCGCGGCAGCCAGCACGCGCAGCGCCGCCGCGCGGTCGGAGGCGAAGCGCCCGGTATCCGTCGCCCCGGATGCCAGCGCCGCCCCCACCGCTGCCGCGGCACCGAGGTCGAAGCGGAATGCGAACGCGACCCCGGCGAGCACTCCGGCGCCCGTCGGCGACCGCTGGGCGAGCAGAATCGCTCCGAGCCCCAGCGCGAGCGCGGGCGCGTTGGGATGAGGGAGCGTCGGATGGGCCATCGAGGCGATGGCCGCGACCCACGCGAGCAGAGCGATCGACTGCGGCGCCTGACGCCGGGCGAGCGCGTACGCGAGTGTCCCGACCAGGGCGTCGAGCGCCACGCGCCCGATCCGCCACGTGAGCAGCGAAGGCCCGAAAGCGGCGTCGAGCGCGCCGAGAAGGTAGTACTGGCCGGGGCCGTAGTTGGCGTAGAAGTCGCGGTACGGCAGCTCGCCGTCAGCCACCCGCGCGGCGGCCGTGACCATGAGCCCCTCGTCGTGCGGGTTGATGCCGGACAGGATCGTCAGGCCCGACAGAAGCGCACCGGCGAGGAACAGCAGCAGGTAGCGCGCGCGGGCTAGCTGCCCGGCGACGGCGGCGAGCTCAGGCACGATGCCGCAGCGTGCGCGCGACATGCCGCGGCACCGCCCTCGCCGCCTCGGCGAGCCCGCCGTGCTCACGCAGCGAGGCGAGCACCTCGGGGTACTGCCCGAAGGTGGCCCGCGCCAGCGCACCGCGGGGCGGGCGGCGGCGCGGGCGCGTGTCAGGCGCACTGCAGAACGCGACGAGCGGCCGCGCGCACTGCGACCAGCGGAGCGCCGGGGCGAGCTCGCGCACGCGTCCGCGCACCGCCACGCGATGTTCGGCGTCGTCGAGCAGGTTTGCAAGCGCGGCGGCAAACGTCGCATCGTCGCCGGGCGCGACCGCGTTACCGAGCCCGCGGCGGTCGACGAGGTCCCCGATCGAGTCGCCGGACGATACGACCGACGGCAGGCCGGCCCAGAAGTGGTCCAGCACGCGCGTGCGAAAGGAGAAGCGTGACTCGAGGTGGTCGTGGTGCGCGCATACCCCCACATCGGCCTCGAGCAGGTAGGCGCCACGGTCCGCGTAGCTCACCCAGCCGGGGTTGAAGTGAACGCAGCGGCCGTCGAGCCCGCGCTCGCGCGCGAAGCGCATCGCCTCGTCGGCACCGGTCGGCACGTCTCCTGGCTTGAGTGCGGGCCGCCCCGTGCCCATGAACACCAGGTGGACCGACGGGCGCTCGGCATGCAGGCGCTCGAGCGCGCGGATCGGCGTGAGCGCGTCGAGCCAGCGCCAAATCCCGCCCGCCCAGAGCAGCACGCGGTCGTCCGGCTCGATCCCCGGCCAGACGCCCTTGATCACGGGCGCGTCGTGCCGAGGCGGCTCGTCCGGGAGACCGAACGGCACGACGTCGACGAACGACCGGAAGGTCGGGTCGGCGCGGTACCGCTCGGGGTCGACGAGGCCGTTGAGCGCCATGCCCCCCAGCCACAGGTCACGCTGCTTCTCGCTCGCGCAGATCACGAGGTCGGCCACCGCGCACTGCCCGAGCATCGAGCGCCACGCACGCCGGGACGAGGATTCGCCGGCCCCGCCATCGCCGGCGGCCTCGAGGACCTCGATCATCTGGGGGTTGTACAGGTCCGCCACGAAGCGCAGCGGCAGTCGCGCGGCGTAGCGCAGCAGCTGCGGCGGAAGCCGCTGGGCCACGAGCACGTCGTGCTCGCGCATCGCGCTCAGCAGCGGCTCGAAGTCGGACAACCCGGCCTCCAAGAGCCGACCGGGGACGGCCGCGGGATCGCTCGGTGCCGGGGCTGCCACGGTGACGTCGCAGTGAGCCGCGAGAGCGCGGGCCAGCTCGACCACCCGGATAGCCGGCCCGGCCATCGCCGCCCCCACGGGCTCGGCCGACACGAGCAGGACGCGCGTCACGGACCCGCCGGCGCGCGCCCGCGCAGCCGGAAGAAGAAGCGCGGCTTGACGAGCCCGGCTGTGTCGAGCCAGCGGTGCACGGCGCGCAGCGGCTGAGGCAGCACGGCGCCGGCGAGGTGGCGGTCGATCGGCGCCGTCTGCTCCACAACCGAGCTCCCGAACACGTCGTCGAGCAGCCGCTTGAGCGACGGCTCGGTGAAGAAGTGGCGGTGATCCACGTCGAGCATGTGGCTGAACTCAACCGGCACGTCGCCGAAGTCCTGCGTGCAGTTCGGCGTCGTCACGAGTACGCCCCTACGCGCAACGCGCCGCGCCTCGCCCAGGAGCCGGGCCGGGTCGTCGAGGTGCTCGAGCACTTCGAGCAGCATGACGGTGTCGACGGACCCGTCCCGCAGCGGAATCGTGTCGCCGTCGTACAGCTCGGCCTCCACTCCGATGGAGCGCGCGCGCTCGACGTAATCGGGCACGACATCGAGCGCCCGCACGTCGAAGCCCCGCTCGGCGAGCGCGCGAGAGTAGCCGCCGAGCCCGCAGCCGAGATCGAGCACCGAGCGCCCCGCGTGCTCGGCGACGAAGTCGACGAGCACGCCGTCCACCTGCTCCATTGGATCGGCGGTTCGGTACCACGTGCGCGTGTCGCGCGGGCCGCGTCTCACGTGCGCACCCCGGCCACGAGCTCCCGGCTCGCCGGGCTCGTGAGCCACATCAGACCGGCGTACACCGCGGCGCCGAGCGGGATCAGGAGGAGGACGGGAGCGTCGCTGAGCGCCCAGAGGAGAGCGCCCATAGCGGCCGCGGCGAGGAGCGCCGGCGCAAGCGTGCGAGGGGCCGGGAAGAAGTCGAAGTAGCGGCGCATCAGGGCGTACGAGCCGGCGAGTATGAGCACCTCCGAGGCGACGGTCACGGCGGCCGCGCTCACTATGCCGTACCTGGGCACCAGCAACAGGTTGAGGCCGACGTTCAGCGCGAGCGCCGTGCCGTTGAGCCAGAGCGCGCTCAGCTGGCGCTCCTTCGCGATGAGGGCATAGCCGAACACGCCGTTGATCCACGCCAACGCGCCCGCCGCGAGCAGGACGCGCAGCGGCGTGGACGCATCTTCGAAGTCGCTGCCGGCCGCCAGCTCCACGAGGTCGGGTGCCAGCACAAGGCCGCCGGCCACGAGCGGCGCGCCGAGCGCGACGAACAGGTCGGTGGACAGCTGGATCGTGCGCCGCGCCCGCGGCTCGTCACGCGCCACGGCCTGAGACAGGAGCGGGAACGTGGTTGTGAGGAACACGGTCCCGAACACGAGCGTCAGCTCGAGCATCCGGTAGGCAAGCGTGTATAGGCCGACCTGCTCGTAGGGTTGGTAGAGGGAGATGATCAGCGTGTCGGCGCGAAAGTAGACCTCGTTCACGGCGAGCGCGACTCCGAGCGGAAGCGCCATGACGAGCAACCGGCGCCACACGCGCGGCTCGGCCCGTGGCCGGACCGGCGCGACCCGCCGCGTGAGCAACATCGTCACGAGCGCCGTGGCGAGCGCGCCGGCGGCCGCGGTGCCCATCACCGCGAGGAAGCCGAGGTCGAGCGCCACGACCAGCCCCACCGCCGCGAGCGAGACCGCGCGGCCGATCACGTCGCCCGCCACCGCGCGCCCCATCCGAAGACGGGCCTGGAGCACAGTGACGAACGTGCTGTTCAACATCCCGAACAGAAGTGGCAGGCCGGCGAGCAGGATCGCGGCGCGGACGTCGGGGTCGTAGGGCAGGAGCAGGCTGATCAGCGCCGCGAGCGCGATCGCGGCAGCCGCGAGCGCGAGGCGGAGCGTGAGCGTGTTGCCCACGAGCCGCTCCGTCCGCTCCGGATCGCGGCTGATCTCGCGCACCACGATCGTGAACAGCCCCACGTCGGCCAGCACCGCGAACAGCTGCATGTAGGTCAGCGCGAGCGTGTATCGGCCGTAGTCCTCGGGCCCGAGGTAGCGCGTGAGAATCGCGATGGAGGCGAGCCCGATGGCGAGCACACCGGCCTTACCGGCGATCTGTATGGCGGTGTTGGACGCCACGAGCCGCCGCGCGGAGCTCACTCGCGCCTCCGGGCGGCGGCCAGCGACCGCCAGCAGGCCGCCATCAGCAGCACGAGTGCGGTTGCGCCCACCCAGTGGGCCCAGATCAGCTCGGTGCTGTACTCGAAGTTGTAGCCACCGCGGTCGCGAGGCGAGATGAGCGCGTAGAGCCCCGGCACGACCACGCCGAGGATCAGCGCCGCCACCACGGCGAGCCGGCGTGAGCCCACGCCTCGCCAGAGGATCAGCGTCAGGAGCGGGAAGACGACGATCGAGACCCGTAGCGCGAACAGCAGCGCGAGCGGGACCGTGAACGCCGCGGCAATGAACGCCGCGCGCGGAATCGGCAGCCGCGCCGGCCGATCCTCCGGCAGCGTCTTCTCGGCCGCCACCGCCCGGGCTCCCCCAGTGCCGCCGTGAGCGCGCGCGAGGAGCGGCGCGCCGACCATGAAGACGAGCAATAGCGCTGCGGCGAGCGCTGAGAGCGCGAATCCGATCCGCACACCGCCCTGCGGTGCGAAGGCGAACTCCACGCGCTCACACCCACGCGGAGCGCGCCAGCCGTTCGCGTAGGCGTTCACCGGGCGCGGCCGGCCGAGGTCGGTCCCGTCGCAGCTGGCCCGCCAGGCCTCCGAGTAGCTCTGGCCGAGCACCAGCCAGGCCGGGCGTTCGAGCGCGACGCGCACGCCGTCGACCGAGCTGCCGTGCACCGCGCCCGGGTCCACCACCCGCCCGGCGCCGGCCCTGGGGGGGGCGGCTACCGGCGCCGGCGCGCTGAGCCGGAGCAGGTTGACCGCGAACGTACCTGGCAGCGAGCGCACTCGCTGCACGCCTCCGCCCATGCGGACCCTCTCGGAGCACGCGCGCGCGCGAACCGGGCGCCCGTCTTCGAGATCCGCCACCGCGCCGCGCGGCCGCAGGCGCACCAACCGCCCGCTCACCGCGGCACGGGCGTCCCCGCAGCGCGTGCGCAGCGCGGTCGACCGTGACGGCGTCCGGACCACGGCGACCCCCGGCACCTCGAGCGACGCAATTCCGATCGCCCTCGTGGCGCGCCCCGTGGGGCGCGTCTCGAGCACGGTCAGCTTGAAGCTCCGCGCGCGCGCCCTCCGCCGGAGCTGCACGGTGCCGTCGTCGCCCACCGGCAGCGGCTCGGTGGCGCCTCCCGGCCAGCTGACGCGCACCACGCTCGGGCGGCGCCCGGCGCTCGCGGGCTCCAGCCGCAGGCGCGACAGCTCGAGCGGTCGCCGCCCGGACCATGAGATCCAGGGGTGGGGAGCGGAGGGCCGCGCCCAGATGCCGATCCACGCCGTACGCCGGCTGTGGTCGAACGCCTTGGAGGCGCGGTAGCGGGACTCGTTGTGGAAGCGCCCGGACGAG
Source organism: Thermoleophilaceae bacterium (assembly GCA_035705985.1). GTDB lineage: Bacteria > Actinomycetota > Thermoleophilia > Solirubrobacterales > Thermoleophilaceae > JACVRW01. Next base: position 16,406 of record DASSVP010000189.1, read on the forward strand.
TCGAACGAAAACGGTCCGCTCACGCCGGCCAGCCGGTCGAGCTCTGGGTCGCGCGCGTCGACGTCAGGGTACGCCCACGCCTCCACGCCGTACGCACGCGGCGCCGGCGCGAACAGCAGGCGGTCGAGCTGAGGCTCGGGGTCGCGCCGGTTCGAGGCGAGCTCGAGCAGCGGGCTGCCGGTATGACGGTCGCGGCGGAAGGGGGCGTCCGCGGTGGTGCGCTCCAACAGGTAGGTGACCCCCACCCTCGAGAGGTCACGCCCGGCAAGCGCGCGTCCCAGGAGCACCGGCGGCCGCAGTGAACTCCTCACGCTCACACCGGGGATTCCGATCTCGCGGAAGCCGCCCGACCCGCGCAGGTCGCCCGGCGGCTGGTCCACACGTGTGATGGTGACCCGCAGCGAGCTCACATCCTCGAGCCCGACCCGGATGCGGTTCCGCCCCGCATGCAGCTGCGTGCGGATCCCCCCGACCTCGACCTCGCGCTCGACGCCGCGCCAGTCGCGCAGCGGATAGAGGTCCACGTGCGGAACGTCGCGTGGGCGCTCGAAGCCGATCTCGATCCAGCGCTCGTCCGGGTTGAGATAGCGGTCCGCAGCCCAGGCCGTCGTGAGATCGCCGTCGAATGCGGCGGCCGCGCCGTACTCGGGGAACTCGAGCAGGCCACCCTCGTGTGGCGCGCGCACGTAGCGCGCGCCGCTCAGCACGGCGACGGTCTGGGCGTCGGCGCCGCGCTTGGGAAACGGCTCGATCAGCGCGAAGTTCTCGTCGACCTCCTCATCCTGCGGCAGCGTGGCCCCCAGGTTCTGATGGCCGTACTCGGGCACGAAGCGCCGCCGCCGATTGGAGTCGGTCACCACCACGTCCGCACCGCGCGCCGCAATCCGCCTGAGCTCGGCCGGATCGAGATCGCCCGCGTAGAGAATCGCCCCGCGCTCCGGCAACGTCCCGAATGCCGCCATGCCTGCGAGCCCCTCGGCGGACCCGTCGACGACGGTGGGGCGCTCTGTGGTCGCGACGCTGACGAGGCCGCGGCTGGGCGAGAGGTCGTAGCGGCGCACCTGGGGCAGCTCGACGGGGACCCCCAGCTCGCGCGGCGGGTGCGCCACTACGCGCGACGGGCCGTAACGCCGGGCGGGCTCTGCGAGCCCCTGGCCCGCGAGCTGTTCAGCGGCCTGGGCAGCGTTCATCCCTCCACTGCGCGAGACGTCGTCGTCGTTTGCGGCAACCACGGCGCCGGCGCCCATCAGGCGCAGCAGCGGAGGAAGCTGCCCCGGGACGAGCCGGCGCTGCTGCACCAACCGGTCCACGGTCCACAGCAGGTCGTTGGCGTGCGGGTCCGAGTACGGTGTCTCGAAGCGCACGGCGACGGGCCGCTCGGTCAGCCGCGGCAGGATCGCGTCGATCGTCCCGCCCCAGCGATAGTGAGCGAAGATCTGGCCCGGGAGCACGAGCGCCCGGGTGTTTGGCGGAAGCTCTCGATCGAGATCACGGCCGGCGCGCTCCCACGCGGCGGGGATCTCCTTCCACGCGAGCTGGCGCTCCACGCCGTCCCCCCGGACGAGCGGGAGCGCGGACAGCAGGATCAGCACCGCAACCGAACCGGCCAGCGCGAGCGGCCCGGCGCGGCGCACCGAGGCGCGCCGCGCCTCGCGCACGCGCGCGAGAGCAGCCTGCGCGAAGAGAGCGAGCAGGCCGCCGCCGGCGACCGCTACTAGCGGAGCGGCCTTCTGCGTGGTGCGCAGGAAGCGCAGCGGCGAGATGTTGCGGTAGACCCACTCCATCCCCTCGCGGGCCGGGGTCCCGTCCGGAAACCCGGCCACCTCGATCGCCGCTCCGACGACCAGCATCAGCAGCAGGAACGGGGCGTAGCGACGACGACGCGTGAGCGCGAACCCGCCGACGGCGAGGGCGGGCAGAAGCAGGGATGCCCCCACCACGAGCGGGTTGAACAAGAGCGTGCCAGCCTCGCTGTAGAGCGGACGAGCGGCACCGTAGAAGCCGACCCCGATGTACGACGTCCAGTAGGCCATCAGGCGGAGCGCCTCGGGCGCGCTGTTCGTTCCCCAGATCGCGCGCGGCTGCTCGGTGAACTGGAGGAAGTCCACGCCATCCCGCACGTGCACGAGCAGCGGCACTATCCACCAAGCCGAGACGACGGCGCCGAGCAACGCGACGCGCACCATCAATGCGCCCGCGTCTCGCCAGCGTACGGCGCCGACGAGCGGCTCATAGGCGAGCAGGAGCAGCGGCCCGACGAGCATGAAGCCGACGACCGCCGCGTTCACGCCTCCGCCGGTCGATGTCAGGATGAGGGCAAAGGCGGCCGCCCACCACCAGCCGCGCCAGTCGCGCCAACCGCGACCGCTGCCGATCGCGCGCACGCCGCGATGGACCACCAGGAGGAGCCACGGGAGGGCCGCGTAGCCGAGCAGGACGACGCTCGTGCGAGCGCTGAAGATCACGGTGTACGGATTGAGCAGATAGAACCCCGCACCGATCGCGTGCGGCAGGCCGCGCGGCCGACCGGCGAAGGCGTCCAGGAGCTTCAGCATCCCCCAGGCGGACAGCGCGAACAGCAGCCCGAGCCAGATCCGATGCGCCACCCACGGACTCAGGCCGATCCCGTGGAGCAGCGCGAACACCGGGCCCATTGGCCACAGGTAGCCGCTGTACTGAGCCCCCTGGACGGCCCCGAGGTCGATCGAGGGCGCCCACACCGAAGCGACCTCCGACAGGAATTGCGCGGGGTCGACGTGCAGGTCGATCTTGGTGTCGCTGCTGGCCCAGCCCGGGCGCTGGAGGAAGGCCAGCGCGAACGAGACGGCCGCGAAGCCGAGCGTGAATGCGTGGTCGCGCTCGGCTCGGCGGCTCAACCCGAGGCCTGCCGCGGGCTGGCCTCGGCGGCCACGCCGGCGCGCACCCGCGGCTGGCTGCGCACGCTCCGCCGCGCGGCGAGCAGCTCGCGGACCGCGGGCACCAGCACCCGCGGGATCGACAGCTTGGATCCCTCCCGGTCGGCCCAGGCGATGCCGACCTCCCGGACGCTGAAGCCGAGCCGGCGCGCGAGGCCGAGCGCCTCGGCGTCGAAAACCCAGCCCTCGAGCCGCTGCCGTGCGAAGACCGCCTCCGCCGCCGGCGCCCGCCACAGCTTGAATCCGCAGTAGACGTCGTGAGCGGGCTCGCGCATGAGGCCGCGGGTCAGAGCGATGAACGGCCAGCCCACGAGTCGGCGTCGTAGCGGCTGCTGCCGTGCGACCTCCGCTCCCCGCTGCACGCGCGAGCCGATGGCCACATCGGCCTCGTCGACGGCGTCGAGCAGCTCCGGAAGCGAGCCGAGCGAGACACCGCAATCCGCGTCGCACATCAGGCGCAGGTCGCCGCTCGCGTCGAGCATCCCGCGGCGGACCGAGAAGCCCTTGCCGCGGTTGGCGTCGTTTCGCAGGAGCCGCACGCTCGCGCCGTCGAGGAGTGGCTCGAGCGCGGCGACCGTGCCGTCGGTGCTTGCGTTGTCCACGACCACGACCTCGTACGAGCGGCCGAGGGCGTCGAGGCGCTCCCGGAGCGCGGCCACGAACGCGGCGATGCCGGCCTCCTCGTTGAAGACAGGCACCACGACCGAAAGGCTGGGCGGCGTCACGGCGCGAACATACTCAGTAGGGCCACTCGTCGCCGTCCGCGAGCCCCAGCCGGCGCGCCAGTCCGCGCAGCCTCAGGACGAGCGCGACCTTGATCAGGCCGTTGCGCACGAAGTACGGCAAACCACCGAGCTGGCGGGCCGCGTTGCGCACCCGGTCGGCGCCGGACAGGTCCTCGCGCCGGTACTCGGCCAGCGACCGCGTGCGGCCGAGGTAGCGCCAGCGGCTCGACGGCACGAGCAGCCGGAGCTGCGCGAGCATCACCCCGACGGCGTTGTACGCGTCGTGCACGAGCATTGTCCCCCCGAGCGCCGTGCGGTCTCCCCAGCGCTCGATGTCGGCGCGGGCGGGCCGGTAGCGGTGGGCTCCGTCGACGTAGAGCAGGTCGTGCGGCGCCGGCACATCACCGAGAGCGTCCTGCGACGGGCGCCGGACGTGGCGCACCTCCGCCTCGACGCCGGCGGCGCGGAGATTGGCGTGGAAGGCCTCGTGGTCCGCGTCGCCTCGGGCGGCGTCCGCGCCGATCTCCCGGGGCCCGCGGTCGCCGCCGCCGTGCGGATCGATCGCCACCAGCTCGATTCCCGGTGCAGCGGCCCGTCGCAACACGATCGTCGAGCGTCCGCGGAACGAGCCGATCTCGACGATCCGCCCCGGCGCGGCCACGCGAGCGGCGGCGTCGCGGAGGCGCTGCGCCTGGTCCGCACTCAGCCAGCCCTCGACGTCGGCCGCGCCGCTTAGCGCTTCCCCGCCAGCCAGCGCCGCGCCTCCCCGCTCGTGCCGGTCGCGGACGGGACGTCTCCGGGGGCCGCGGCGCCGTTCGAGCCGGCGGCCGTACGCCGGAGTACCTCCAGGAACGCGGCGGCCGAGCGGTCCCAGGTGAACGAGCGCGCGCGCTTCTCCGCGGCCTCCCCGAGGCGGGTGCGCAGCTCGGCGTCGTCGAGCAGCTCGCGCACGCGTGCGCTGAGCTGCGTCACATCGCGGGCCAGGAAGCCCGTCTCGCCGTCCACGATCGACTCTGTGAGCCCGCCCACGGCCAGCGCCGCGCTCGGCGTGGCGCACAGGGCCGCCTCCATCACGGTGAGAGACCAGCCCTCGGAGGCCGAGGCGGTCACGTTCACCCACGCGCGCCCGTAGAGCTCTGCCTTGCGCGCGCCGTCCACGTAGCCGTGCATCCGGACGCGCTCGCCGAGCCCGCGCCTGGCAATCTCGGCCTCGATGTCGGGGCGGTGGTCGCCCTCGCCGACCACGTCGAGCGTGGCTTCGGGCACGGCCTCGAGCACCTGCAGGAGCAGCTCCACGCGCTTGTAGGCCTTCAGCCGCCCCACGAAGATCAGCCGCGGGTCCGGAGCGCGCTCGGTGGGCTCGAACTCACCCGGCTCCACGCCGAGGTACTCGACCGTGATGTTCTCGCGCGGGATGCCCTCGCGCGCGAGGTCGCCCGCAGCCGCCTCCGAGATCGTCAGAAACGCGGTGTCACCGTAGAGCAGCCGCAGCGGCCAGCTCTCCAGCACGCGAAACAGCAGCCCACCGGTACGCGGGAACTCCTGCATGAACAGCTCCCGGTGCACATGATGGATCATCGCCACGCGCGGCTTGCGCCGCAGCCACAGCGGCGTGAGGAAGGTGATCCCGTTGATCACCTCGAGCACGACGTCGGCGTCGCGCCCGACGCCGCGCAGCACAGCCGCCATCGCCCGTGGGAACACCGTCGCGCGCGTGCCCATGCGGTGCACCACGAGATTCGGGCCGAACTCCTCGACGCGCTTTCCACCCGGATACTGCCCCGCGACGACCGTCACGCGCGTGCCCGCGGCCACCCAGCGGCTGATCTGCGCCCACAGGTTGGCGCCGTTGCCACCGGTGTCGTTGTGCTTCCAGTCCCGGTCGGCCAGCACCAGGACGTGCAGCGGCCGCTCCTGGTCGTCCGGGCTCATCCGGCGCGGAAAGGTATCGGACGACCCCGAGCGACCGTTAAGGTGCTGCCCCGCATGGAAGCAAGCCTGTGGCTGTTCCTCCCGACCTACAACGAGGCCGGCAACATCGACAACGTGGTCCGCGCGGGCGCGGCCCAGCTGGAGGCCATCGCGCCCGGCGATTGGCGCCTGCTCGTGGTCGATGACGGCTCGCCCGACGGAACCGGCGAGCTGGCGGACCGGCTCGCGGAGGAGATCGAGGGCGTCGAGGTGCTGCACCGCCCCGCCAAGGAGGGCCTCGGTCGCGCCTATCTCGCCGGCTTCGCGAGGGCCGTCGAGTCCGGCGCGGAGCTGGTGGTCGTGATGGACGCGGACTACTCGCACGACCCGGCGCACCTGCCCGAGCTCGTGGCCGCCGCGGCCGAGAGCGACCTGGTGATCGGCTCGCGCTACGTCGAGGGCGGCGAGATCGCGGATTGGCCGCCGCTTCGGCGGCTGCTCAGCCGCGCCGGGTCGCTGTACGCCCGCCGCATGCTGCGCGTGGAGGTGCGGGACCTCACGAGCGGCTTCCGCTGCATCCGCCGCCGGGTGCTCGAGACCGTCGAGCCGTCGACGCTCCGCGCGCAGGGCTACGTCTTCAACATCGAGCTCACCTACCGCGCGCTCCGTGAGGGCTTCGAGGTCCGCGAGGTCCCGATCTGCTTTCGCGACCGCATGGCGGGCGACAGCAAGATGTCGCTCCCGATCGCGCTGGAGGCCTTGATGCTCGTGCCGAAGCTGCGCTGGCCGCGCGTGTCGCGCCGGCTGCCCGCGACCACTGGCGCGGAGGCGGCGGGCGAGCCGGACGCGTCCGCCCCCTAGCCGTGCGGCTGCGAATCGGCGCGGGCGTGGGGCTCGTGGCTGGGTGCGTGCTAGCGCTCCAGGTGCTCCTTACGCGCCTGTTCTCGGCCGCGCTCTTCTACCACTTCAGCTTCCTGTCGATCTCGCTCGCGCTGCTCGGCGCGGGCGCGGGCGCGATCGCGGTGTACCTGCTTCCAGGCTGGTTCGAGCGGCGCCCGCTCGATGAGGAGCTTGCGCGCTGGTCGCTCGCTCTCGGCGCGCTCCTGATCGTGGTGCCGGCGGTGCTGGCGCGCATCGAGTACGGCACGAGCGACGCGATCACCGCCGGTTTCGTGTGGCGGCTGGCCCTGGCAAGCGCGCTCTGCACGACGATCTTCGCGGCCGCCGGGATAGTGATCGCCTTGGCCGTGCGGGGCTACACGGCCGCGATCTCGCGCCTGTACGCCTTCGACCTCGGCGGAGCCGCGCTCGGGGCGCTCGCCGTGGTCCCGCTGATGTGGGCGGTCGGCGTGCCGAGCCTCGTCGTGGGCCTCGCGCCCGTGGCCGCGCTCGGCGCGCTGCTGTTCGGCGGCGACCGGCGGCGGCTACGCGCGGCGGCAGCCGGCATGCTCGTGCTGGGCTTGGCGGCGGTGGCGCTGGCCGGCGCGACGGACCTCTACGAGCCGGAGCCCGTCACCGGCGTGGTCGAGGGCGCGGAACCCGTGACGGATCGCTGGACACCGCTCAGCCGCGTTGTCGGGTACGGGCCCGAGACCAGCGGGGGCGCGTTCGCCCTGCTGTTCTACGACCGCGTGTACGCGCCGGTGCCGCTGCACAGGCGCGGGGAGCCGATGCCCGACTGGCGCGACCTCCACCTCGGCCCGCAGTCGCTCGGCTATGCGCTCGGCCGCCGGGAGCGCGCTCTCGTGATCGGCGGGGGCGGCGGCCGCGACATCTTCAACGCGCTCACCTCGGGCGTGCGGCGGCTGGACGTGATCGAGCTGAACCGGGCGATCCGCGACGCGGTCGACGGGCCCCTGCGGCGCTTCTCGGGCGCGCCGTACAGCCTGCCGAGAGTCCATACAGCGATCGGGGACGGCCGCTCGGAGCTGGCCCGGCGGGACACCCGCTACGACGTGATCCACATCGGGTTCACCGACACGCTCTCGGCCAACTCGGCTCAGGCGTTCGCGCTCACAGAGAACAACCTGTACACGCTCGAGGCGTTCGACGAGTACTTCGAGCACCTGCACCCCGACGGCGTGCTCGACGTCTCGCGCCCGCACCGGCTCGTGGGAGACGAGGCGCTGAGAGCGACTGTGCTCACGCTCGAGACGCTCCGGCGGCGGGGCGTGGAGCGGCCGGAGCGCAATGTCGTCGTGGCCCTCGGGCGTGATCTGTTCGGCGGGGTGTTCGGCACGATCCTCGCCCGCACGCGCCCGTGGACCGAGGGAGAGCTCACCCGCGTTCGCGAGCTGGCGGCCCGGCGCGGCCAGGGCGTGGCCTTCGCGCCAGGCGGGCCCTACCGGCTCGAGTGGGCCGGGCTGGCGAGCGCGCCGTCGGCGCAGGAATTCTGCGAGGGCTACCGGCTGGACGTGTGCGCCCCCAGCGACGACCGCCCGTTCTTCTTCAACATGCGCCGGCTGGACTCGCTGGGCAGCTCGGGCCCGGGCTACATCTACGCGACCGACCCGTTCGCGGTCCTGCTCGTCACGCTGGGCATCCTGACCGTCCTGTCGCTCGCGCTCGTGGCCGCGCCGCTGTTCGCCGGCGCGCGAGCGGAACGGCCGCCGGTGGCGGCGCTCGGCTTCTTCGCGGCGATCGGCGTGGGCTTCCTCACACTGGAGGTTGCGCTGATCCAGCGCTTCGTGCTCTTCCTCGGCTTCCCCACATACGCACTCTCGGTCGTCCTGTTCGCGCTCCTCTTGTGGACGGGCCTGGGGTCGCTCCTGTCCGGTCAGGTGCGCCGGCCGCGCGAGACGCTCGAGCGGGCGCTGGCCGTGGCTTGCCTCGTCATCGCCGCCGCCGCCTTCGCCCTCGAGCCGCTGCTCACCGTGTTGCTCGAGGCCCCGTTCGGGGTGCGCGTCGTGATCACCGTCCTGCTGCTCGCGCCGCTCGGCGTCCTGCTCGGCATGGCGATGCCGCTCGGGCTCGCGCGTCTCGCGGCTCTCCACCCCGGCGGCGTCGCGTGGGCCTGGGGCGTGAACGCGATCGCGTCGGTCGTGGCGTCCGCGGCGGGAATCGCTGTGGCGATCGTGGCGGGCTTCCCCGCGGCGACGCTCGTGGCGCTGGCGTGCTACCTCGGCGCGCTCGCGCACGCCCGCCTCGGGACGTGGCCGGCGGCCGAGGCGCGGCGGTGACCTCGCGGGTGCCGGCCGCGGCCTGGGCGCTCGCGATCTACCTGGCCCTCTCGCTGACGTTCTTCGCGCTGCCGATCGCGGGGGAGCTCGGCTCCAGCGCGATAGCGGCCGACGACATCGACGCCAGCGCCTATATGTGGTTCTTCGCGTGGTGGCCGCACGCGCTGCTGAACGGGCTGGACCCGGTGCAGACGGACCTGATCTTCGTGCCCGACGGCTACAACCTGGCGTGGACGACCGCGATGCCGGGTCCCAGCCTCGTGCTGGCGCCGCTCACCCTCACGCTCGGCCCGCTGGCCACCTGGAACGCGATCATGCTGCTGGGCCCGGCGCTCGCGGCATGGACCGGCTTCCTGCTGTGCCGTGAGCTCACCGGCGCCCTTGCGCCGTCGCTCCTCGGCGGGTACCTGTTCGGCTTCTCGCCATACGTCCTGGCCAACCTCCAGGGTGGGCCGAACCTCGTGCTGGTGGCACTGCTGCCGGTGCTTGTGCTGCTCGTGGTGCGCCATGTTCGCGGCAGCCTGGGGCCGCGGGCGTTCGTCGTGTGCATGACACTCGCGCTCGCGTTCCAGTTCCTTACGTCCACCGAGGTGCTAGCGATGGCGGGCGTGTTCGGCGCCACCGCACTCGCCGCGGCGTTCGCGCTGCTGCCTGCGTGGCGCGTCCGCCTGCTGGAGACGCTGAAGCTCCTCGCGCTCGCCGCGCTGGTTGCGATCGTGCTGGTGAGCCCGATCCTCTGGTCCATGCTGTTCGAGCCGCACACTGTGCCCGAGCAGGCGCTCAAGGGCTTCCCCGTGGACCTCGCTTCGGTCGTGGTGCCGAGCCCGTACCAGCAGATCGCTACCACGCACGACCCTGGCGACGGGCCCGCGTACGCCAACGGGTTCGGCTACCTCGGCGTCCCGCTCGCCGTGCTGCTCGGGCTGTTCGGGTTCGAGGCGCGGCGCTCGGGCGCCGCCCGGCTCGTGCTCGTGGTCCTCGCCGCCGTCGTCGTCGCGTCGCTCGGCCGCGAGCTCGTGGTCGCCGGCGAGGAGACCGGGATCCCGCTGCCGTGGGCCGCGTTCGCGGAGCTGCCGGCACTCCGGTACGCGATCCCGATCCGCTTCACCGGCTTCACCTTCCTCGTGGCCGCGGTCGCGGCGGCGCTGTGGCTCGCGTGGCGCGGCGGGCGCTGGCGCTGGGCGCTCGCACTCGTCGCCGTGGCGTTCCTGCTCCCAGACCCCGGCAACACGATCTGGCGGACGCCGATCGGCGATCCACCCCTGTTCGAGGATGACGCTCACGAGGCGGTCCTCGCCGAGAGCGACCGCGTGATCACCGTGCCCGCCTGGGGCGCAAACATGCGCTGGCACGCGGAGGCCGGCTTCGGCTTCCGGCTCGCCGGGGGCTACGTCGGGGCGTTCCCGCACAGCTACATGCGCTATCCGGCGTGGCGAACGCTTCTCAGCGGCCGCCTCACGCCCGGCTCCGCCGCCGAGCTGCGCCGCTTTGTGCGCGACAAGGGCGTGACCGTGGTGCTGGTCGACCCGCAGCATGGGGGCCCGTGGCGGCGCCTGTTCGGCACGCTCGGCGTGCCGCCGCGCCGGGTTGGCGGCATGCTGGTCTACCGTCTGCGGCCGTCATGAGCGCTCACCAGCGTGTCCCGGGGTTGTCGATCGTGCTGCCCGCCTACAACGAAGAGGCCAATATCGGCCCCGTGGTGGAGCAGGCGCTCGAGTGCCTCCCGCGCCTCGCGGAGGAGTACGAGGTCATCGTGGTCGACGACGGCAGCCGCGACGGCACGTCGGCCGAGGTGGAGCCGCTGCTCGCCGAGCACCACCCGCGGGTGAGGCTGCTCCGCCACGAGCGCAACCAAGGCTACGGCGCCGCGCTGCGCACCGGCTTCAGCCGCGCGCGCCACGACTATGTCTTCTACACGGACGCGGACCGCCAGTTCGACATCGGCGAGCTCGAGTACCTGCTGCCGCTGCTGCGCGAGTACGACGCCGTCGTGGGCTTCCGCGTCTACCGTTACGACTCGCCCACCCGGCTCGTCGCCTCGACGGTCTACAACTGGATCGTCCGGCTCCTGTTTCGCGTGCGCGTGCGCGACGTGGACTGCTCGTTCAAGCTGTTCCGGCGCGAGGTGATCGACAGGGTGACCATCGAGTGCACCGACTTCTTCGTGGACACCGAGCTCGTCGCCAAGGCGCGCAAGTGGAACTTCCGGATCGTCGAGAAGGGCGTACGGCACTACGCGCGCGTTGCGGGCGAGACAAGCGTCAGGGCGAGCGACGTCCCGCGCACGCTCCGCACGGTCGCGCGTATGTGGCAGCGCATTCACCGGCCCACGCCGGGACAGGTGGAGGCGTCGGAGAGGATCCGGGCCGCGGTGGCGGCCGCACCGGTCGAGGTGACGCCCGCGCGGGCCGAGACCACCCGCGCCTCCGACTAGGCTGCGGTCGCTTGGAGACCTGGCGCTACCGCGAGCAGTTCGAGATCGAGGATCGGCACTGGTGGTTCCGGTCCCGGCGGGCGGTCGTGCGATCGCTGCTCTCGCGTGCCGGAGTGCCGCCGTCGCCGCGAATCCTCGATGCGGGCTGCGGCACCGGCGCAAACCTGCGCGAGTACGAGCGGCTCGGCAAGGTCACCGGCGTCGACCCGTTCCCCGAGGCGATCGAGCTGTGCCGCGAGCGTGGGCTCGACAATGTGGTCCAGGCGCGCGCCGAGAAGCTTCCCTTCGGCCCGGGCAGCTTCGAGCTGTTGTTCGCCACCGACGTGATCGAGCACCTGGACGACGACATCGTGGCGCTGCGCGAGCTCCGACGCGTGGCGGCAGACGGGGCGCGGCTCGTGCTCACCGTGCCGGCCTACGGCTGGCTGTGGAGCGACCACGACGTATCCGTGCACCACAGGCGGCGCTACACGGTCGAGCGCCTCCGCCGGAGCGTCCGCGCGGCCGGCTGGGAGCCGGCCCTCGACACGTACTTCTTCACCACCGCGCTGCCCGCCGTGGCCTTGGTGAGAACGCTGAAGCGCGCGCGCTCGAACGGCGACGCGCGGTCCGACCTCAGCCTCCCGCCCGCGCCCGTGAACCGGCTGCTCGAGCTGCCGACGCTCGCCGAGGCGAAGGCGATCGAGCGCGGCGCGCGGCTGCCCGCCGGCGTCTCGGTCGGAATGGTGTGCGTAGCCGGCTGACGTGGCGGCCCGCGCCGGCTCTGGCCGCGGCCGCGATCTACGCGCTGCTCTCGCTCGTGATGGTCGGCCACGGGCTGCTCCCGGGCTGGACGCTCTCGCCGTCCGACTCGCTCTGGAGTGCGGCCCCCTGGACCGAGGAGCGGCCGGCCGACGTGCCGCCGCTCGGCAGCAACTTCGAGCTCGCGGACGCGAGCGAGGTCTTCATCCCGTACGCGCAGTGGACGCGCGAGCGGCTTCCGGACGTGCCGCTCTGGAATCCGCACATCATGGGCGGGCGCCCGTTCGTCGGGAACGCCCAGTCGGCGGTCTTCTCGCCGTTCAGCGCGCCCGGATACGTACTGCCGTTCTGGGATTCGCTTGCGATCGCGGCCATGCTGAAGCTGTTCGTCGCCGCCCTCGGCGGCTTCTGGCTCGGGCGGCTGCTCGGAATGCGCTTCGGCGGTGCGCTCGCGGCCGGGCTGATCTACGCCTTCGGTACGTTCTTCGTCGTCTGGCTCGCCTGGCCGCTCACGAGCATCTTTGCGCTGGTGCCGTGGATGCTGGTGATGGCCGAGCTCGTGGTGCGGCGTCCGGGGCCGATGCCCGGAGCGGGGCTGGCGGCGCTGACCGCGCTCCAGTTCTTCGGCGGGCACCCGGAGTCGAGCTTCCACGCCGGCTTCGTCGTCGCGGTGTTCTTCGCGTTCCGGCTGGCGTCACGACTGCGGGACGGCCGCCGCCCGCTGCGCGAGGCGGCGCGGCCGGCGATCGTGTTCCTGCTCGCGTGCTTGACCGGCGCCGCGATCGCCGCGGTTGCGCTCGTGCCGTTCCTGGAGCTGCTGTTCGGGTCGGGTGACCTCGACCGCCGGCTCGAGACCGAGGCCGGGCACTGGCCGGCGAAGTACCTCGGGGCGCTCTTCCTGCACGACTACTGGGGGCGCCCCACGAACGGCTCGACGATCGAGCCCTTCACGGTCATCCGCGGCTGGTACGCAGGCGCGGCGACGCTCATGCTGGCGGCCGCCGCATTGCTCCTCCGGCCCACCCTCGAGCGGGTGGCGGTCGCCCTGTTCGCCGCCTTCTGCGCGCTGGTGGTCGTGGGCGCCGACCCGGTCTTCTGGGCGGTCACCCAGCTCCCGGGCTTCAGCGCCGCCCACAACCAGCGCCTGCTGATCTACGTGGTGCTCGGCCTGGCGCTGCTCGCCGGCTGGGGCCTCGACGAGCTGTGCGACCAGCGCCGGCCGGAGCGGCGGCGGCAGAGGCTCGTGCTGGGGGCCTCGGCCGTGATCGCCATCGTGCCGATCGCCTGGATGGCGCTGGCCGGCACGCTCGCGCCGGACCAGCTCGGGCGCGGCCTCGAGGTGGCGTGGGGCTTTGCCGACCCTCCGCCCGTTGACCGCCTGAACCCCGGCAACGCGGCCGGCGACGCCGTGCGGATGAGCGCGCTGCTTCAGTGGCTGCCCCTCGCCGGCCTGGCGCTCGCGCTGATCGCCTGGCGCCTCCGCGGCGCGCGGCGGATCTCGGCCGTGGCGTTCGCGGCCGCGCTGCTCGCGCTGCTCGCGGTCGACCTGTTCCGCGCGAACATGGGCTTCAACCCGGCGATCCGCGAGCGCAACGCCGTACAGCCCGTGACGCCGGCGATCGAGTACCTCCAGTCGCGCGCGCCGTCCCGCTTCGTCGGCCTCGGGCCCGGGCTCGCCTACCAGCCGCTCGCGTCCGACCTCGCGATGACCTACGACCTATACGACGCGCGCGGCTACGACTTCCCGGTGGAGAAGCGCTTCGACAGGCTCTGGCGACGCGCGGTCGCGCCGGACCTCGTGACGATCACCCAGCCGGTGGAGTACGCCACCGCGACGCCTGCGGCGCTGCGCGCGCTGAACCTCCTGAGCGTGTCGGACCTGCTGCAGGAACCGGGCGACCGGCCGCTCGGCGCGCCCGGCCTCCGGCTCGCCTACCGCGGGCGCGACGCGCGCGTGTACGCGAACGAGAACGCGCTGCCGCGGACGTTTCTGGTCGGCGGGCAGCGCATCGTGAAGAGCGAGGACGAGGCGCTCAGGGCCGTCACGGCTCCGCGCTTCGACGGCCGGCGCGTCGCGATCACAGAGAGCGCGCTCCAAGGCCTCCCGTCGCACGCCGCGCCTCCCCCTGGTCGCGCATCCCTGACGTCGTACGAGCACGAGAAGGTGGTCGCAGAGGCAACCGCCACGCGTCCGGCGCTACTGGTCCTCACCGACGTCCACTTCCCCGGCTGGAAGGCGCGCGTGGACGGCCGCGAGGCCGACATCGAGCGGGTGAACTACCTCCTGCGAGGCGTGATGGTGCCGCCGGGACGTCATCGCGTGGAGTTCGTCTACGAGCCGGCGAGCTGGACGGCCGCGCGCGAGATCACGCTCGCGGGATTGCTCGCGCTCGCCGCGGCGCTCGCCGCCGGCCTTGCGCAGCAGATGCGGCGACGGCGGTGGGCATGAGCGGCTACCGCCCGCAGACGATCTCGCACCGCACGCGCACGGCCGCCGCTGCACGTGGCCACCTCCCCGTCGTCGCCGACCTCGCCCGCTACGGCGCGGGGCTCGTCGCGGGCCTCCCGTGGACCGTCCGGGGAAGGCGCGGCAGCTTTCGGCTGGACGGTGAGGAGTACCCGTACCTGTTCCACCGGTACAAGGCCACCTGGCTCACCGAGCGCGCTGTGGAGATCCCCGTAGTGCAGCGGATCGTCGATCGCACGCCGGGGCGGGTGCTCGAGGTCGGGAACGTCCTCTCCCACTACCGCGCGCAGCGGCACCTCGTCGTCGACAAGTACGAGCGTGCGCCCGGCGTCCTGAACCGCGACGCGCTCGACCTGGGCGACCTGGGCGCGTTCGAGCTGGTGGTCGCTGTATCCACGCTCGAGCACGTCGGCTGGGACGAGGAGCCGCGCCGGCCGGAGGCCGCCCTCAACGCGGTGAGCGCTCTGCGCGAGCGCGTCGCTCCCGGCGGCAGGTTCGTGCTGACCCACCCGGTGGGCTACAACCCGCATCTCGATGACGCCCTGCGGTCCGGCGCGGTGGCACTGGAACGCACGAGCGCGCTGCGTCGGGCGAGCCGGAGGACGCGCTGGGAGCAGGTGCCGCCCGAGGAGGCGTGGCGCGCCCCGTACGACTTCCTGCTCTACTCCGCTCGCGCGGTCGTGATCGCCGAGCTCAAGTGACCAGGCTCGTTCGCCCTGCGGCGTGCTGCCTCCTGCTGGCGGGCGGGACGCTGCTCGCGTTCTTCTCCGGCGGCTACTTCGACCAGCCGCGGCTGATCGCGGCCCTCTGCGCGTGGCTGCTCGTGGCGGCGGCGGCCTTGACGGCGCCACGGCCGCTGCCGCGGTCGGCGCCGGGCCGGCTGGCGCTCGGCGGGCTGGCGGCCCTGGCGGCGCTGACCGTCGCGTCGATCGCGTGGGCGCCGCTCGCCGGACCAGCACTCGACGACGCCCAGCGGGCGCTGCTGTACCTGGCCGCCTTCGCGGCGGGTTTTGCCTTCCTCCGGGCCGACGACTTCGTGGAGCCGGCGCTCGCGGGCGGTGCACTCGTCGTGGTGCTGTACGGGCTCTCGGAGCGGCTGGTCCCCGGCCTCGTGGACCTGAACGCGAGCCGGACGGCCGGCGGGCGGCTCGAACAGCCGATCACCTACTGGAACGCAATGGGGGCCGTGGCCGCTATGGGGCTGGTGGTCTGCGCACGCATGGCGGCGGACGCGGAGCGGCCGAACCGGCTTCGCGCGGCCGCGGCCGCGGCCGTGCCGCCGCTCGGCGCCGCCATCTACCTGAGCTTCTCGCGCGGTGCGATCGCGGCCGTGGCAGCCGGCCTGCTCGTGCTTGTGCTGATCGCGAAGGAACAGGCTCAGCTGCGAGCGGCCGCCGTAGCAGTTGCCGTCGGCCTGGCCGCGTCGGTCGCGTGCGCGGCCCTTCCCTGGGTTCGCTCCCTGTCGGAGGCCGGCTCGCTGCCGGAAAGCGTCCAGGGGCTGGTGGCGCTCGTCCTGCTTCTGGCTCTCGGCGCGCTCGCCGCGTGGATCACGCTGCGGTGGACGGCGGCGACGAGCCGCGGCACCGCGCTGAACGCCAGCCCACGGGCGAGGCTGCTCGCCGCCGCAGGCCTCGGCGTTGCACTGGTGCTCGTCAGCGCGGCGATCGAGGGGAGCCCGCGCAGCAGCTCGCCGCAGGCGGGCGCGACCACCGCGCGGCTCAGCTCGCTCGACAGCGCGCGCTACGGGTACTGGCGGGTCGCGCTCGAGACGTTCGCAGACCAGCCTCTACTCGGCGCCGGCGCCAGCGGCTTCCAAGTCGAGTGGATGCGCGAACGCCCCGAGCGGGACGCGAGCAGCGACGCGCACTCGCTCTATCTCGAGACGCTCGCGGAGCTCGGACTGGCCGGTGCCGCCGCCCTTCTAATGATGCTCACGGGACTGGCGGTGAGCGGGCGGCGGGCGTTGCTCGCCGCGCCGCACGCAGCCCTGGGACTGGTGGCGCTACTCGTTACCTACCTCGTGCACGCGGCGCTCGACTGGGACTGGGAGATGCCGGCGGTGACGCTCCCGGCGCTGGCGGCTGCGGCCGCGATCGTCGGCGTGGCCGACCGGGCCGGCCCTAGCGCCGGTCGCGCCCGGCGCGGCGCGCGAGCGGGTTCAGGCGGAGCGCCTCGCGAGTCGCCCGCCGCGACAGCGGCGGATCCACTCTGAACGCGGCCTGCCTGAGCCCGACCCACGCCTCGTAGTTCTCGGGTTCGCGTTCCAGGACGCCCTCGAGCACCCGCACCGCCTCCCGGTCGCGGTCGGCCACCACCAGAAGCTGCGCCTCGCGGATCTCGGCCGTTGGATCGGGATTGAAACGCCGCGCATCCGCGAGCAGTTCGTGCCTGCGCTCGATCTCGGCGGCGTCTATCCGCGCGCTGCCAAACGGGCGTTCAGCGTCGGCCAGGAGCCGCGACGCGCGCAGCCCGGCGGCGAGCCACAGGCACGCCGCCAACGCGACGACGAGCAGCGCGGCGCGCGCCAGCACCTATCCCGCCCCGAATCGCCTTGGCGACCAGCCAGGGCGCCGGGCCTGTGGGAGGCGGCGCGGGATTCGCGGCCAGGACTCCACCCGCTCGGCGGGTCCCGCCCGGAGAGCGGCCTCGACCTCGCGTGGGAATGCCTCGCGGAAGACCGACGAGTCGAAGCGGCGCGCGTTCGCCACGCAGTCCTGCGGGTCTACGGAGGCCGTATCAAAATCCGCAACCGCATCGGCGAGCTCCGCCGCCCCCCCGTCCCAGTAGCGGCCGGTGACGTCCTCGACAACGTTCTCCAAGAGGCCGCCGGCGGCCCTCGCCAGGACCGGCCTCCCCGCGGCCTGTGCCTCGACGGCCGCGATCCCGAACTCCTCGCCCGCGGTGACCACGAGCGCGCGGCAGCTCGACAGTAGGCCGGCCACCTCGCCGTCGCTCACGCGTCCCGCGAAACTGACCGTCGGCCCGGCCAGCCGTCTGAGACGGCGGCGGTCTGGACCGTCGCCCGCGATCACGAGCGGGAGCCGGAGCCTGTTGAACGCGGCGATCGCCACGTCGATTCGCTTGTGCGAGACGAGCTCGGAGACGATCAGGTAGTGATCGCCGACGGGCCCCGGCCGGAACCGCTCTGTCGCGACGGGTGGATACACGATCCCGGAGTCGCGCCCGAAGTACGCGCGGATGCGCGCCTGCGTCGTCCGCGAGTTCGTGGTGTAGCGGCTCACCCGCTGGGCCGCGATCCAATCCCACTCGCGCCAGCGCCTGAAGAGCCCGCGCAGCAGCGCCCGCGAGACGGGGTCCCCGCGCTCGGACAGCGTGCGCTGCCGCTCATTCCAGGCGTAGCGAAACGGGTTGTGGCAGTAGCTCACATGCACGGTGCGCTCGTCGCAGATCACGGCGTGCGCCCACGCACTCGAGCTCGAGACCACCAGGTCATACCCCGACAGGTCGAAGGACTCGATCGCAGCCGGGTAGAACGGAAGCAGCGCTCGAAAGGTTCGCGCCGTCGGCCGCGCGCCCTGGAGGAACGAGGTGTGGACGCGGCGGTGCGCGAAGCGGCCCTCGGTGCCACGCTCGTCGTAGACCGGTGTGAATATGTCCGCGTCGGGCCAGAGCGCGCAGATCTCCAGGAACACCCGGTCGGCGCCGCGGATGCTCACGAGAAAATCATGGACGAGGGCCGTGCGCGGCCCGCCCCCGCCTGACACACCGTGACTGCTCACCGGCAGCAGTCTACGAGGCGGATAGGGTGCGGTTCCATGCGGGTCGCCGTCGACGGTCGGAGCTTCCGGGCGGCCGGGCGCGGGCGGGGCATCACGGTTTACGTCGAGTGTCTGCTCGACGAGCTGCGGCGCGCGCATCCCCGAGACAGCTTCACACCCGTCGCCCTTGGGCGGCTCGGGAGGCTGACCGCGGCGACCCTCGGGCGTCCCCGACTGGATCGGCTCGCCGGTGGCTGCGATGTCGCCTGGCTACCCGCCCCGGCCCCCGCCGGTGTCCCGGCCGACGTGCCGATGGTGCTGACGCTCCACGACCTCTCCTTCGAGCATCGGCCGTCGGACTACAGCCGCTACGAGCGGCTATGGCATCGGGCCGCGCGCCCGCGCCGGCTGGCTGGACGGGCCAGTCGCGTGATCGCGGTGTCGGAGGCCGTCCGGCGCCAGGCGATCGACGAGTGGGGGCTCGACCCGGCGCGCGTCGTGACGGTTCTGTCCGGGCCGGGTCGTCCGCCGTCTCCGCTCGGACGGCTCCCGGCCGGCCTCGATCCCGGGTTCGTCCTCGCGGTCGGCGCGCTCGAGCCGCGCAAGCGCCCCGACCTCCTGATCGATGCCCACAGGCGCGCGCGCGAGCGCGGGCTGCGTGCGGGACTGGTGTTCGCGGGACCGGGCGATCCGCCGAGACCCGCGGACGATGAGCTTGCACGCACGGCCGCCGCGCGCGAGCCGGGCGCGCGGTTCCTCGGGCGAGTCGACGACACGACCCTCGAGGCGCTCTACGCCAATGCTCTGGCGCTCGCGTGCCCGTCGTCGGAGGAGGGCTTCGGCTTTACGCCGCTGGAGGCGGCCGTGCGAGGCACGCCGGCTGTGGTGACGGCGCTGGCGCCCTTTCGCGAGACGCTCGGTGACGCAGCCGTCTCGGTCGCGCCGGGTGACGCGGACGCGCTGGCGGACGCATTCCTGGAATTGGAGCGTCATCGAGAAGCCCGCGAGCGGCTGGCCGCAGCGGCCCGGGCCGCGGCGGGCCGACTCTCGTGGGAGCGCGCCGCACGCGCGACCCGGGCGGTGCTGGCGGCAGCCGCCGAGGAGGCCGCGTGATCCGCTTCGCGATCGTGACCGTCACGCACGACTCCGAGAACGATCTGCGACGGCTGCTCGACTCGATCGATCGCGAGCTCGGCCGCGCGCGGCCGCAGGTGGTCGTGGTGGACAACGGATCCGCAGACGGGTCGGCAGCGCTCGCCGCCGAGTGGGGAGCGGAGCTCGTGGCGCTCGAGCAGAACGTGGGCTTCGGGGCGGGCTGCAACGTTGGGATAGAGCGCGTCACGACGCCCGTCACCGCGCTCGTCAACCCGGACGTGGAGCTGCTCGACGCCGGCCTCGCGGAGTTGGCCCGGCGAGCCGAGGCGGACAGGGCCTTGCTCGCACCGCGCTTGCTCAACGCCGATGGGAGCGTCCAGGACAGCGCGCATCCCCCGCCCGGCCGCCCCGACGCCGTCGTGCCCGCGCTGATCCCGCGCCCATTGCTCCCGCCGCGGCTGCGCCGACGCTACGAGCCGTGGCGAACCGCTGATACGACACGCGTCGGCTGGGCGATAGCCGCGTGCCTCGTCGCTCGTACCGGGCTGCTTCGCGCCTTGGGTCCGTTCGATGCGAGCGTGTTTCTCTTCTATGAGGACATGGAGCTGTGCCTGGCCGCCGCCCGCGCGGGCGTCCCGACGGTGCTTCACCCGGACGTCGCGCTCCGGCACGTGGGCGGGACGTCCACGAGCCGGGCGCTGACCAGCGCCAGGGACCTCGAGCTTCGAGCCGCGCGCCGCCGGGAGGTGGTCGCGCGGGAGGGCCGGCTGAGGCTGGCGCTGGACGATGCCGCCCAGGCGGCAACGTTCGCGACGCGCGCGGCGGCACGCAGGATCGCGCGCCGCGGCGGGGCGTACGAGCACGCTCAGCTCCACGCGCTCCGTGCGGCGCGCCGTGGCCGGACGCGACGCTAGGCTTCGCCGCCATGCGCCGCCCAGTTGCCCTGCTGCTAGCCGCCTTCATGCTGCTCGTCCCGTCCGCCGCGATGGCCCAGAGCGCCGGCGACGAGCAGTACGCCGACCCGTTCGGCGAGGTGGAGGAGCCGAGCGGCTCGCAGGAGGAGCCCGCCGCGCCGGAGGAGCCCGCCCCGGCCCCCGCTCCCGCGGAGACGGCCGTGCCGGCCGAGGAGGTCCTCGCCTCCCAGGAGACCGGCGCGCACACGCTCCCGGCGACCGGCCTGCCGGTCGGCTTGATGGCCGGCGCGGGAGCCGCCCTCGTCGCCGCCGGCGGCGCGCTGCGCCGGCGCGTGTCCTGAGCGCCGCGCCGGTCGCGATCAACGGGCGCGCCGCGGCGCGCCGCGAGGTGGGCGGTGTCGAGCGGTGGGCGCGCGAGCTGTGCGCCCGTCTTCCCGAGCAGCGCCCGGAGCGCTACGCGGTCCGCGGGCCGCCGGCCGCCCTGGCTCACCGGGCCGGGCACGCCTGGGAGCAGGCCGTGCTGCCGCTCGCGGCGCGCGGCTCGGAGCTGCTCCTCTCACCTGCGAACACCGCGCCGCTGGCGGTGCGCCGCAACGTCGTGGTGGTGCACGACACCGCACCGTTCCAGGATCCCTCCTGGTACGGCCGCGCCTATGGAGCCTGGCACCGGGCGCTGATACCGCCCCTCGTCCGGCGCGCGCGGCTCGTGATCACGCCGTCCGAGTTCGTGCGCGACGAGCTGACCGAGCGATTCGGCGTGCCCGCCGAGCGCGTCCGCGCGGTGCCTCCCGGCGTGGACCCGGCCTTCGGCGCGCCGCCGGACCCGGGCCCGCTGCTCCGCCGCGTGGGGCTGGGACGCGCGTACGTGCTCGCGGTCGGCACGGACAGCCCGCGCAAGAACCTCGCTCTGCTCGACGCGATCGCCCCCGCGCTCGACGAGGCGGGCTTCGACACCGTGATCGCCGGCTCCGCGCGCGCCTACCTCCCGGCGTCCACGCCGGGCCGCGCGCGGCGGCTCGGCTACGTCGCGGACCGCGACCTCCCCGCTCTCTACGCGGGCGCGGCCGTGTTCGCGATGCCGTCGCTCTACGAGGGCTTCGGGCTGCCGTGCGTGGAGGCGATGGCGGCCGGGACGCCGGTCGTGGCCTCCGCGCGCGCCGCCCTCCTCGAGGCCTGCGGCGGCGCCGCGCTGTTCGCAGACCCGGCCGATCCGGACGGCTTCACGGCCGCCGTCCTGCTCGCCGCCGGCAGCGAGCGCGAGCGGCTTCGGGCAGCCGGCCGGCGGCGCGCCGCGCAGCTCACCTGGGACCGGACCGCGCAGGCGGTCGATTCGGCGCTCGAGCCGCTGCTGAGCGCTACTGGCAGACGCCGGTAGCCGTCTTCAGGCAGCCCTGGAAGCGCTGCGCGCTCCGCTGGTACGCGCTCAGCGCCGGCTGGCGCTGGAAGCTCCCGTCGTCGAACCGCTGGAGCCCGGCGTAGTTGAAGATGCTGCCGCCGCGCCCGTACGGCGACGCCCACGTGTACCAGAACACCTTGCGGACCCCGAGCTTCCGCCGCCGGGCGACCATCGCGCTGTACATCTGGCTCAGCTTCGCGGCCATGCCCGCCGGCGTCTCCTGGCGCTGGTACCTGATGCCCTGCGTGCGGCCCTTCGAGGCCGGCCAGGTGATCTCCGTCAGGTAGATCGGCTTGCGGCGGTCGCCGCGGAGGCGCATGGTCTCGCGGAAGAAGCGGGTGGCCTTGATCGCACGCTTCACGGTCTGCGGGAAGATCTGGAGGGCGGCGACGTCGAAGTAGCGCCTGATGCCGCGGTCGTACAGGACGGCGATCTCCTCCCAGGCCCGCTGGGTGATGCCCGCCATGACGACCTTCGCACCCGGGTCGACGCTCTTGATGATGTTGTAGGAGCTGCGCAGCAGGAGCGGGTACGCGCGCGCGTAGCCGAAGGGCCCCTTCTCCGGAGCGTCCCAGTACGCGAGCAGGTGCGGCTCGTTCCAGATCTGCCACTCGCGCAGCGGCTGTTCCGGCAGCTCCGGGTTCTCGGCCCAGAACTTGCCGCCCGGCCCGTAGCGGTCGACCAGCGCGGCCAGGTAGGTCACGTAGTCGGATCGCCGCCGCGGCGGCGACGTGGTCCGGTTCGGGTACGCCCGCGCCCAGCGCGGCGCGTAGAAGATGATCGGAAGCACCTCGATGTTCCTCAGCGCGGCCCGGCGGACGACCGGGTCGGTCTGGGCGAAGCTGATCGGGGTGCCGCGGCCGTCGTGCTGCGCGGCGTCCCAGTTGAAGACGGTCCGCACCGACTCCACGCCCGACGTCGCCATGAGCTCCCACTGGCCGTCCTGCACGTCGGCGGGCGCGCTCGCCACGCCGTGGTCGTACATCACGCCGAAGAATCCCTGTGGGGCGCTGCGAGCCCCGGACGCGGCGGGGACCGCGGCCAGCAGCGCGGCCAGCGCCGCGAGGGTTGTGACCAGGGCTCGCACGTCAGTTGCTGAAGTTCAGGACGAACGGCCCGCATGGCCGGCCGTCGTCCGTGAGGCGGCGTCCGTTGATGTCCTTCGGCGTCACCGTCAGCCGGTTCCGCGTGACCTTCACCTGGCCGTAGCTGAACCGGTCTATCACGGAGCACTGCATGCCGACCCCGTTGGGCGGCGGCGGTGTCAGGAAGCCCGCGTCGGCGAGCTGGCCGGTGCCGTCCCGATCGGTGGCCTCGTCGATCTCCTCCTCGAAGTCGAGCGTGGCCGCCGGCCCGACGGTGATGTCCATGATCCCGCTGTTCCGCGGGCCGCCGTCCTCGAGCGTCTGGAAGCGGGCGTCGTTCGCGAGCGTGGCATGCACGTCCGCGCTCAGGAAGATCACGTTCCTCACGCCCTGAAGGCCCGCGAGCACCCGCTGGCGGTCCGCCTCGAAGCCCTCCCAGCGGTCGTACAGGTTCAGGTAGTACTGCTGGATCGCGAGCTCGTTCATGATCACCTTGAAGCGCGCGCTCGAGCGCCTCACGGCCCGCAGGAAGCGCTCGCGCTGGCGCTCGCCCAGGTAGGTCCGGTTGGGATCGCGGATCGCGTCGATGCACGCCTGCGACACCGAGGAGCCGAACGGCGGGTAGAGCGGCGCGAACTCCGCTCGCAGCCGCTGCGGCGCGGTGGGCGCGAGGTCAGGCTCGCCGGTCTGGGGGTTGTTGCAGACGCCGTTCGCGTCCGCGTTCGCGCTGCGGAACGAGCGCTGGTCGAGGAAGAAGAGCTCGAGGTTCCGGCCCCAGCGCACCCGCCGGTAGAGGCCGTTCCGGCTGCTCCAGGTGACGGGCGAGTAGTCCCGGAAGGCTCGCGCCCCGCGCCGGTAGAGCACGCGGCCGTTCATGCTCAGCACATCGGCGTCGAGGAACGGCTCGAAGCTGTTCTCGGCGGGCGAGAAGTCGTCGATGAACTCGTGGTCGTCCCAGTGCGAGTAGAGGCCGGCGCCGGCGCGCAGCGCGCGGAGCTGCCGGTTCCGGAGGTTGATCCTGTACTTCGACCACTTCTGCCGTACGGTCAGGGCGAGCGGCTCGAGCCGGCCCGGGATCTCGCTGTCCGAGTAGATGGTGTCGCCCAGGTTGACGTTGAAGTCGTTGCGCTCGGCGCGCATACGGCCGTAGATGCCCCCGCCGTTCCAGTGCGGCCTGCGCCGGCCGGGCGCGGTGTTGAAGTCCGTGTCGCCGGTCCAGGCGAACTCGACCGTGGCGTCCTGCGAAGCCCGCGGCGCCGTGACGAACGTGCCCACGTCGCTCCGGCGGCGGCCGCGGCTGAAGCGGTAGAAGTAGCGCGTGTCCGGCCTCAGGCCGCGGACGCGCCGCTGCACGGTGTTGTTGTCTCGCTTGCGGGCGCGCACGAGGTACGCGTCCAGCCCGCGCGTGAAGCGGCGGTTGCGCGCGACGTCGAGCGTGTAGGCGCCGCCCCTGTTCGCTTTCGCCCACAGGATCGCGCTCCTCGCCGTCACGTCGCCGGCCTGAACCCCGAGTGAGAAGCCGCGCGCCGCGTGGGCCGAGGGCGCGAGCGCGAGGATGACGAGGGCTGTCACGGCGACTGGTATGGAGCGGTTCACGCGCATGAGAACCCGGCATCCTACGGAAGGTTGCGGCAGGCACCGGTACCCTGCGTGCCAATGGAGATCTCGCAGGCCGGAACGCACGCGGTCGAAAATCAGGCGCCGCCGCTCGTTCCGTACAACGTGTTCGAGGCCGACGTGCCGCTCCAGGAGGCGCTCGCACGCGAGGGCGGTGGCTGGGGAGTGGATCGCCTGCGCGACACCGGCGAGCTGGCGGGCTCGGTCGAGGCGCTCGCCCACTCCGAGCGCGCCGAGCGCAACGAGCCGGTCCTGCACACGCACGACCGCTACGGCAACCGCGTCGACGAGGTGGAGCTGGACCCGTCGTGGCACTGGTGCCTGCGCCAGGCGATCGAGCGCGAGGTGCACGCGCTCCCGTGGCGCGACCCGCAGCCGGGCGCGCACGCGGTCCGGGCGGCGCTGTTCTTCGTGTGGGGCCAGGTGAACTCGGGCGTGATGTGCCCGGTGTCCATGACCTACTCGGCGGTCCCCGCGCTCCACGAGGAGCCGGACATCGCCGCGGAGTGGGAGCCGCGCGTGACGCGCGCCAGCTACGACGACGGCGCGCTGGTGGGCATGGCCATGACCGAGAAGCAGGGCGGCTCCGACGTGCGCGCGAACAGCACGCGCGCGGTCCAGAACGGCGACGCCTGGGAGCTCACCGGGCACAAGTGGTTCTGCTCCTATCCGCCCTGCGACATCTTCCTCACGCTCGCCCAGGCGCCTGCCGGCCTGTCCTGCTTCCTCATCGAGGGCCGCGACCCGGGCTTCCGGATCCAGCGCCTCAAGGACAAGCTCGGCACGCGCTCGCTGCCGTCGAGCGAGGTCGAGTTCCACCGCGTGCGGGGACAGCTCATCGGCGAGGAGGGCCGCGGCGTCCAGACCATCATCCGGATGGTCAACCACACCCGCCTCGACTGCCTGATCGGCTCCTCCGCGGGAATGCGCTGGGGCCTCGCGCAGGCGGTGCACCACGCGCGCCATCGCAGCGCGTTCGGCCGAGCGCTCGCCGACCAGCCTCTGATGAAGAACGTGCTCGCGGACCTGGCGCTCGAGTCGGAGGCCGCGACCGCGGTCACGATGCGCGTCGCGCGCGCGTACGACGAGGGCGACGCGCCCTTCCGGCGGGTCGCCACGGCCGTGATGAAGCACTACGTCTGCAAGCGCGCGCCCGGCCACGCCGGCGAGGCGCTCGAGTGCCTCGGCGGCAACGGGTACGTCGAGGAGTCCGGGATGCCGCGCCTGCTGCGCGACTCCCCACTGAACTCGATCTGGGAGGGCTCGGGCAACGTGTCCGCGCTCGACGTGCTGCGCGCGCTCGTGAAGGAGCCGGAGGCGCTGCCCGCCTTCCTCGCCGAGTGCGAGCTGGCGCGCGGTTCGAACGCGGCGCTCGACGCGCACCTGGACCGAATCGGCGCGACGCAGCCACAGGACCCCGAGTTCGAGGCGCGTAGCGTCGTGTCCGACCTCGCGGTGGCGCTTCAGGCGAGCCTGCTCGTGCGGCATGCGCCCGCCGCCGTCTCCGACGCCTTCTGCGCGTCACGGCTTCTGGGGGTCGGCCGCGCGTACGGCACGCTGCCGCCCTCGGTGGATGCCGACGCGATCATCGCCCGCGCGCTGCCGGCTTGAACACGATCCGGTACGAGGTCACCGGGCGGGTCGCCCGCATCACCCTGGACAGGCCCGAGCGCGCCAACGCGATCACGCTCGACATGCCGCGCGAGCTCGCGGACTGCGTCGAGCAGGCGAACCTGGACCCGGCCGTCCACGTCATCGCTCTGTCGGGCAGCGGCAAGGGCTTCTGCGGCGGGTACGACCTCGTGGAGTACGCGGAGAGCCAGGCGCCTAACCACGATCCCGCCGAGCCGTGGGACCCGGTGGTCGACTGGCAGATGATGAGCCGCAACCTGCGCGGCTTCATGAGCCTGTTCCATTCCGACAAGCCCGTGATCTGCAAGGTCCACGGTTTCTGCGTGGCCGGCGGCACGGACCTGGCGCTCTGCTCGGACCTGCTGGTGATCGCCGACGACGCCCGCATCGGCTACCCGCCGGCGCGCGTCTGGGGAGTGCCGACCTCGGCCCTGTGGGCCTTCCGCGTGGGCGACCAGCGCGCCAAGCGGCTCCTGTTCACAGGCGACCTGATCGACGGGCGCACCGCTCACGAGTGGGGCCTCGCGATCGAGGCGCCACCTGCGGCAGAGCTCGACGACAGCTTCGAGCGGCTCGTGGAGCGCACCGCGCTCACACCGGTCAACCAGCTCGTGATGATGAAGCTGCTCGTGAACCAGGCGCTCTACTCGCAGGGCCTGCATGCGACGCAGGCGCTCGGAGTCTTCTTCGACGGGATCGCGCGTCACACGCCGGAGGGCCATGACTTTCAGCGGCTTGCGGCGGAGCATGGCTTCAAGGAGGCCATACGTCGCCGCGATTCGCCGTACGACGCGCCAGAATAGGCGCGCTGTGAGATCCCGCATCGCCGCCGATCGGCTCCGTGACCTCGAGAGCATCACGGATGCCGCCCTCGCGTACCTGCCCCTGGAGCAGCTCCTGGGCGAGCTGCTCGCCCGCGTGGTGGCAATTCTCGGCGTGGACACGTCGGCGATACTCCTGCTCGAGGACGACGACACCACGCTCGTCGCGCGGGCCGCGAAGGGCCTCGAGGAGGAGGTCGAGCGCGGCGTGCGCATCCCCGTGGGGAGCGGCTTCGCCGGCCGTATCGCGGCCACCCGCCGGCCCGTCCGCATCTTCAACATCGACGAGTTCGAGGTCGTCAACCCGATCCTGCGCGAGAAGGGGCTGCGCTCGCTGGTCGGCGTGCCGCTCCTGGTGGAGGGAAGCGTGATCGGGGTGCTTCACGTGGGCACGCTCACCCCGCGGGCATTCGACGACGAGGACGTGCAGCTCCTCCAGCGCGCGGGCGACCGTGCCGCGCTCGCGATCTACAGCCGGCTCGCCGAGCGGGAGCGCGCGCTTGCCGACGCCCTTCAGCGGAGCCTCGTTCCGCGTCTCCCCACGCTGCCGGGGGTGGAGTTCGCGGGGCGCTACCTGCCGGCCGCCGCGGCCCGTCTCGGCGGCGACTGGTACGACGTCTTCCAGCTGCCCGACGGGCGCGTGGGCATGGCGATCGGCGATGTCGTTGGACGCGGCTTCCATGCAGCGGCGATCATGGGCCAGCTCCGCAGCGCCCTGCGGGCATTCGCGATCGACTCAGCCTCCCCCAGCAGGGTGCTCGAGCGGCTGAGCCGCCTCCTGCGCCAGATCGAGATCGGCCGGACCGCCACGCTCGTGTACCTGACGCTCGACCCCCACGGCGGCAGCCTTTACCTCGCGAGCGCCGGGCACCCCCCGCCGCTCGTCGATCCCGGCGATGAGGAGCCGTGGTACGTCGAGCTGGAGGGCTCGGTGCCCCTTGGCGCGACGCGCCACGTGCGCTACAACGACGTGGAGCTCACTCTGGAGCCAGGCTCGGCGCTGCTCCTGTACACGGACGGCCTGGTGGAACGCCCGGGCGAGTCGCTCGACGAGGGCCTGCGCCGCCTCGCAACCGTGGTGCGTGGCAGCGACGACGACCTGGAGCACCTGGGCGACAGCCTGATCGCCGAGATGCTGCCCGAGGGCACGAGCGATGACGACGCAGCGCTCCTCTTGGTCCGGGCCCTCCCCCTCACCGACAAGCTGGCGGCCGAGTTCCCCGCCGAGGTGGAGTCGATTCCGCTCATGCGGCGGATGCTGGGCCGCTGGCTGAGCGACGCCGGCGCGACCCGGGCGGATGTGGACGACCTGACGCTCGCCGCGGCGGAGGCCTGCGCCAACGCGATCGAACACGCGTACGGCCTCGCTCCGGGGGTGGTCGAGGTCCGCGCATGGAGCGGGGACGGGCGGGAGGTGAAGGTCGCGATCCGCGACTTCGGCAATTGGCGCGCGGCGCGCGGCGCGAACCGCGGACGAGGACTCATGCTGATGCAGGGCCTGACGGACGAGGTCGACGTGACGCGCAGCGACGAGGGCACGACCGTGGAGCTGACGAGGAGGATCGGAGCCGTGGCAGCGTGAACGAGCAGCCCAGCCCGCGGGTGGAGTACCGCGACGCGGTCGGCGTAGTGAGCGTCGCCGGCGAGGTGGACATCATCCAGGCGCACGCGCTGCGCGACCGGCTGCTCGGCGCCGTCCGCAACGAGGACCTCGGCCTCGTCGTCGACCTGTCGGAGGCCACCTACATCGACAGCGTGGGCGTGAGCCTCCTGTTCGAGCTGGCCGAGCGCCTCACCGAGCGTCAGCTGAAGATGGCGGTCGTGCTGCCCGAGGACGGCCTCGTGGAGCGAGTGCTGACGATGGTCCACCTGCGCTCGGTCGCGGAGGTGCAGCCCACCGTCGACGCCGCCCTCAGCGCGATCTCAACCTGAGCACCCCCGCGCCGGCCAGGATGATCCCGGCGAGCGGAAGCAGCCAGAGCGACATCCCGCCGCCGTCCTCCTCGCCGTCCTCGGCCGCGACCGAGAACTCGCGCGGGGGGAGGGAGCGCCCGCCGTCGCCGGGCACCGGATCTCCGGACGCGTAGTACACGCCCCCGGCGCCGTCCCGCTCGGCACGGCTTCCGACCGCGAACGCGACGTACGGCTGTGGGACCCGCCCACTTCCGACTGGCACCGCCTGGAAGTTGAACGTCCGCTTGCCGCTCAGAGCGACCAGCCTCCAGCGGCCCTCCGAAGGCAGCGTGAGGCGCACCTCGTAGCGCGCCGCGCCCTGATGGCGGTCCGCCCACACGCGACGCAGCTGAGCGCTCACGTCGCGCGTCCCTTGCCGCGCGTAGAGACTGACGGGCGACAGCCGTTCGAACTCGACCACTTCGAGCGTGGACTCCCACGGGCGCCCGGCGTCAGCGGGTTCGTCGCCCGGAGTGAGGATGGCGTGCGGGCCCTTCGCCTGGGCGGGGCCGGCAACGACGAGGGCGGCGGTGAGCAGCGCGAGCAGTAGGCGTCCCATGCCTCCTCTACAACCGCCCACGCGCGTGGGTTCCCGTCGATGCGCGTTCTGTTGATCGGCGGCACGGGCCCGGTGGGCGTCTCGGCGCTGCCGCACCTGGTCGAGGCGGGCCATTCCGTCGCGGCCCGCGCGGTGCCGGGCTAGTCGTCGAAGCGGCCCGCGAACAGCGCGAAGACGGCGCCCTGCGGGTCCTGCGCCACGAGGATCCGGCCTCCGGGCACCTCGAGCGGCTCGACCATCACCGTGCCGCCGCTAGAGCCGATCCGCTCGGCGGCCGCGTCGATGTCGTCGATCCCGAAGTAGACGAGCCAGTGCGACGGCGCGGGTGCGCCGGGCGGGAGCGGCGACATCCCGCCGTTCAGGCGGTCGCCGTTGTAGATCCCCCAGTAGGGCGTCTGCTCGTCGCCGACCTGCTCGAAGCGCCAGCCGAGGAGCGCCTCGTAGAAGCGCTGGGCGGCGTCCGGGTCGCTCGAGTTGAGCTGGTTCAGCGACAGCGCGCCGTGCCCGTTCACGACCTCGGCGCCAATGCTCGTGCCCGGCTGCCAGAGAGCCAGCACCGCCCCCGTCGCGTCCTGGAAGAGAGCCATGCGGCCGGTGTCCATCACGTCGAAAGGGTCGCCCATGGGCGTGCCGCCCAGCTCGGACACGCGCGCGGCGACGGCGTCCACGTCTTCGACCGTCACGTACGACGCCCAGGCCGGATGACGCTCGCTCGACTGGTACATCGCGGCCGCCGAGCGGCCGTCGATCTTCGCCATCCGGTAGAAACCACCGCCGGCCTCCTCGGGGATGGGTGCATCCTCGAAGTCCCAGCCGAGGAGAGCCCCGTAGAAGTCGCGTGACGCGTCGACGTCCGGGGTGCTCAGGTCCGTCCAGGAGAAGGTGCCGTGCTCATGGCGATCGCGGTGACCCATGAGCCGACATTACCGCGACGGGCACCGGCCCGCAGATGGGCCGGCGCCGTGTGTCGCGGCTAGCTGCCGGTCGTGGAGCCGACCTTGTCCTGCGCGCTGTCGCGCAGGGCCTCGGCCTGCTCGCGGCCCGACTCCTTGGCGGTGTCGGCGGCTTGGCCGGCGAAGTCCTGCGCGACCTGCTTGCCGCGCTCGATCGCCTCCTGGCCGGTCTCCTTCGCCTGCTCCTTGAATTGGTCCGCCATCGGGCCGATCTTCTCGTCCTCGACCCGCGTGGTCGGGATCAGAAGCCCGGCGACGAAGCCGATGGCTGTCGCGCCGATGGCCAGGCCCAGCGGGTTCTCCTTGGCCATGCCGACCGCCTGCTGTGCGCCCTCCTTGGGATCTGCTCCAGCAAACGTCGACTTCACGCTCTCCACTCGACCGGAGATCGCCTCGCGTGCGCGCCCCGGGACGTCGGCCTTGTGGCCGAGCGCCTCCGCGGTGTCGCCCATGCGAGCGCGAGTCTCCTCTATGTCATTCCTGATCTGGCCCGGGTCTTGGCCCATTGCACATCCTCCTTCACGCTTTCCATTGTCTGCTCGGGTGCGACCGGGGTCGCTTCCCCCACCTTCTGCCTGCCCGTGAGAGCGAGCACGCCGGCGATCACCGCGTAGACCGCGGCCACGATCAGGGCTGCTGCCCAGATCGGCACCGCGCCATCCAGCAGCGCGATGAAGAACGCCGTCAGGGCGAGGAAGGCTCCGAGGCCGAACAGGCCGGCGGCGCCGAACATCCCGGCGCCGATGCCAGCGGGCTTCGCCTTCTCCGCAAGCTCGGCCTTCATGAGCTCGATCTCCTGCTTGACGAGCGTCGTCGTCTCGGTCGAGAGCTGCTTCAGGAGCTCCCCGGTAGAGCGCTCCCGCAGCTCGTTGTCGGGGTCGGCCGTCATGTCCGCGGCTCGGTCGAGATCATCGACCCCTCCTGGCGGCTGAACTCGTCGCCGCCGAACTCGCCGGTCCGGCCGGTCGTGGTCTCCTCCCGCTCGAAGCGGGCGCCCGTCGAGGCCGCGCCCGAGGGCATCGGCTCCGATGCGAGCGTGCCGGCGCCGCTGGGGGTGCCGGCCCGCTCGTAGGTGCCCGCTCCGTTCGCGTGCGAGGTGCGATAGCGCTCGCTGCTCGACGCCTTCAGGATGCGCGAGGCGGCGAGGCCGAGCACCAGCCCGCCGGCCGCGACGGCCCACGGGTTGCGGCGCGCGAAGTCCTCGACGTCGCGCAGTAGCTCGTCGCCGTTCTTCTGCTCGAGCCACCGGCCAGCGCTCTGGACGCGCTCAGCCGCCTGCTCGGCGTACTGCGCCGGCTGTTCCTTGCCCTGGCTGCGGAGTTCCTCCGCGACCGAGCGGACATCCTGGGCGACGATGTTCACCTGCTGGCCGGCCTGCGTCGAGCGCTGGTCGACCTGCTCGCTGATCCGCCCCTTCGCCTGCTGCGCGGCACCCTGCACCTTCTCCTGGGCCTGGCCCGCGACCTCCCTTGCCTTTTCCTGGCCCTGTCCCGTGTCCTGCACGGTATTCCTCCCCTTTTCGGAAGTTGTTGTCCGTTTGGGGTACCCGGCGTCCCGGGCCGGAACCTGGCGCGGCCGAACTTGATTGCCAGAGGAGCGCTGGGGGTAGCAGGCCGGGTGGAGGCATGAACCAGCAGCGCTACGCCGCCTATCGACAACTGGTCGCCGAGCTCCGCGAGTGGCGCTCGACCGACGCGCTCGAGTCCGGGACGCACGAGGAGCTGTGCGACGCCGCCGAAGGCCTGCTGCTCGCCCGCGACGGCGACGATGCCGAGGAGCCCTTGGCCCGGGCGAGCTCGACCGTCCTCGGCCTGCTCGCGCTCGAGGAGCTGGACGAGGAGAACGCCTTGTGGCTGCTCGACTGCCTGCTGGCCTGCGGCCCGAGGATTCCGGTCGCGGACGCCGCCTAGGCGGCCGCGCCGACCGCGGCGAGCGAGGCGTTCGCCGCCCGGTCGAAGCTTGCGGTGAGGCGGTCTGCCATGTCGCGCCCCTCGGCGATGATGTCCTCGACCACGCGGACGGTCTCCTCATCGCCGGCTCGCCGCGCCACACGCACGAGCTGCTCCTGCCCGCCCAGCTCGAGGTGCTCGAATGCGTAGGCGAACGCGCACAGCTTGCCCGGCGTGTCGGGCTGCGCCTGGAAGAACGCGCCCCAGTTCAGCGCGCCCAAGCGCATCGCCGCTTCCTTCAACGCGCTCGGCGAGCCGCCGTGCGCCTCGAGGCGCTCCTCGAGCCGATCCTGCTGGCCGCGCGTCTCCTCGAGATGCTCCGCGTACAGCTCAGCCAGATCCTCGTCCCCCGCGATCTTCCGTCCGCGCTTCAGCAGCTGCTCCGCCTGCGACTCGATCGCGTGCGCGTCGGTGAGGTACTTGACGAGCAGGGTCTCGAGATCGTCGCGCCGGTGCTCGCGCAGCGATGCCTCCACCGCGGCATCGAACAGGCTCTCGAGCCGCTCCGCCATCGCCGCCTCCTGGTCGCGGATGCGGCGCGCCACGGTGGCGGTCTCCTCGTCGCCCGCGAGCTCGGCCACGCGCATCAGCAGCTCGTAGCTCGCGAGCTCGAGGTGCTCGTACGAGTACGCGTGCGCGACGAGCTTGCCGGTGGTGTCGGGCTGCGAGCGGGCGAACAGGATGAAGCCCTTGCCGCCGAGGCGCATCACGGCCTCCTTGACCGCGTTCGGCGAGCCTCCGCGCGCCGCGAGCCGCTCGCCGATCAAGCGCTCCTGCTCCTCGGTCTCCTGGAGGTGGCGCGCGAACGCCTCGGACAGAGCCGGGTCCTCCGCGAGCTTCGGCGCGGTTCGCATCTGCGCGAGCGCCTGCGCCTCGATGGAGTGCGCGTCCGTGAGGTACTTCGTGAGCTGTTCGTCGAGCGTGTTCGCCATCCGATCCGCCTACCCGCGGAACGGCCAACGATGCATCTAGCCGGCCAGCGCCCGCTCCAGGTTGTCGAACGCCCTGCCCCAGCCGCCCTCATGGGAGCGCACCGCTTCCTCGTCCCAGAGGTCGCTGTGCGTGAAGCGGACGGTCGTGACGCCCTCGTTCTCCTCGAAGTCGAGCTCGATCAGCGTGCGCGTGGGGTTGTCGTCCCAGATCCACGTGAACGCCAGGCGGCTCGGAGGGTCGATCTCGGTGTAGCGGCCGCCGCCGCCGTACTCCATGTCCTCGTGCGGGTTCCGCATCACCACGCGCACCTCGCCGCCCACGCGCAGGTCCACCTCGGCCTCCGTGGTCTCCCAGTCGTGCTCGGCGTGCCACCAGCGGCGCATCACTTCCTCGCTCGTCCAGGCGTCGAAGACGGCCTGGGCCGGCGCGTCGAAGGTGCGCTCCATGCGCAGCGTCGTGGCCTCGGTCATCGTCCTATCTTCGCGCGCGCGAGCGTGAGGAGCGCGCCCGCGCCGCTGAGCGACGCGAGCAGGAGCTCCTCGAGAGGCAGGACGCCGACATGGGCGATCATGCCTTCACGCCGTACTCGTCGTGGAGGTTCCACCACTCGTACGGCGGCGTCTGCGGGTAGCCCTCGGGCGAGTCCTCCCACTCCTCCTGGCGACCGAGCGCGGTGATGTCGAGGTAGGCCCACGTGCTCCCCATGGCCTCGTCACCGCGGGCGTCGACGAAGTAGGTGCGGAAGATGTCGTCGCCCTCGCGGATGAACGCGTTCGTGCCGTGCCACTCGCCCACGCCGAAGTCGGCGTCGAAGTCATCCGTGATGGTGTACCACGGCACGCTCCAGCCCATGCGCTCCTTGAGCTGCGCGATGTTCTCCTGCGGCGCCCTGGACACGTACGCGAGCGTGGTGTCGCGGGCGTTCAGATGAGCGAGGTGCGCCACCTGGTCCGCGCCGAACGAGCAGCCGCCGCAGCCGTGCTCCGGCCAGCCTGCCACGCCGGGCTCGTAGAAGAAGCGGTACACGATCAGCTGCCGGCGGCCCTCGAACAGGTCGAGCAGCGTCGCCGGGCCGTCCGGGCCTTCGAACGCGTATTCCTTGGTGACGGCCATCCACGGCATGCGGCGGCGCTTCGCGGCGAGCGCGTCGCGCGCGCGGGTGTGTGCCTTCTCCTCGACCAGCAGCTCGTCACGGGCGGCGGTCCACTCCTCGGGTGAAACAACGGGCGGGGTGTTCATTTCGAGCCTTCCTCCTTCAGGTAGTCGTCTACGACATCGAACAGGCGGCCCCAAAGGGCGCGCTGGCGATCCATCCAGTCCGCCGCCTCGCTGAGCACGTCCGGCTCGAGCGAGAGGCGATGCGTCCGGCCGATGACCTCGCGCCTGACGACACCCGTCTCCTCGAGCACCTTGAGGTGCTTCGTGATCGCCGGCTTGGAAACGCCGAAGCCGGCCGTGGCGTCGCCGACCGTCGCGGGCCCGTCGGCGAGTCGCTCGACGATGCCGCGCCGGATCGGGTGCGAGATGGCCCTGAACGGATCGTTAACCATGTGGTTAACTGTATCACACAGGCGTCGAAACCTTCAGGGACATTGTTGAAGTCGACAGGGCTCGATGACGTCGGAGACGGCGGCCTGGAGCGCGTGAAGCCACGCGCGAGCCCGGGCCGCGTCGTCCGGGTGCGTCAACGGCGCTTGACGCGGTAGTCGATGAAGGTCGCGAACGGCGACTGGCGAACGCCGATGTGCTCGAGCTCGATGTCCTTCGTGAAGCCGTCGAAGAGGTGCTTGCCGCCGCCCAGGACGAAGGGTGCGACGATGATGCTCAGCTCGTCCACGAGGTCCGCCTCGAGCGCCTGGCGGATGACCTGGGCGCCGCCCATGATGTGGACGTCCTTGTCGCCCGCCGCCTCCTTCGCGCGCTCCACGGCCTCCTCGACTCCATCTACGAAGGTGAAGTTGCCGCCGTCCGGCTCCTCGTCGGGCCGGTGCGTGACGATGAAGAACGGCAGCTCCCATGGGTTCTTGCCGCCCCAGTGCTCGGCCGCCTCGTAGGTCCAGCGGCCGCCGACCACCGCGCCCACCCGCGCCATCGTCTCGCTCAGCCACTCGGCGTCCTCGCGGCTTGGCTCGCCCTCCGGCTCCTCGTCGTAGGTCCACGGCTGTCCGAAGACCCAGTAGTGCAACCGCTCGCCGCCCTCCCCGAGCCCCTTCCCGGGCCCGTCGTCAGGGCCCGCGACGTAGCCGTCTACGGATGCTGTTATGCCGGCGAGAACCTTGGTCATGTCCGTCTAGACACGGTACGCCCGTCGAACTCATCGGCGTAGGATCGGTCCGTGGTGGCCGGCAACCTGACGCTCGAGCTCCACCGACAGCTCCCGGCCCCGCCCTCGCGAGTGTTCGAGGCGTTCGCCGACTCGGACCGGCTGGCGAACTGGTGGGGACCCGAGGGGTTCAGCATCCCTCGCCTGCGATTCGGGCCGGCCGTCGGGGAGGCGTATCGGATCGAGATGCAGCCGCCGGACGGCGACGCGTTCCACCTGGCCGGTGAGTTCACCGCCGTCGACCCACCCAGGCTGCTGGCGTTCAGCTTCCGCTGGCAGCCGCCCGATCCCGACGACGTGGACAACCTGGTCGAGCTGTTCTTTCTGGACGCCGGCGACACAACCGAGCTCGCGCTCGCTCAGGGACCGTTCAAGACGGAGGAGCGCCGAGCGCTGCACCGCGACGGCTGGACCGACAGCCTGAACAAACTCGAAGCGCTGCTCTCAGCCGGGTTTGAGAACCGCGCTTAGGACGCGAGCAGTTTCTGCTGCTCGGCCTTGAGGCGCGCAAATGAAGCCTCCGCATACCCGCTCACCGCCGCCATGGGGAAGTTGATGTCGGCAGTGTTCTCGCTGTAGTTGCCTTGGTCCCACTGCGCAAGGACAGCCTCGTAAGCTGCCACGTGAGCGCAGAGATCCAGCAGACAAGCAGGGATACTCGACTCCTCGAGAAGGTCCGCCCGTTCGACCACGACATCGCGCATCCGCCTGTTGAGGGGCATGAAGACGGCCCCCATCCATGTCCGCCAGGCGACGCGCTCCTCGTCATTCAGCTCCGGGTCTCCCCAGTACGACCGCACATATGGTCGCCATCTCCGGCGAAATACGACCCAGGCGGCCTGGCTGGCGCTCGACAGGGACACGAGCGGGCCATACAAATCGCTCAGCTGCTGGTTGAGTCGCTCCAGCCGGTCCCTGCGTCGTGCGAGCCGTAGGCTGTTCGCGTAGGTGGCGAAGATGCCGACGAGGGCCACGGTTGCAGGTACGGCGAGGGCCAGGATCGCGCCGGTGGTCACTTCGCCCTACTCCGGACCGCGGGGGACGACCTCCACGTAGACCATCTCGCTCGGGTTCGTCATGATGCCCTCGTAGACGCGCCGCGTGCGGCCGTAGTGGCGATCGAGCGCGGCTTCCGCCCGCTCGCGCTCGGGTTCGCTCTCGAGGATGCGAGCGGTGCCCTCCACGCCGGGGCCGAGCGGCTTCCCGCGCGGGTCGCTCGGAAACACCTTCACGCGCGGATTGCGGCGGATTCGCTTGACCTTCGCCGTGCGCGCCTCCGTGCTCACGACGAAGCGATCGTCGTCCAGGCCGAACCAGACGGGCGTGGGAACGGCGGTCCCGTCCTTGCGGAACGTCACCAGCACCGCGTACTTCTTCCCCTCGCAGCCGGAGAAGTCCGTCGCAGTGCAGGGTTGCTCGGCCGCCTCGAACGCGTTCCTGTGCCGCCAGCGGTCGTAGAACCAGTAGCTCGCGTCGGCCAGGCGATGCCTGAGCGCCATGCAAGGGAATCTACCCACGCGTAGAACTCCGGGGAATGGCGAACTCCGACGCGGCGACGATCGAGGCCGGCGGGCGCGAGGTGCGCGTGTCGAGCCCGGACCGGGTGATCTTCCCGGCCACCGAGCGGACGCCGGACATCACGAAGCTAGACGTCGCCAGGTACTACGTGTCGGTCGACGCCGGCATCATGCGCGCGTTGTCTCGGCGGCCGACCACGCTCGAGCGCTGGCCGAAGGGCGTGCACGAGGGGATCGTCCTGTCCACGCGGGAGAAGGGCGGCGGCGACGCCTTCTTCCAGAAGCGCATCCCGAAGGGCGCACCGGACTACGTGGAGACGTGCCGGATCGAGTTCCCATCGGGCCGCCACGCGGACGAGATCTGCCCCACGGAGATAGCCGTGGTGGCGTGGTGCGCCCACATGGGCACGATCACCTTCCATCCGTGGCCGGTGCGGCGCGAGGACGCGGACCACCCCGACGAGCTGCGCCTCGACCTCGACCCCCAGCCGGGCACCGACTTCGACGACGCCGTGCGGGTGGCCGGCGTCGCGAGGGAGCTGCTGTCCGACATCGGCTACATCGGGTTCCCGAAGACCTCGGGCGGCCGCGGCGTGCACATCTACGTGCGCATCGAGCCGCGCTGGACCTTCACCGACGTGCGCCACGCGGCGATCGCCTTCGGCCGCGAGCTGGAGCGAAGGCTGCCGGGCGAGGTCACCACCAAGTGGTGGAAGGAGGAGCGCGGGGAGCGGATCTTCGTGGACTACAACCAGAACGCGCGCGACCGGACCATCGCCTCCGCGTACAGCATCCGGCCGAAGCCGGGAGCCCCGGTGTCGGCGCCGGTCATGTGGGACGAGCTCGAGTCGGTGCAGCCGGAGGACTTCAACGTCGCGACCATGCCCGCCCGTTTCGCCGAGCTGGGCGACCTGCACGCGGCGATCGACGACGCACGCCACTCGCTGGAGCCGCTGCTCGAGATGTATGAGCGCGACGAGGCGGAGGGAGAGGGCGACATGCCCTATCCGCCCGACTACCCGAAGATGCCGGGCGAGCCGAAGCGCGTGCAGCCGTCACGCGACCGCGACCGCAAGAAGTAGCTACCCCTGGGGCAGCTTCTTGGCGCCGCGCTTCGTGACCGGGCGCGACGGCGGCGGCACGACCGGGCCGATGTCGCCGTCCGGCACCTCGTCGAGGTCGACCATCACCGGGGCGTGGTCGCTCGGCCCGCTGCCCTTCCGGGCGTGGCGGTCGATCCAGGCCGCCTTGACGCGCTCGGCCACCGGCGCGCCGGCGAGCACGAGGTCGATGCGCATGCCGAGATCCTGGTGGAACATGCCGGCGCGGTAGTCCCAGTAGGAGAAGACCCGCTCGCCGGGCCAGCGGTCTCTTACGACGTCGTGAAGGCCGAGCG